>CAZFJK010000013.1:0-25092 GCA_964519225.1 uncultured Methanosarcinales archaeon | reverse complement strand
GAATTAACCTTGTTAATTAATTCATCAGGTACATCTCGATCTACAATATACTGTTGAACTTGTGCATCTAGACCATCGATATCCAGCGCTTCATGGATTGCTTTTTGTGGGTCAGGTTCTTGGTTAGCTTGGTCTACAAGCTTTTGATACTTTCCTATAATTCCATTCCAAATATCCATTGGTGTTTGTGGCTGTTGAGTTGGCATTGTAACAATTAAAGAAAGTTCTTCATTTATAAATCTTTCGGTTTTTATCCACTTCTCAGTGGTATCAAATCAGCGGTATCAAAAATAGGTTTGTGCTTGTTTTGTGCTGTGTTTAAGGCTCATTATTTAAGGGGTATTTCCAGTAAATGTATTATCAGTGCAGAAATCTCCTTCATAGTAAGGTCCTTGAGTGTTTCCTGATAAATCATTGTATTGAATTGTGTTGTTTGTGGCATAGAAATCCATGTATATGCCATAGCCTGCATTATTTGTGATTTCGTTATTGCTGATTGTGTTGTGATGAGCGAAGAAGTTAAGCTTAACGCCGTGGCCTTGGTTGTTTGTTATATTTGAATATGAAATATTAATATGATTCGAATATAAATCTATAATTAAACCATTGTTTAAATTATTGTTGGCTGTTACATTTATAAATGTTAAGTTGGTAGAATGCAATACGCTTCCGCCGTTTGTATTTGAATTAAATCTGTCCAGGTCTAATACCACAATGTCTGTGTTATTATAAATGATAAACCCAAAGTAGTTAGAAGTAAAATTTGAATCTGATACATAAGTATAGGGACAATTATTCTTTATGAACAAACCTGTAAAGGTGTTTTTGATCTCAGAGCTTTTAATATTGACATGTCTTGCGTTTTCAAGACGAATTCCAAAATCCCCGCCAGAGATGATTGCTCCTGTGATGTTGTTTTCAAGCTGTGTGTTTTCAATAAAAATGTTTATATTCTTACAGTTCAATGAATCATTAATGATTCTATTTTTATGTGCGTTAGTAATATTTATTCCAATGTTACAATTATTGTGCTTATTCGATGTTACAAGAACAGTTGAGTTTGTACTAGAGGAGTAGTATATTAATATATTTGTATCGGTATTCGTAAAGGTGTTATTTCTGATTATTGTGCCGAGCGGTTCCGAGGCAGATACATATATAGCAAAACTTCCATTTGGAAATGTGTCAAACGTATTGTTTTCTATGATATCATTGTACGAATTTTCTATCTTAACTCCCAAGGTATCTTGGCTTCCTAGAAGATGCAACATAAATCTATTATTTGAAATAGTATTGTTAGCACTTGTAGTAAAAAAAGATGAATAAAGGTGTATTGATTGAATAATCCTTGAAAAGTTGTTTTGATGAATTTTGCTTTCTTTTGCATCGCCTTTTATACCAACAGTGCTATTCACAAACCTATTTGAAAAAACGTCAATATTTGAAACATTGAAAAAATTAATTCCATCATTAGAATTGTTTATAAAAGTGCAATGCTTAATTGTCCCATTTTGAATGTTTGCGAATTCAATGCCGTATGAGAATAATTCTATTATGCAGTTTGTTATAGTTATGTTCGTCAATGAATTTTCTGTATCGATTCCGTTCTCGAGCCCATTAGCTGAAGATATTTTATGGCCTAAACAGTCCAATACGACATCGCTCACATTGATTTTTATTCCATAATCAGGGCAATTTAACAGATCGCTCGAGAGATTATAACTTCCTGGTGAGGTAATGTTATAACCACATTGGTTGATAGATGTAGCTGTGGTGTAACTTTCCTGTTCTTCAAAGTCTGGTGGTTGGATAGTATAAACAAAAAAACCCGTTGATCCAGTTGAAAAGAATTCTGGAAAGAAGTATTTTCCAACGAGGAAAAAAAGACCAGTAAAAACGATGAGAGCTAATAAAGAAATAACTAAATCACGAAGCCCAATGTTATTCTTACCTCTTTTTTTCATTGTTTGATTAAAAGGGAAAATAATTTAAAAAATTTGTGGAAAAGCAAAAGCAAAAGGAAATTTTATAAATCATTTCTTCTCTGAACTAAAGCATGGCATTGCAGGAACCAAAGAGCATGGAAGAATGTTTTTATTTCACCAATAGATTGCTTGGAAGTAAAGGACAGGTTAAAGCTTGGGTTTACAGGCCGAAATGCCCTAAGTGCGGAAAAGGATATCTCGGAAAGCCTGTTGTGAAAGGAAAGGTACAGAAAAAAGCAAAGGAATATGTTTGTCCTGTTTGCGGCTATAAAGTTCCTTGTTCAGAGATTGATAAAAATCTAAAGATAGAGATAAAATATACTTGCCCTTTCTGCGGAAAAAGCGGTGAGACAACGACAGAGTACAAATTAAAAAATTTCAAAGGAACAAAAGCATATATTTTTGAATGCGAGCATTGCGGAAAGAAGATTCCTTTAGCTAAAAAGATGAAGGATATCGAGGGATATTTTCCATGACAAAGAAAAGATATCTTATAACTTCGGCGCTTATCTATGCAAACGGTCCACTGCATATTGGTCATTTGCTAGAATATATCCAAACAGACATATTTGTTAGATTTCTAAGATTGATTGGAGATGATGCCATTTATGTGTGCGCTGATGACATGCACGGAACGCCAATTCAGGTTAATGCCGAAAAGCAGGGAATGAAGCCAGAAGATTTTGCAATGCGTTTTCACCAAGAACATAAAGAAGATTTTTCTAAATTTTTAATTTCGTTTGATAGCTATTCGCACACTAATACGCATATCAATGAAAAATTTACAAATCTGTTTTTTGAAACATTAAGGAAAAAAGGCTATATCTACACAAAACCAATTTTTGTTATGTACTGTCCGCAATGCAAGCGTTTTTTACCAGATAGGTTTGTCAGAGGAATCTGTCCCAGATGCGGTGCTCCTGAGCAATATGGCGATATTTGCGAGAAGTGTGGTTCAACTTACAATGTGTTTGAATTAAAAGAGCCGAGATGCGCTATTTGCGGTGCGAGACCTGAAAAGCGAGAAAGCGAGCATTTTTTCTTCAGACTTTCTTCTTTTTCAGACAAGCTTAAGGATTGGCTTCTGCAAAATAATGAATTGCAACCAGAGATTGTAAATTATGTGAAAAACTGGATTAAGCATGGTTTAAATGATTGGTGCATAAGCAGGGACGGACCTTATTTCGGATTCAAAATTCCAAATGCAAAAGACAAATTTTTCTACGTATGGTTTGATGCTCCGATAGGTTACATCAGCGCTACAGAAGAATTCTGCAAAAAAACCGGGCTTGATGCTTTCAGGGACTACTGGAAGAATGACGAATGCGAGGTTATTCATTTCATTGGAAAGGACATAGTTTATTTTCATTTCTTATTTTGGCCAGCAATGTTAATGGGTGCTGAATTTAATCTACCTAAGGCAATATATGTACATGGAATGATTACTGTTGAAAAAGAAAAGATGAGCAAAAGCAGAGGAACATTTATTCTTGCAAGGGAATTTATTGAACGGTTTAAAGAGCCAGAATTTCTCAGACTCTATTATGCCAGTATGCTAAGCAAAAAACTAAGCGATGTGGATTTTTCTGAAGAAGAGTTCAAGCACTTTATCAATACAGAACTGATTGGAAATATTGCAAATTTCTGTTATAGGGTTTTATCCTTTTTGAATAAGAATTTTGCATCCACTATTGGAGGTTTTTCAGAAGATCATCATGTAATAACTGAATGCAAAAAAGAATTTAACAAGATTAAAGAATACTACAGAGAATTGAACTTTAGAGATGCTGTTAAGCATATTCTTAAAATATCGTCGCTTGGAAATGCATATTTTCAAAAAGAAGAACCGTGGAAAGTGATAAAGGAAGATGTTTGCAAGGCTCACGAAGTTGTAAGCATATGTGCAAACATTGTTAAAAATCTTGCAATTCTGCTACAGCCGATCCTGCCGCGATTTTCTGCTGAACTCGAAAAACAGCTGAATCTTTCTAGTTTAAAATGGGACGATCTTGGATTTGAACTGAAAGAACATGCAATAGGAAAGGCTGAGATTATATTGAAAAGGATTGAATAGATTGAATGGTTTTCAGCATTTCTGGTACATAGATTTCAGATAAGGTTTGAAGTAATATTTCGTCTTTCCAGACCAAAGCTTTTATAAAACGCTCGTCATACGGAATTTTGGCAAGCAAATGAGCATTTTGCTCTTTTGCATATGTTTCAATTTTTTCTGTCATTTTTAAGTTTAAGTTGTATTTATTAATGATGATGCCTGTTTTTGCTTGAAAATATTTGGCAAGCGTAATCAATCTTGAGAGGTCGTGCAATGCTGCAGGAGTTGGCTCTGTAACTGATATTACATAATCTGTTCCTTGGATTGAAGCGATGACAGGACAGCCTATACCAGGAGCGCCATCAATTAGAATCAAGTCTGCTTTGTTTTTTTCTGCAAGTTTTTCTGCTCTTTTCCTTACTTCAGTAACTATTTTTCCGCTTCCGCTTTCTCCTATTTCAAGCTGGGCTGTGACAAGAGGAAAGCCGTAGCTCGTTTTTGCGATGCGGAATGTTGCATTTTTCACTTTTTTCAGAGTTATTGCCTTTACTGGACAAATCAAAGAACATGAGCCGCAACCCTCGCAGAGGTATTTGTTGAATTCAGGTATGTTTTTTTCTTTGTTCCATGAGATTGCACTGAAATTGCATATCTCCTCTGAAACGCATTTCTTGCAGTGGATGCATTTTTCAGCGATTAGCGTTGCTTTTTCGCTTGCAAAGATTTCCTCTTTTTCGTAAAAATCTTTTTCTTTTAGATTTAAAAGAATGTGCGCGTTCGGTGCATCAACATCGCAGTCTGCATAAACAAGTTGCTTGTTTTGTTTTCTTGCAAGATACAAAGCAATTATTGCTGTAATTGAGCTCTTTCCTACTCCTCCTTTTCCAGAGCTTACTGTTATTGTTTTCATTTTTTCTTTACAAAGTCGATTAGAGGCTTGTATAGACTTTCAGGTATTTTTTCCAGATTTGTAGACGAATACGCCTCAAATATTTTCTTATCATATGGTATTTCTGAAACGATTTCTGCGTTGAATTGCGCTGCTATCGATCTGATTTCTTCTGCTTTGCTTTTTGCCATGTTTGCCTTGTTCAGCAAGACAAATGCAGGAATGTCAAGCTTTTTAGTCAACGAAAGGATCAAACTTAAATCGTGGGCTCCCAGAGGTGTTGGTTCTGTTACAGCGAGAGCAAAGTCAGTGCCGAGCAATGCCGAGATAACATTGCAATGAGTTCCAGCTGCTGTATCGATTATGACAAAGTCGTACTTATCCTTGAGCTTTGACACCTCTTTTTTTAATGCATTCACAATCGGACTTGTTTCTTCGTATGTAATAAGCATCTCTGAGCTGATCAGGTGCAGATTTGAATTTATCTCAGAAAAGTACAGAGACCCTATTTTTTGCTCTGCTTTTCCTATTGCTTTTGTAGGACATATAATCCTGCAGGCATTGCAACCAATGCACTGTTCTTTTACAAAGATAGGATATTTTCCTTTGACGAATACTATTGCATTTTCTTTGCAGACCTGCGAGCATTTTCCGCACTTAATGCATTTGCTAAAGTCCCATTCTGGAATTGTCTGCTTTACTTCGCTCAGCAGTTTTCTTTTTGCTTTGAGGATTATATGCAAATTCGGGCAGTCAGCATCCGCATCTGCTAAAAGAACCTTGTATTCTTTTGAAAGTCCAATTGCGAGTAAAGCAGCTATTGTTGATTTTCCTGTTCCTCCTTTTCCGCCTGTTACTGCTATTGTTTTTGGCATTTCTGAAGCGCTCTTTCAATCCAGTACTTAAGCTGTTGTTCAGAAGCGAAGCCAATGTGTTCGGCTATTATTCTTTTATCTTTGAAAAGCTTTAATGCGGGAATGCTCATTATTCTGTATGTTTCTGCAAGGCTGCGTGATTCGTCGATATTCACTTTAACAAGAGCGATTTTTCCATTTTCTGCACGTATCAACCTTTCGAGAATCGGACCCAGCATAATGCACGGCATGCACCAATCTGCATAAAAGTCAACCAGAACCGGTAAAATCGTTGAACGCTCAATTACTTTAAGGTTGAAGTTTTTGCTGTTTGCACGGTCGATGATTGGCATAGCTGATATTTTCTCTTTTTGCTGACTGAACGCCAATCTTTTTAGCATTTCCTCAACTTTTTTCTTTCTGATAAAGGAAATTTCGTCGGAATTGTTGCTGTTTGATGTCATTTCCACATAGGTCCTGGAACTGTTATTTCCTCGAGTTTTCCTTCTAAGAGTTGTTTGATTGCATCGATTGCTTTTCCGGCTGCTCTGTAAACTTTTATGTTTAATTGCTGCATTACGCCGAACGCTCTTGGGCCGATGTTGCCGGTGATTACTGCTTCAACATTTTCATTTGCTGCAAGCTGTGCTGTACTTATTCCTGCGCCGCCGCCGACATTTACATTCGGATTGTCGATTGCTTTCACTAAGCTTATTTTGTCTGGGGATTCTGCTTCGACTATAAGTAAATGAGCACATCTTCCGAAGCGTGGATCGACATTGCTTTCAAGGGTTTTTCCTTCGCAACTTATTGCTATACGCATTTTTCCACCTCCAAGATTTTAAGCGCCCATTAAAGGTGTTCCGCACTTAGGACATTTCTTGCTTCTGCACGGAATGCCCCTTACCTTTGCTTCTTCGTAGCCGCAATTTGGGCAGACACACTTTGTTGGAGGAACGCCCATTCTGCCAAAGCCTCTTCCTGCGCCAGGGCCACGAAAGCCTCTGCCTCTGCCAGCGCCTCTCCCTCTTCCACCAGGGCCTCTTCCAAAGCCAGGAACAACCATTTTTATCTCACCTCCTTCAATTTTTATTGCTTTGCCATTGACCAAGGCATCTGCAATTTTTTTGCATGCTTGTTCAATTATTCTGTGGAAAGTTGGCTGGGAAATCTTCATTTTCTTTGCTGCTTCCTTTTGCTCTAGGTCTTCTAGGTGTTTTAGTCTAAGAGCTTCAAGTTCATCATAAGTGATAGTGATCTCCTCTAGTTGCGCTAACGGAATACCTACTGGTTTGAAATAAGTTACTTGCGGTTGATACCATATCCATCTGCTTCGCCTTGGCCTTGGCATTTTTGAATATATATTCAAAACTTATATATAAAGGTTTTGATTTTTTGATTTGAGATAACCACTAAAATTCGTTTGAGAGATTTGAAAGACTACCTCTTATTGGCTGCGTCTCTGAGAATTTTTCTAAAGGTTTTATTTACAAATGCTTCGAGATCTTTTTCTTCAGTTTTGTTTAAGCCTTCTATTTGAATAACGTTACCGCTCTCTTGCGCGAATTCAGCGCATAGAAGCAGAAACAATCTTCTTCGCTCTAAAAGGGTTCTGGGTTCGTATTTGTAAATATGTTCAAATTCTACAGCTTTTATTCTTTGCTCGAATTCTTCTGGATTGTAGGTTGGTTTTCTATGCCTGCTTTCAAAAGAATGTATTGATCGTGTTTTAAAAGTCGGTGTTTAGCGTTTCCGTAAGAAAGAATCGGATAATTTTCGCTCACTCCTTCCATTTTGAAGTTTGGATTCATTTTCTTTTTAATATCTTTTGGAATTTGCATAAATTTTAAAAATTATCTAGTATGGTTAATAAATAATGTCTAAGAAAGAAATATATTTTAGTGTGTCTCATCATCCAACATGGGTACTCGATGATGTAATATATAACTTTATCAAAGAACGTAAAAAAACACTGAAAGGAAACAATAAATCGGTTGAGGAGCAAATCAAAAAAGATGTTCAAGAATGGATTAAAAATCCCGACTGCCCTGTTGTTTTTGGACATTACAAAGTGCTCCCGGGAATAGTTAGAGTAAGCGACCGTCAGCGCCTGATTCCAAACAATAGGGGCAGATATTCTTTAATCTATGAACCGAACTATAAAAAAGATGGCTTAACTATTATCCCATTTAGGGAAGTATCACCTCATTGGCCGATTACTTTAACGCAAGAATTCTTTTCAGCAGTTTTTGGAAGAAAAATTGAATCGTGCAAAATCCACATACCTTGCAGAGGAGAGAAAGCTGTCGAAGAAGAAATCAGAAGAATCTTTCAAGAAAAAGGGGTCGGTTTGCCTGATATGAGTTTTCCAAATTCTGTAAATGGTCTTGTTGAGCTCTATTTGAGAAAAATTGGAATTGATCTGTCAAAAACGCCGTCTAATAATCCTGTTAAAGAACTTTCTGCAAGAACAATGCTAAACGAGGAATGCATTGAAAGAATACTTGAGAACTTAAGTTCGATGAATAATCCCTATCTCTTGGAAAAGAAGGTGTATAATTTTTGGGGGTTACTTTTTCTTTTTGAAACTTGGAGCGGTTCTTTTAAGGACTTCGTTGCTCGGTTTGAGCTATTATAGGTCGTTTACATTTCTTTTGTATATGTTTTTACTACTTTTAAAAAGCAAAAGATTTATATATTATAAATTACTTAGTAGTGATAACATGGTTTGGAGAAGGTTGTTTTTGGTGCTGTTTGTAGCAGGCATGTTTTTACTTGGCTGGTTTTCAAATAGCGCTGTTTCTGAGCTTTCCAAAGCACAGTTTCCTTTTAGCAATGTCGCTCCTGAAAGACCTTCTCCTGGCGATTGGATAAAGCCAGAGCAGATTCATGTTTTTCAGGATAAAGTTATAATTGATGTTGAAAATCCAAGCTGGGCAATGTTTACAGATACGAATTCAATGGATCCTGTTTTTGATGCAGAAGCAAATACTATTGAGATTACTCCAAAGGATCCGACTCAGATAAGGATAGGAGATATTATTTCATATAGGTCAAAGCTGTGTAATTGCATTGTTGTGCACAGAGTTGTTGGAAAAGGCATTGATGAAAAAGGATTTTATTTCATAGTTAAAGGAGATAATAATCCAATAGAAGATCCAGAAAAAGTTAGATTTGAACAAATTGTAGGCGTGGTTGTAGGGGTGATATATTAAAATGGTAGTCGGATTTGGAAAAGAAGAAGAACAAGAAGGAAAACAAGGACTTGAAAGTTTGATTGAACATGCAATTAAAGAAGGAAAAGCATTGCGACTCTGCTTTCCAAATACAGTCGTTAGAATAATACCGAAGCATTATAATAAAAGGACTGGAGAGCTTTCAGGAAGTATTTTAACAAAAGTATTAAGCAGTGAAGGCGAAAATGAAAAACTAGTTAAAGTGCCCGGAGTTATCTATCTTCAAGGAATTCAGGTTGCTGAATTGCAAATCCGAGAAGATATTGAAAGAGATTTTCAGATGATATATCCTATTCGACAGTACATCGGTAAGCAGGCTACGGCTATACTTAAAAAAGAACATTTACGGATAAATGGTGTTATCGTCGGTATTGTCGGCGATTATATTCACATTAAGAAAGGAAATCGTGTTTACATTGTTCCGCAATCTGAAGTTCATTATTGGGAAATAAAAGAATAAACTTTTAATAGCGAGAATTTTCTCCTTAAGTTATGATTATAGATTTAAAATCAGAGGAATTTTCTAAGCTTAAAAAAGCATGTCGTGTTGCAGCTGAAGCTCTAGAATACGCTAAATCTCTTGTTAAGCCAGGAAAGCGCGTGGTTGATGTCTGCAATGCTGTTGAAGAGTTCATTATTGAAAAGGGCTGTGAGCTTGCTTTTCCTGTTCAAATAAGCTTGAACGATGTGGCTGCGCATTTCTGTCCTTTAGAAGATGATGATCTGGAATTTGATGATCAGGTTGTGAAAATCGATGTAGGAGTGCATGTAGATGGTTATATCGGAGATAATGCAGCAACAATCGATTTAAGCAAAAAAAACAGCGAGCTTGTTAAAGCCTCGGTTGAAGCTTTGAATGAAGCTATTAAGTTGGCAAAACCTGGTGTAAAAGTTTGTGAATTGGGAAAAATAATATATGACGTGATAGTTAAGTATGGCTTTTCGCCCATAGTTAATTTAACAGGACACGGACTTGACGAATATAATATCCATTCAAAGCCGATCATACCTAACTATGATAATGGCGATGAAACAAAACTAGAAGAAAATCAGTTGATTGCGATCGAGCCGTTTGCATCAACTGGTGCAGGCATGGTATATGAAAGCAGTCCTGCAACAATATTTGCTCTGAAACAGAAGAAACCAGTAAGGCTTGGTTTTGTTAGAAACATCCTGCGCGAGATTGAAAAGAGAAAAGGGCTACCTTTTACGACGAGATGGCTAACTGAGAAATTTCCAAAACACCAGGTGAATTTTGCGCTGACTCAATTATTAAAGGAAAAGATTATTGAAAGCTTTCCGCCGTTGGTGGATAAGGAGCACGGCTTGGTCAGTCAAGCAGAACACACTATATTGGTTAAAGATAAACCTGTAATATTAACACTTCTTGAAGAATGTTAAAACTTAACATTGATTTGGCATATATTATTGGATTCATTCAAATCAGGCGAAGTAAAGCAAGGAACAGAAGAGCGTTAAATCTAGAAGTTCGAGCATGTCATCCAAATCTAAACTTGGTTAGAAAAAGAATAAGATGCCTTGGCGGTTATATATCAGAAAGCCAAAAAGGTGGTTATATTAGTTTTTATATTTCTTCAGGTAACATTGAAGATGTTTTAGACGAAACTAAAGACCTAAAGCAGATGTCTCGGTTTGTTTTGAACGATAGACGACGCCTCAGGGCTTACTTTAGAGGTGTTTTCGACTCAAAAGGACGAATAGACTACGTTGAACATAGAATCAAACATTCATCATTTCCAAGGAGGTTTGTTAGAATCGAGTTATGTCATTCGCGTGGAAAAATATTGTTAGCTGAAATAGTAGTTGTGTTAAAACAAGAATTTGACATCGAAGCACGACTAAACATACGGAGTGATGCCGCCTATATGCGAATAAATAAACAGGACAGTCTACGAAAATTAGTAAACAATTATCTTGTCTCGGATCCTAAAAGAAAAGAACTTAGACGGGCGTTGGATGAACATGCCAAGTTGATTGCTGTTGATGCTTATGGAAGGTTAAAACGACTGTCAAATGCTTTTAAACAAAGAGGCTTAGAGAGATTAGCTCAAAAAACTGATTAATTCTTTTAAAGTTAATTCAGTTTCCTCACCGCTACACATATTTTTAATTTTGATTTTCTTCTTTTTTAACTCTTCATCGCCATAGAATATTACATAAGGAATTTTTAACGCATTAGCATATTCAAGCTGTTTTTTGATGCCGCGCTCGATTATTGCAAGGTCGGTGTTTATTCCTTTCTTTCTGAGCTGAACTGCAAGCTTGAAACTTTCTTTTTTTGTTCCTATTGGGATGATCAACACTTTTGCTTTAGTCTTTGGAAGTTCTTTTCTCTTTTCTTTTAGCGCATCCATGATCACATCCAAGCCAAAAGCTATTCCGGTTGCAGGAATTTCACGATTCACATTTGAAAAGCGGCCTATCATTTCATCATAGCGGCCGCCTGCAGCAATTGCGCTTGTTATTTTGCTTTTCTGCAAGAAAACCTCATAGATCGGGCCTGTGTAATAAGCTAAACCTCTTGCAAGGGAAGGAGTAAACAATATTCTTTTTTCATCTTCAAAATAACTTAAGATTTCTTCTACTTCTTTAAGCCCTTCTGAATCAGAACCGAAAAGGTCTTTTAGCTTTGCAATAATTTCTTTGTTTGCGCCTTCGATTGAAAATATGTCTTTTAATGTTTTGATGGTTTCTTCTTTTAGGCCAAGTTCCGTTAATTCTTTTTCAACATAATCCCAACCGAATTTTTCCAGTTTATCAATAGAAAGTATTGCATCGATTCGTTTTTCTTGAGAAACCTTGGCGTAGGCAAAGATTTCATCGAGAAGCTTTCTGCTATTTAGCTTTATAACAACATCTAAATTTAGTGCATTGAATGCGTCAAGAGCCATTTGGAGAATTTCAACATCTGCAATTAAGTCCTTACAACCGACAATGTCAGCATCGCACTGCCAAAATTCTCTGTAACGGCCAAGCTTTATTGGGCCATCTCTAAAAACCCTGCCTATTTGATAGCGTTTGAAAGGCATTTTCAGTGTTGGATTCATAGCAATAAATCGTGCTAATGGTACAGTAAGATCATAGCGAAGACCGAGTTGTCTGCCACCTTGATCAGTGAGCTTGAATGTTTCTTTAAGTATTTCTGAGCCGCCAGCATATTTTGCAGAGAGTGTTGAGAATCGCTCGAGAATCGGTGTTTCTATAGGATAGAATCCATAACATTCGAATATTGTTTTTAAAGTATCAACTATTTCATTTCTTAAAATTTTTTCTTCAGGCATAAAGTCGCGAGTTCCTTTTGCTCTTTGCAATTCCATAGCGAAGAGAAAAGAAGGCGTTATTAAAAATTTGTCGCTTAGTTAAGCTTTGATTTCAGAAATCTTTATGGTGCATTTGCATGGTAGTTTCTTAATTGCTCTTTCCAAAGCTGTTTTTGCTACTGGAATGTCAGCTTTGTTTACATCAACAAACATTATGCTTTGGCCTGCACTTATTTGCGCTGCACTGCCGATTGGTTTGCCAAAGGATTGCTTCATTCCTTTGCTAACTCTGTCTGCACCTGCTCCAGCTGCAATCGGATTTTCACGAAGAATATGAAATGGATAAACCCTTAGCTTAAAGTGATAACCTTTTTTGCCGAGTTTTTTTTCAAGATGCCTATTTACTGTCAGCCTGCTTGCTTCAAGAGCGTTATGTCGTATCTGAATTGAATCTTTTGAAACTAAGTCAAGCCTGTATTCAAATTTTCCATTTGGGTCGCCCATTGTAAATTTAATTATATTGACCCTTGGAGTTGCCCTGATAAAACTCTTTTCTCTAAACTTGCTAATCCTTGTATAAGGTCTTTCAAGGTTTCTATAAGCTACGCCCTTTCTGAGCCTTGCCATGGTTCTTTTGAAAAAACAGTGTTTTATAAAGATTGTGGTTTAACGGCGAATTTCAGAAACATAAAAATTAAATATCAGTTTATTTTGCCTTTCCTTTATGCCGATTGCAAAAGAGGTGATGAGTACAGATTATGTAAAAGTAGATGTACATGATCCTATTTCTAAGCTCATAGGAAGGTTGATGGAAACACACGAGAGGGGGGCTGTTGTTTTTGACGGCAAGAAATACAAAGGAGTGCTTTCAAAAAAATGGTTGCTAAAAAGTAAAGCTCATCCCGCTAACATGAAAGTAGGCGAGATTACGATAAGTGCTCCGAAATTAAAGGGCGATGAATCAATTGAGGATGTTGCAAGATTGCTTCTCACAGCGAATGCGTATTTGCTTCCGATAGTCGAAAATGAGCGAGTAATTGGTGTAGTTAAAGCAATAAATGTTGTGAAAGTGTTGAAAGAAAGGCCCGAAGGAAAGAAAAAGGTGAAAGAAATAGCTACTAAAAAACCTTTTGTGTTGCATGAACGTGACAGGGTTGGCAAGGCGATAGAGATTTATCGTGAAGAAGGTATATCAAGATTGCCTCTTGTTGATCATGAAGGAAAGTTGATTGGAATTTTCAGTTTTACAGATTTTATCGAGAAGTATATCTTGAAGCAGGCGAAAAGTGACTACGGTAGTAGAAGCAAACATACAGAAACAAAAAGTTTTGATGGAAATCCTCCTGATTTAAGGGCGCTTGAGGTGGTTGGGTTTAAGGCGCCGATTCTTGTTACAGCACATCCTGACACGACTGTGAATGAGATAATTGACGACTTGATTAATTATAATATTAATAGTGTAGTTATTGAAAAAGAGCAGAAGCCAATAGGAATAGTGACCTTAACAGACTTGTTAAAATTATTTTTACCTTCTGAAAGATTAACCTATTAATTCGAGTTTTCTTATCTCAAAATGTTTTAATGGATAAATTTTGCTTAATTCTTTGTACATTGTAGCTTGTATTTTGTGGCTGACAACAGTTTCAAAAAGTTTTTCAGAATTTGTGTTTTTGATAAATTCTGTTAGTTTTTCTCTTGCTGTTGCTCTTAGAACAGATGCAACGGAATTGTTCACTCTCGCTCTTGTAAGAATAAATGGTTTTACTCTGAATTTCTTTTTATCAAGTGTTTCGACCATAAAAGAGTCGTCTATTTTTCTTGTTCTTCTCCTTACCATCCTTTTTATTACCGTAGGTGATATTTCATATCCTACGGGAGTTGTGTAAAGTTTTGTTCCTGTAAAATCAGTTATTCGAAATCTTACATAGATGTTCTGTCTTTTTATATCTCCGACGAGGTCGGCTAAACTAACAGAAAGACATCGTCCTATGCTCTTAGTAGGGTCCAGCAAGTGAGTCTCGCCTAAAACCTTTTCCTTAAAGATTTTAGGAGCAATAATTTGATACCATTCTTTCTTTTTTCTTTTTTGCGCAGGCATTTGATTGGATTTTTTTCTTTATTTTTATAAAGATTTCGAAATATCGAAAGAAAGTTTTTTAAGTAACATAAGTTTCTGTTTGAAAAATCAAAAAAGAGGAAAATGGCGGGAAATCTTTTTTTTGACATCGGGCTGGTAATTATAATTGCTGCGATTTTTGCTCTTATCGCGAGATTTTTCAAACAACCGCTTATTCTTGCGTACATGCTTGCTGGAATTGTGTTAGGACCAGCAGGACTAAAGCTCATTTCTGACCAGGCAAATATCTTAACGCTTTCAGAGATTGGAATAGCATTTATGCTTTTTATCGTAGGTTTAGAGCTTGATCTCAAACGTTTAGGACATCTTGGAATTATTTCAGTTACTGTCGGCATTGGCCAAGTTCTTTTTACCTTTTTAATTGGATATTTTATAGCTTTATTGCTGCACTTTTCATCTACCGCGGCATTTTATATTGCAATAGCTCTTACTTTCAGCAGCACAGTAATTGTTGTAAAGCTCTTATCGGATAAGAACGAGCTTAATACATTACACGGAAGAGCTGCCCTCGGTGTTCTGCTTGTTCAGGATTTTGTAGCAATCATTTTATTGACTGTACTATCTGGAAAAACGAGCATTTTAGGTGTAAGTTCGAATGGTGTTTTTGTCTCGTTTGCTTTGATGAAAGTAGTGACTTTGATATTAATCGCTTTTGCAGGAGGCTTTTATGTTCTTAAGTATTTGTTTAGGTTCATAGCAAAAAATCAAGAATTGCTTTTTCTTTTTTCAGTTGCTTGGTGTTTTCTGCTTGCTCTCTTGAGCCATGCTTTTCGCTTTTCTATAGCTATTGGTGCTTTTCTTGCGGGCGTTTCGCTTGCTAATCTTCCTTATAACATCGAAATAATAAGCAGGATGAGAAGTCTAAGGGACTTCTTTGCTACGATATTCTTTGTCTCGCTCGGCATGGAAATGACTTTTGGTTCATTTAAAGGCGTGTTGATTCCAGTAATTATCTTTTCTTTATTTGTTTTAATCGGAAATCCGATCATCATTCAGGCAGTGATGGGCTTATTTCGCTACAAAGCAAGAACTTCCTTTTTGACAGGAATCAGCTTGGCTCAGATAAGTGAATTTTCATTAATCTTGGTTGCTTTTGCCTATGGTGCTGGAATTATAACTCAAAAAGTATTTTCGATTGTGGCTTTTGTCGGCGTAATTACCATAACTGTTTCAACCTATATGATTACGTATGATCAAAAACTCTATCATCTGCTAAAGCCTTTTGCCAAGCTGTTTGAAAGAAAAAGACCGAAGAGACTGGAATATTACCCGATAAAACGCTATGATGCAGTGCTCTGTGGATGCAGACGAATGGGTGGTGTCATACTGAAAACATTGAAGAAACTGAAAAAGAATGTTTTGGTTGTGGATTTTGATCCTGAAGTAATTAAACGTTTCATCAGGCAGAAACAGCCGTGTGTTTATGGAGATATAGGCGACCTTGAATTAATTGAAAGATTGCCTTTTGCTCAGGCACAATTTCTGGTTTCAACAATACCAGATCCAGAAGACAACATGCTCTTGATTGGAAGAGCCAAAGGTGTTAATAAAAAGATTATAGCTATAGTTACTGCAAGTCATGCTGATGAGGCTCTTGAGCTTTACGATGCTGGCGCAGACTATGTTATCCTGCCACACTATTTAAGCGGAAAGCACGTAGCTCTGGTTTTAGAAGAAGCCGATAGAAATATTAAAAATATATTCAAGCATAAAAGAAGGCATTTAAAAGAGCTAAAGAAACGTTAAGTTATAAGGTTATAAGCATTTTGCCGAGTTGATAAAAATTTTAATATGCGGCGCGCTTTCTATCGGCTATGCTGATTAAAAAAGTTCGCTTAGAGAATATTAGGAGCTACGTTGATGCGACTGTTCATTTTTCTAAAGGCAGCACACTTCTAGCCGGAGATATCGGAAGCGGCAAGAGCAGTATTTTATTAGCAATAGAATTTGCTTTGTTCGGCTTGGGAAACATAGCTGGAGGCGCACTATTAAGACATGGAAAGCATCGCGGTAGCGTTGAACTGCATTTTGAAGTTGACGGAAAAGATGTTATTATAAAAAGGGAACTAAAGCGCGGACGAAAAACACAGCATGACGGAACGCAACAAGAGAGCGGGTATATCATCATTGACGGAAATAAAAAAATAGGAACACCGCAGGAATTGAAAGCAATAGTCTTTAAGTTGTTAGGTTATCCTAATGACCTTCTTAAGAAGCGGAAGAATCTAGTATATAGATATACTGTTTATACGCCGCAGGAAGAGATGAAAATGATTTTGCTGGAGAGTCCAGAAGAAAGAAAAAAGGTTCTGAGGAAGGTGTTTGGAATTGAGAAATATGAGCTTCTGATTCGAAACGCGAATACGATAGTGAAAGAAATAAAAGGCAGAATAAATCTCTTAGAAGAGCTTTCAAAGGATCTTGGAGAAAAAGAAAAGGAGCTAAACTCGCTGAAGGAAAAAAGACAAAAGATAGAACGTGATATCTCTGTTTCTGAAAAAGAACTAAACGAGGTTGTGCGTTTAAAGAATGAAAAGAAAAAAGTCCTTGAGCATTTTGAAAATGAAATAAGAGAATTGAATAAAGCGAAAGAGTTACTTGCAAAAGTAAGGACCGAATATGCTGCAAATGAGGAAGCGCTTAAAAAAGGAGACGCCGAACTAAATGAAATTACAAGGAAATACGAGCAAATAAAAAGAGAATTGGCTGGTGCTGCTCTTCATGATGCAAGGACATTGCAAGACGAGCTTAAGATTAAAGAAAAAGAACTCAAACAAAGGCTTGCAGCGAATCAACAAAAGCGCGAGGAGATTTCTTCTTTGAAGAGCCAAATTAAAGAGAGGGAAGATGTTAAAAACAGGATTTTGAGATTGGCTAAATGTCCTCTCTGCGACCAGGAAGTCAGTAAGGAACACAAAGATGAAATTGTTAATAGAGAGAACAGTAAAATCAAAGTTTTAAATGAAAGAATTGCTCTGTTAGAAAAAGAGGTTAAAGATAATGAAAAAATAATAGAAGTTTTGGAACAGGAAATCAGTTCGATGAGGGTAAAGTATATCGAAGCTGAAAAACGCTCAAGGGATTTCGAGCTGCTTAAGTTTCTTGAAACGAAAATCAGCGAATTGAAAAAATTAAAAGCAGACCTGTTAAAAAAATCATCGCAATTATATGAGGAAATTAGGAATCTTTGTTCTAAAATCGATTCAAAAAAGGAATTAGAAAACGAATACAATGAGGCGAAAAAAGAATTTGAATCTATTTTAGATAAGGAAAAGCATGCTCTTGCAAAATTCGAAACAAAGAAACAGGAAAAACAATTTGTTGAAAACAAGATCAAAGAATTGGAAAGAATAATTTGCGAGAAGAGGGAAAAAGCAGAGTTGGCTAAAAAACTGAACAGGCTTTCAACATGGATAAAGGATTTTTTAATACCTCTGATGGAAATAATTGAACAGCACATCATGGCTAAAGCACAGCAGGAGGTTGACCTTCTTTTTAGGGAGTGGTTTAATGTGCTTGTGGAAGACGAGCAACTGCAGGCAAGGATAGATGAAGATTTTACCCCTGTTATTGAGCAGAACGGTTATGAGACTAATATCGAGTTTTTAAGCGGTGGCGAGAGAACCGCGGCTGCACTTGCTTATAGACTGGCTTTAAATAAAGTAATAAATGATTTGATGGTCATAAAAACAAAAAATATAATAATTCTGGATGAACCAACAGACGGGTTCAGTTCTGAGCAGCTAGATAAGATGAGGGATGTTTTAGAGCAAATGAATGCAGAGCAGGTTATAATAGTTAGCCATGAGAAAAAGATAGAAAGCTTTGTTGATAATATAATAAGAGTAACGAAAAATGAACACAGGAGTGAAATTATTCAATGACCTGTATATTGCTGATATAGGACTGTATTCTGCAAATCTAAAGACCTTGTTTATCGCCGACAGCCATCTCGGCTATGAAGATGCTTTAGCTGAAGAAGGGATTTTTGTTCCAAGGATAAATTTAAAATTGATAAAGGAAAGGCTGGAAAAGATATTCTCTAATTTTGATGTTGAAAGGATTGTGTTCAATGGCGACTTGAAACACGAATTTGGCGATATAAGCAAACAGGAATGGTTTGAGGCATCAGAGTTTATAGATTTTTTAAAAGCGTATGGAGAACTTGTTATTGTTAAAGGAAATCACGATACTATATTGAATCCTATTGTAAAAAAGAAGAACGTTAAAATCATTGAAAATGCCTTAATCGGTGAGTATTTTATTACTCACGGGCATAAATTTGAGAAACCGCCAAAGAATGTTAAAGCACTTATAATTGCACACGAACATCCTGCAATAAGCTTGCGCGAGGGCGGCAGGGTTGAGAGATTTAAATGTTTCCTGTATGGCAAGAGTAATGGAAAAGCACTCGTTGTTTTACCTTCTTTGCTTCAGGTTGTTGAAGGAACTGATTTGCTGAGCGAAAATCTCCTCTCACCTTATTTGCAGGAAGGTATTGAAGATTTTAAGGTTTGGATTGTGGAAGACCAACCGTACTATTTCGGAAAAATAAAGAACGTTATGAGAATAAAAGAATGAGAATAAAGGATTATTTGATGCGCATCATGTTTTATCTTGTTCTTGGTTCTGGTGCTTTTGGATTTGTTAGTGCTAATTCTGGCTGTACCAGCAGCAGGCATTTGCATATTCCTGCTTATAGGATGTTGGTTAAGACAGAAGAGAAGAGAGAAAGAAAAAATCGAACTTTAGAAGCATTGATTGAAAATCTAAAAGCATATACTTATTCTTTTTATGATTTGATTATAGAAGCCAGGAAATCCAGAGAACGAGAGCCCGATGAAATTTGTTTCTTTAGAACCGTTCCTAAAGATGGCGATATAGAAATAACTGTTGAAACAATGAAACTATCAGAGATACTTCCCTGGTTTTCTGAGGAAATACTCAAGATAAAATATATCGTTGCGAAAAGGACATTAAAGGATTTTCTTGCCAAGCACCATTTAGGTAATATAAAGGATTTGGATCGAGGGGTAGTTCCAAAAGAATTGAAGGATTATTTTAGTAATTTTGGTTTGCTCTTTGAACATTTCAATATCGGTGAGCAGAATTTGCCTATTAATTATAGCTTAAGAAAAATTTTGAAAAAGGACTGTGTGAAAGTAAAACTATGGGGAAAAGAGTTTGAAGCAGAAAGAGTTGTACTTGGAAAATCGATTATAAAATCATTTACAGAATATTTAGTGACAAAAGTTCCTGCATATACAGATTTAGGCATAGAGATCGGTGGCGCTGCTCTACTGAAAAGAAAAACACCATCTAAAATGACTATTGAATTCTATCCCTGTGTTGCTGAAGAGATGACGAAAGGAGTTTATGAAGGAATAAATAGGTTACGTTCGGCCTTTGAAAAGCTCATTCGTAATCCTAATAGGTTTGATCCGATTTTAAGAACAGACAAAGCGAATTTTTATTTACTATTAGCCAGAACATTAAGGTATATCGGCTTAAAAGAAATAAGCAATAAGGATTTTAAAACATTTAAAGAGCGTTTTGTGAGACTTGCAGAACTGGAAACAAATATTGAGGAAATTCAACATGCAAACGATTTTAAAGATATCAATTTAGAAAATTTGACTAAAAAAGAAAGGCTTTTGCTTCATGTTCATGTGGAGCTAAGAGGGCTTCTTGCACGATTGTATCATCTTCCTATGCCAATGAATATGAAAGCACTCGGAGAAGCTTTTGCGCTTCTTAGAGCTGAAAAAAAGGGATTTATTGATGAACATACGGATGCAGCAAGAGTTTTGATAGCTCATCTTTTAGGAGATATTATTCAGCATCCTGAATTGTATCCTAACATTGATTACAGCATATTCAAACCCAGAAAGAAGCGACTTTCAATAGATGATTGTCGTCAATTGCTTAAGCAATTCGTCAGGTTAACACCAGAGCAGATTAAGGAAGCCGCAAAAAGGATTTATCTTAAAATCTACGGAAACAAGTCCCTAGGAGAATTTTTCAATCGGGCTATACGTGCTATATATGGAGGACAGAGATGAATGAAGCTCTCGTAACAATACCTTCTGCTTTTCCTTTGTCGCCAACCAGAATTATGGGAAAGTGCTGGAAGAGGTCAAACATCTTTTCTACTGGTGTGTTTCTCGCTATTATTGGCGGTGCTTCTTCCATTATCTCTTTTGCTTGTATCTGGGATAAGTTCTTTCCAAAATAGGCAAATGCTTTTAGAATGGTTTTTTCTGTTATCAGGCCTGCAGGTTTGTCTTTATCAAAAACAAGAATGCTGTTAAGGTTGTGCTTCTGCATTAATTTTACGACATGGCTTAACTTGTCCGAAGAGGCTATCTTGTAGAATTTTTTAATCATTATATTTTCTGCTTTTAGTTCTTTTCCTCGTTCAAAGCTTTTTAATGCCTCGAAAATTCGTTTTGCTTTTGTGAATGTTGGAATTAACCTTCCTGCTTCTATTTTTGCAATCATGCTTTGGCTGATTCCTGCTTTTTTAGCAAGTTCTGCTTGAGTTATCCTGAGTTTCTTTCTAATAAGTTTAAGCTGGGATAAATCAAAAAACATATTTCGAGATTAGAAAAGAAGTATATTAAAGTTTTGGATATTCGAGAAACTGAAATGTTCGCTGGGTTCTATGAATTTTATTCGAAGCATAGATTCTAATAAATGTTATGTTTTGGAGCGGACAAATGTTTTCGTCATTTGAAACTTGTTCCAGCTGGATATCCCATCCATCAAGTTTTTCATAAATGCTTATTTGCTGTCTTATATATTTTCTTGGGATTGTGTTTCTTTCCGGCACAGGCAGGAAAACAACTCTGTGTTCGAGGTTTTCTCGTTCATTTACAGCCCTAAGCTGCAAGACACTGTTGCGTTTTTTAACTTCGATAAGTCTGCCAAGGTACATTTTCTGATCTTTTCTTTATTTTCTATTTTTATTTTTATTGGTGCTCGAAAGAAATTTTCCAAAGTTCCAAAGTGAAACTTTTTATACTCCCTCATATATCCTTTTCCCATGGATATTGCTAATGAAGTAAAGACTTTTCTTGTAAAGCATCTTAAACTTAGAAAGTCTGAACTTGAATTGGATATTCCGCCGAGTGAAGAATTTGGGGATTTTGCACTGCCTTGTTTTAAGTTTGCTGAAAAAACCGGAGTTAATCCTGTGGAGACAGCAAAACTATTTGCTGAAAAACTTTCAAAGCTTCCTGAAGATTGTATTATAAAAGAAGTTAAAGCTGTTGGGCCTTACCTGAATATTTTTGTAAATAAGCAGTATGTCGCAAAGCAACTGCTTCCTTTGATATTTGCTAATGAAGACTTCGGAAAGGGCGCTGGCAAAAAAGAGCGCGTTATGGTTGAATTTTTTCAAGCAAATACGCATAAAGCTGTGCATATCGGTCATGTAAGAAATATGTGTTTAGGCATAGCACTTTCAAATATTCTTGAGTTTCTTGGCTATAAAGTGATAAGGGCAAATTATCAAGGCGACATAGGACCTCATGTTGTAAAGTGTTTGTGGGGGATTATGCATTTTAATGAAAAACCGCCTAAAGAAAATCGCTTGAGATGGTTAGGAGAAATCTATGCAAGAGCAAACAAACTAATCAGCGGAAATGAGAAGCTTGAGGCTGAAATCAGGGAGATGACAAAAAAGCTGTATGAGGGCGATCCTAAGCTGGTTGAGTTATGGCGGCAAACAAGGCAGTGGTGTTTGGAAGATTTTGAAAAAATCTATAAAGACTTTGGAGTGAAGTTCGATGTTTTGTTTTTTGAAAGCGATGTAGAAAAGATAGGAAAAGAGATTGTTCTTGAGCTTCTGCAGAAAGGTATTGCAAAGAAAAGTGAAGGAGCGATAATCATGGATTTGAAGAAGTACGGACTTGGGGTGTTTCTCTTGCTTAGGAGTGATGGTGTTCCGCTTTATTCAACAAAAGATATTGCTCTGGCTAAGATCAAATTTGAACGCTATAAAATTGATAGAAGTATTTATGTTGTTGGAAGTGAACAGGAACTTTATTTTAAACAACTTTTCAAAACACTTGAATTGATGGGATTCAAGCAGGCAAAGAAATGCTATCATCTTAGCTATGGATTGGTTATGCTTCCTGAAGGAAGAATGAGCAGCAGAGAAGGAACCATTGTGTTATACGATGATCTAATGGACAGATTATACAAGAAAGCTGAAGAAGAGATTAGGGCAAGAAAACTTGTTCCTGAAGAGGAAATTCCTAAGCTGAAAAAGAAGATTGCTTTTTCTGCTTTGAAGTTCGGCATGACAATGCGGGAGAACAATAAGAATATTGTTTTTGATTGGGATAAAGCACTTTCTTTTGAAGGTGAAACAGGACCTTATGTTCAATACGCTTATGCAAGGATTTGTTCTATTTTCAGGAAATTCAGTGAACGATTACCAGCCGAGGCTCGATTGGAACTGTTAAAAGAAAAGGAAGAAGAAAAATTGATTATGCTATTGAGTAAGTTTCCAGCTGTTGTTGAAGAGGCTGGTGAAAATTACAAAATTCATCTTTTATGCAGATACCTTCTTGATCTTGCTCAAGCGTTTAATGAGTATTATCACGCGCACAGAATTCTAGACGCTGAACCTGAGCTTAGAAATGCAAGACTCTATTTGATTGAATGCGTAAGAAAGGTTTTGAAAACAGGTTTAAATTTACTTGGTATTGATGCTGTGGAGAGGATGTAAAAAAATAAAAGAAGAGAATTTTTATCGATTTATTCTTCTATCTTATAAACCTCGTCTTTTTCTTTTACAGGCTGGTCTACTTTCAGACCTATTTCTTGCCCGGCTGTTGCCTGTTCTATTGATTGCCTGTTTATCTGCATGCTTTCGACTGTTTGCTCGAATTCTTTTCCATGGCCTTTTATTTTGATCCTGTCGCCGACTTTCAGGTCTGCTTCAAGTTTAATGACTGCAGCACTAACTTTTGGAAAGTAATGCGTTATGGTGCCTATTTTTTTGAGGTTTTCTTCTGGCATAATTCCACCTCTCAACTAAGAAAATGGATTTCGAATATTTAATATTTGCGTATTTTATGCTTTAGGTATAATAAGTTAAATTTTTAAACAAATATTCTCTTCTTTTTTAATGCGAATTTTGCATGTTCCTTTTTGTGGTGGTTCTCTTGGCAAAAGGGGAGCAGATAAAAGTGAAGCTGTGATTACGGCTTTAAAAGAATGGTTAAAGAGAAATATGTTTTCTAAGGAAATAATTGTAAATAAAGTCGATGTTGATAATAGTGATATTCGTTCTAGTTTTGAGCAAATTCAAAGTGAAGTAGAAAAAGAATTAGAAAAGAGTGAAAAAATAATTATTCTGGGAGGTGACCACTCAATAACCTATCCTTGTTTTAAAGCTTTAAGCGGACATTCCAATGCTGGTTTGATTATGCTTGACGCACATCCTGATTGTGAAGAAACAACTGACTTAGCAAGTCATGAGGATTTTTTGCGTAAACTGATTAACGATGGTTTGCTCAGAGCTGAGCAATGCGTTCTTGTTGGATTAAGAAGCATGAGCACGAACGAGAAAGAATTTCTACGCTCAAGAGGAATTTTGTATTTTGATATTGAAAAGATGGATGATATCGGCTTAGCTGAAACGTGCTTTACTGTTATGGAACAGGCAAGGAATTGGGACGCATGCTATTTGAGTATTGACATAGATGTAGTTGATCCTGCATTCGCACCTGCTGTGCATTATCCTGAAGTTGGTGGTTTGAGCGGACGAGAGTTGTTATTTATGTTAAGAAAGTTCTTGCTTTTAAAGAACATTAAAGTTGTTGATTTAGTTGAGATCATTCCTGAAAAGGATAGAGATAGCAAAACGATATTGCTTGGAAGTCAAATATTAGCAGAAGCTATGAACAAGAAGACGTTTCCGTAATATTTTTAAATTCACCGAGTTTGTTTGCGTTAAAATAAATTAAATAAATAGGTTTAAATACAATGGGCAGGATCAAAACAGCACTGATTAAAAGAATAACACAGGATTTAATGAAGTTGTATGGAGATAAATTTACAACAGATTTTGAAACAAACAAACAGTTGGTTGCTCAATTCACTGATATTCAGTATAAAAAACTTAGAAATGTTATAGCTGGTTATGTAACAAGATTGGTTAAAGCAAAAAAAGAAAAAGAATAGACGGAGGTGAACTAAAAAATGCCAGAAGAAGAAAACACCATCTTTGTTGGTGGAAAGCCATTTATGAACTATGTAACTGGAGTAGTGATGCAGTTCACTACCAAGGGAGCAAATGAAGTGGTAGTAAAGGCAAGAGGAAAGTTCATCAGCAGAGCAGTTGATGTAGCTGAAGTAGCGA
Organism: uncultured Methanosarcinales archaeon; assembly: GCA_964519225.1. GTDB lineage: Archaea > Nanobdellota > Nanobdellia > Woesearchaeales > B54-G15 > B54-G15. The sequence goes on along the minus strand of CAZFJK010000013.1, from coordinate 282 downwards.
GCAAGAGGTTCCTTGAAGGACAGGTTGAAGTAAAAGACATAAAAATCGATAGTGAGGAATTTACAAACAAAGAAGGAAAGCAAGTCAGAGTAAGTACAATCGAGATAACTTTAGCTAAAAAGTAAGTGCTTTTATTCTTTGTTTTTCTTTCTTGTTTTTTATATTTTGAACGCAACATATATAAGTTAGAAACGTTTGTTCTTTCGTGGGCCCGTAGTCTAGCCTGGATAGGACGGGTGGCTTCGGACCACCAGACCCCGGTTCAAATCCGGGCGGGCCCGT
>CAZFJK010000012.1:0-25902 GCA_964519225.1 uncultured Methanosarcinales archaeon | reverse complement strand
ACACAAACGTTTAGGACAGGAGCAAGAAGAACACCATCTCACCTTTCTCCAACGATTCCATTCAGCAGTATCAAACGCCTTCTTCCGCGTCAAAGAAGACATAAACCAGCTCTTCACATGGATAAATTTCCTCAATGAAAGAAGCAAGTCACAGGAATCAAAGCTCCTTGATCTCGAATCAAAATATACCCTACTTTCAAAGCAGATCGACCAACTTGCTGCACAGCTCAACTCCTTAAGCTTAACTCAAAAACAATCACAAAACCAAGACCCGGACCTTAAGCCAATTCTTGAACGCATTACCCTTATCCTCGATCAGCTCCAGAACAAACAAAGCAAGGCGACCAACCTAACGCAGCAAACCAAAGAGCGCCAAAAGAAAAAGCTCAAATCAGAGCTTCAGGCAAAAGAAAGAATCGCTAAAAGAATCGTTAAGCATTCAAAAGACTACATAAAAAACCTCATCTTAAACCTCCTAACCCGCTATCCAGGCTCAACAGCTTTCCAGCTCAAAGAAATCATAGTTGATGAGCAAGCCCTCTGCTCAAAAAGCACATTCTATCGCCTTCTCTCAGAACTCGAAAAAGAAGGCAAAATAACCCAAACAAAGCGCAAAAAACGAAAGAAAACCTATAGTTTAAACACGAGAAAATTATATAAATAATCAAACAAAAGCAAGAAAATCAAGCAGGAGAAAGAGGTGACAAAAATAACTAAAATCATCTTCTTCGACGAAAAACCAGAAGACTTAAAGCAATTTGTCCAATCAACATTCTCAAAAATACACGAGGAACTCGAAGAACACCTCGATGCAATAAACGAAAACACAAACGAAATCCAAGCAAATTATGAATACCTCTGCGAACTGGATAAAAAAGTCCAGCACCTGCAAGAAGAAATAAAGCAGCTCAAAAACATAATTTCAAAAATTACAGGTCAGCCGATCCAATCCCAGCCAAAAATCCATCAAATCCAGCCCCTAACGCAAGAAGAGCAAAAAGTCTTTCTCGCCCTTTATTCAGAATCAAAGCCAATTTCCTACCTAGAACTTGCTCAAAAGTTAAACCTTTCCCTTACCCTTATCAGAACCTATGTTACAAACCTAATTTCAAAAGGCATTCCAGTACAAAAAACATACATAAAAGGCAGGCCTTTAATCTCATTAGAACCAGGATTTAAAGAACTTCAAGCAAAAGAAAACATCGTCGGACTTAACCAAAAACTTTTAGGTTTTAATCAAAAGTTTTAAGCGCAAAACAAAGAACAAACACAAAAATAAAAGACAAAAACTTTCAATCATCGCTTAAAATTTTTTATCAAATCCCTTCTCAAAACATAAAACCGCTAAAAAGTTCGTTTAATAACCATAAAACGAACCAATAAAATTTATATAAAAGTTCGTTTTAGAAAACTAAAATGAACATTCATGATTATCCAGATCTCGAAACTTTAACAAAAGAAATATATTCAAGACTAAAAAAAGAAAGAATCCGCACTCTGAACATTTCAAAAATTTATATTCAACTTACAACCTTTGATATAACAACAGAAGAAACGGGCTTTCTTGCAATAACAGCAGACATATACTTCAGGAGAAAAAACAGAGGAAAATATCAAGATACCTATGTTCTTTATGCCTGCGCATGCACAAAACATGATGCATTGCACCTAGCAGAAACCTTAAAAGCGCAGAATAGAAATAGAAACAAAATTCACAGCCTTACAAAGCTAATCCAAGTCCCAATTATTTTTGATTACCATCTCGGCTAAAAAATGCAACAAATCCACTCTGCTTTAAAACAGCTCGAAACAGAGCTTAAGCTAAGAGGCTTTTCAGAAAAAACAGTAAAAACATACCTATTCTTCAACAAAGAATTCCTTTCTTTTATCAAAAAACATCCGCAAGAAGCAACAGAAGAAGACGTAAAAAGCTATATCGCTCATCTCCTGTTCGATAAAAAACTAAAACCTTCCTCAGTCAACTTAGCTTTATGCACTTTACGATTTTTCTATAAAAAAATCCTTGAACGAGACATATTCAGCAGGATAGAATCTCCAAAGCTAGAAAAAAAGATTCCTACTGTTCTAACAAAAGACGAAATAAAACAAATGATAGCATCAGCAAAGAATCAAAAACACAAGATTCTTGTAGAGCTTCTCTATTCAGCTGGATTGCGTGTTTCTGAAGCTGTTAAAATGCGAATAAACGACCTCGATCTGAAAGAAAAAATAGCTGTTGTCAAAGCAGGAAAGGGGAAAAAAGACAGAATTGTTATACTTTCAACTGCTTTAGTCAGAGATCTGCAGGAATATATTCCAAAACTGAAGGAAAAATTTCCAGAAAACGAATTTCTTTTCCCTAGCCCGAGCAGGCAAGATCAACCAATAACTCCAAGACAGGCAGAAAAGATCATAAAATCCCTTGCTGAAAAGGCAGGTATTAAAAAAAGAGTTTACTGTCATGCTCTAAGAGCGAGCTTTGCAACACACTTACTTGAACAAGGAACAGATATAAGAGTCATTCAAACCCTTCTCGGTCATGCAAACCTTGCAACAACAGAACGCTACACAAAGGTAAGCTTAGAGCAGATAAAGAAAGTGAAAAATCCTTTAGATGAATAATCTATTCTCGTGGCGGCAGCAATTCAGGCGGAGGTCTCCATGCTATTCTTTCTTCAAAGACATCTAATTTTGCCATTGCTTCCAGCTCCTTCAACTCTTTTTTCAATTCCTCTTGTTCTTTTTCTATTTCACCAATCACTTTATCCAACACCTTTCTTTCTTCAGGAATTATTGTCATTACTATTTGTCTTCCTATCTTTTGTTCATTCGACAAGATTCTTGCAAGTTTCCTTAAATTTTCTAACTGCAATCGCTCTTCTTCCTCAATCTTCCTTATTTGCTTTTCCATCTCTAGGACTAATCTTCTAATCGCTTCAGTAGAATTAATAATAACCTTCCTTCTTGCTGGATGAATCTCTTTGAGCTCAGCTTCTGCAGCCCTCATAACATTCAACTGAAGCCTGCTCAAAGCAACGAATTCTCTTCTCAGCTGTTTCCTTAGTTCTGGTGCAGTTCTTCTTAACATTAAATCTCGTTCGATTTGAAATATTCTTGATTCTTCTGTTATAAATGTGTTAAGAGCTCTTAGCTTCTCTGCTTTTTCTCTCATTGCCTTTGCAAGCTCCTTTAATCTTTCCTCACTTTCTGCCTCTAGTTTCGCAAGATGTTTGATCATATAATTCATCCCTAAGGTTACTGCTTCGGCTGTTTCGCTTAATCTTGCCATTCTAAACCTGACAGCCCTCTGTCTTTCAGGAGGATTTCTCTTTTTGAAAATTCTGCTAAATATTCCCATTTTACTTTTTCTTCCTTTTTGTTTTCTTTTCTATCTTTAATTTCGAGATCCTTTCTAACTCCTTTCTTAACTTTGTAATTTCTTTATGAATCTCACTTGCAATCTTATCTATCCTTTTAACATGCTTTTCTTTAATCGGAATATACCTAGCAAGAATATCAAGATACTTTACAAAGGACTTTTCTAATTCTTTAACATAAGAAACGATCTTAACCTCTTTTTTGGCATCAAGAAAGAGAAAAGAAGAATTTTTTAAAAAAATTTCTTTATTCTAGTTCATATGTTCTTTAAATCCAAAATAATGTTAACCATGTTCCAAGACTTAAGATAGCCTTCAAGTAAGGACCCAAGATTTTCATTAAATATCTTACTCAAAAATTTAATTTCATTATCTAAAATTTTATCTTTAGCGATAAACACATTCGGCGGATTCGAAATCATCATTTCAATCGCTTTAGCATTACTAAAAGCCGTTATCAAATTAGAACCAGCACCAAAAAAACGTACTGCCAAATCTTTTCCATAATAAACCTTGAGCGCATCTTCAAATCCGAGCCAAGGAGCCCAAGCATAATAATTGAAAAACATCACTCCATCTTCCCTGCTTGCTAAATTACCTAAGTGATCTTTGATTTCATCAAGTTCTTGTAATCCCTTTCCTAATCGACGAATAGCTTTCTTTATCGCTTTTTTCTTTTTACTTACCTCTTTTTCTGAAAAATCAGGTTTATTTCTGATCCATCCAAGAGTATTCCTAAACCAACTCGAATAAATAGGATAAGCCCTGTTTGCAGCCTCGCCAAAATACGCAATAACAATTCCATACAAACTCTTTAACTCATCCCTGACTTCATATAACGGAGAAAAAACCCTCAAACCAAATGGAACAAGATCTATCCAATTATTCACTGCTTCCATCCGAGCAATAGTATATTTTCTTTCTTTTTCATTTTCGCATTCTTCTAATTTTTCGTTAAACAACTTATTCGCCCAATCTTTGATCTCATCTTTTCTTTCCCATACGCAAAGTGAAGAATCAACACACAAATAAATCAATAATTCCTCTGGCGTTCTGATTCTACTGAGATGTTCTTCTGTTCTACCTTCAAGCATCGCTTCTGGAGAATAGGCATGCATAACCGCGCCAAGCCCTTTAATCGACAGCTTCGCTTCTTTTCCTTGTGAAACTAACCCAACCAGCCGAGTTCCTTTTAATTCTTTTTCGTAAGTTCCATCCTTGAAATACCCGACATGCTGGCCAATGTTTTTTTGAGCTTCTCTATAAGCATCATTAACCTTTTCCTCAAGCTTAATCAAAAAATCCAAATAAGTTCTAACCATGAGAAAAAAGAAAAAATCAATTTTTTTAAATTTTTTCCTAAAAAGTAATAACTAAAGACTTAACCTACATAACTCAACTTCTTTTTCTGTTCTTCCATCATCTTTCTCGTTTGAGTAAGTAATTGCTGTAATTTTTTCTCGAACATCTCTGCTTGCTTTAGCAACGGCTTTGGATCAACATCCAATCCTATGTATTCATTCAAAACCTCTATTATCCTTGCAGCAGCTTTGCTGTCAGGCAACTCACTATGCGCCTCTGCAAATATAGCAGTAACAGGAATCTTTCTATCGCCCATCAACATCATTATTCCTGTTACACCAACAATAATACCTTCCTGCAGTTGAGCATCAGCAATTTGTTTTAACCTTTTTAATCTTGTAGCATTCGTTGAAAAATAAAATGCTCTTGGCTTTTCTCCGATCTCAGCGCTGCTAATACCTTCAACACTTATGATCTCTTTTGCATTTAACTGCTTGGCAAGTTCCATAACAGCCTCTGCCATTTCCCATTCAAAGCCAAAAACGGTCGTAACAACATGAATTATAACGAGATTGTATTTTTTGCTATAAAATATTCCAAAAGGCTCAACAACCTTTCCTTTGTGTACTGCAATCATTGCAGGCGCTTCAGGTAGCCATATTCTTCCAATCTTTTCTATGTCATCAATATGATCAAGCAAGAACTCTGTTGTTATTGTGCTAACCAAACCATAACCAGGAAAACCTTCAATTATCGTTACGTTTTTTGGTTTTTTTGTCAATTCGATTTTCATTTTCAACCAAAAAGTTCAAATCTTTATATAAACTTTCCTAATAAAATTACTAAAATAATCAAGTCACAGATAAAAACCTTCTTTTACTGCAACCTGCACAATCGTTCGCATCTTCTTTTTCTTCTCGAATTCTTTTTCAGTATAGGGCAGAACGTGGAGATCTTTGTTTAGACGCCAATACTTAACGATGTCGCTTATTCTCTCATGCCACTGAACTCCTTCAAACTTGTGCGAGATCACAATTACATCATAATCACTGAACTTAAAACATTCTCCCTTTGCTCTGCTTCCAAAAAGCAAAACCTTTGCATCAAACTTTTTCTTTATGGTTTCTACAAACCTCAAGAAGCCTTTTTCCAAACAACTTCTTACTTTTCTAGTTCGTTTTTGATCCATTTTAAGATCTTCTTTGTTCGTTCAATTATTTCAGCAACATTTTCTTCGCCGTAAATTTCAGCAGGAATCCCTAACGCAGCATCAGGATATCTTGTATCAATAAATTTAGGAGTCAGCTCTCTCAAAAATCCAAGAAATTCTTTCGGAACTTTCACTTCCTTACCCAAATATATAAGAGAATGCGATTGAGGAAAAATCCCTTTTCTTTTTTTTAAAAATAAAGCCTTTAATGCCTTTTCAACAGCCTGCTGACATAAAAAAGCAGCAACGTAATATCTCCTACCGTCAAAATTATATAACGCTGCATCAAAATCTTGCACAGCCTGGTCCAACCAAACCTTAATCTCTTTTCGCATAGAACCAAAGTTATCTCAAAATATAAAAGCTTTATCCAATATAGCTAACATCCCTTCCTTTTCTTCTTGGTTTTATTATTGTGCTTAGCTCCTCGGTTCTTTTCAACAATTCGCTTTCCATCTCTTTTATTTCTTTATCCAAATCTTTAAGATTGATCTTTAATCCCAACTTCTTTTTCAGAATCTTTATTATCTCCCTGCTTCCTTTTATTCCGAGATACATAGGATGAGCATAAGTTTCTGCAAGCAAAGTTATTGCATCCATGCCAAACCTCGGAGCCATTCCAAGCAAAACACCGCTCACACCAATGATTGGACCAACCTTGCCATAAACCTTTTTTTCTACATTCACTCCCTTAGTGAAAGCATTAATAAATCGTTTTGAATTTCCACTGCAATAAATCTTTGGCTCCTTTGGAACATGCTGTAAACCAACACCGCCAAGTGTGATCAATCTCTTGCCACCGAATTTTTTATACTCATTCAACAACAATTCACAGAACTCATAGCATCCAACATCATCTATTGGCTGAATATCACCGCCAACAAGAAAAAGATCTGCTCCGCTAAGCTTTTTATAATACACCTCGATAATCGGTACATCGATTAAACTTTCTTCGTTTATAAAAACAGCATTAGGAAAGGAATAAGAAAAAAAGTCAAGCACTTTCTTTGCTTTCAGCTCATCGATTAAAAAATCGACAGCTATCTTACCGACATTTCCAATGCCAGGCAAACCAACAATCATCAAAGGATTACCTACCTTCAAGCTCTTCAGATATCTATTAATAAACCATTTGCTCATAATAATCCAGCCTCCATTAACATCTTTCTTTTTGCTTCCCTTCTGTACTTCCCATATCTATCCTGAATGCTGAACTTTGGTGGTTTAGCTTCTGCTGTTTTTTTACCACAAACAGGACACACATTCTGCATTGTATATTTTTTACACGCGTCACAAAACATTATATGCTTTGCCATTTTATTTTTCTATTATGCTTTCTCCATATCCTCCCAAGGATTGAATGGTTTTAACGATGTTGTCAATACATTTAGCAAGTGTTTTGTTTGCAACTTTATATTCCGGTGCAACAACAGAAACATTGAATTCACCATTGCCAGCATATCTTATTTCGATCTTACCTTTTCTCAGGGAAAGTCCTCTCTGCAAAGCGCGTTTAATCAGTTCAACACCGTTTGGTGCAAGACTTCCAAGCTTCACTTTTCCTTTTACTTTTACCTCGGCAGGTTTTATCCTTGCTAAAACAACCTCATCAAGCGCAGAAGCAATATTTTCCGGCAGCCCAATTTTCAAGCTATTGCTTTTGCCACTTGCAATATCATTGAAAAATTGATGAAGGTATTCATACTTTCTAAAAACCTTTTCGCTTACAGCAGTATACAATTTTTTAATGTCCATTCCGAGTTTTTTAGCGACTTCTTCAAGAATTCTCTCAGCTTTAATTTCCTGTTTTATCTCTTCAAGCTTCTTTCTTCTCTGCTCTTCATTAACACGTCTCAAAGAAAGATCAACCGCTCCTCTTTTTGGATCAGCCCTAAGAACCTTGCACACAATCTTTTTTCCTTCCCTAACGAAATCTCTTATATTTCTTATTCTTCCTGGACTAATTTCACCAATGTAGATCAGTCCCTGAATGTCATATTCATCGATATGAACAAAAACAGAATTATGATAGATTTTTGTAACAGTACATAGGACTATTTCATCCTCTTCAGGAAATCCAATCTTTCGATATAACATTTTATTCAAGAATTTCTAAAATTCTTGCTTTGATTTGGGCTTTTCCACCAGTTGGTTTTGCCAATTCAGTACCGCAGACAAGACATTTAACTACAGTACTTGTTTTGCCAAAGATGATTTGCTCGTTCTTGCATTTGTTACATCTTACTTTCACGAACTTGCTTTTACATTCAAAACTCCTCATTTTAACTCAACCTTTTTAGCCCTTTTAGTTTTTCTTTTTGTATGCATCTTTCCACATTCCTTGCACTGAAATCTTAAATCAACTTTTTTACTTATCTTTTTACCGTATCTTTTCCATTTACTCATCGCACCTTTACTGTACTTTCCAAGATTGCCGTGTCCTCGCCATTCGCCCCTTAATTTTGTCCTTACCTTCCCTCCTCTGCTCAAAGGATGGGCGCTTCCAGGAGTCTTTCTTTTAGCTTGAATGACTTTATGTTCTGTTTTTTTCTTGCAGTATGGACAATATCTGTTAATCGTTTTTGGAATTTTCATTCTCTTCGAGAAGAATCAACTAATTTAAAAGTATTTCGCTTCGTTCTGCATCCTTTTCAATCAGAATCAAATACGTAACAGAATCGTAACATTCTTTCGTAACATTTCGTAACAGAAAATTGATTTTCGTAACATTTATAAAATCCGATCTCTTAGCCCTATAAAGATGAATCTCAACGAATTTTTAAAGCTGATCGAGGAAGGAGAAAACCAAAGAGTAGAATTCAAGCCGAAAATCACGGGCGAAGCAGCTAAAGATGCTGTAGCCTTCCTGAACACAAGAAAAGGATCCCTCCTATTTGGCATTTCTGACGATGGAAAAATCATTGGACTAAAGCCCGGAACTAATTGGAAAAAGGAAATCGAGGAAAAGATCATCCAGCCGATATATCCCAAACCGAAATTCGCTATGCAACCGTTTCGAATACAGGACAAATTAATCGTCGTACTCACGCTCCAACCAAACGGGAAAATATATTCTTATAAAAATGTGGCTTACGTTCGTATAGGCTCTCTCAGTCTACCGCTTACAATAGATGAAGTCATTACAAGAGCCGCAGAAAGCATCCTCGTCAGATTTGACTCAGTACCCAATCCAGATGCATCCATAAAAGACCTTTCAATAAAAAAAATCGAGGAATTTTTGAAAGTGAAATCAAAGCGCCGTGGAGGACCATTGCTAAAACCAACAAAATCCACAATGCAAAAATTAAAAATTATCCATAACGAATCTCCAACCAACGGAGGATTGCTTTTTTTCGGAAAAAATCCACAACAATTTTTCCCTTATGCTAAAATAAGACTCGAATTTTTTCCATCAACCGAATTGGAAAATCCTATTGCAAAATTCGAACTCGAAGGCGATCTCAAAGAACAGGTCGATAGGGCTTATAAAATCCTCATGGACGAAATACCTAAAGAATCATATCTTCCTGAAGGTGCACTGCAGCGGATTGAAAGACCTATATTCCCAATACCTCCACTACGTGAAGCAATTCTAAATGCAACCATACACAGAAACTACTTTATTCCAGTAGAAATTATTATCTTTGTTTTTAAGGACAGGATAGAAATAAGAAATCCTGGCAGGTTTCCGCCTGGAACGTCTCCAGAAAAACCAATCCATATTCCGAGAAATCCGTTGCTTGCTTCTTTATTCTATGATATTGGCTATGTAGAGCGTTATGGCATAGGCATAGAACTGATGAAAAAATACTGTGCTGAAAATAATTATCCAGAGCCGGAATTTATAATGGACGAGGTCTATACAACTGTCATTTTCAGAAGATTGCCTTCAAAAATTAAAGTAAAGGAATTAAGTGAGGAAGAGATTAAGATACTTTCTTTACTTACAAAACCACGTTCATCAACAGAATTAGCACGAAGCATTGGCGTAAGCAAGATGACTATATTGCGCACCCTAAAAAAACTTATGAAAAAAGCTCTTATCAAAAAAATAGGCAGTGGAAGAAAGACAACTTACGTAACAAAATCGTAACATTCTTTCGTAACATTTCGTAACAGAAAATTGATTTTCGTAACAGGTTATTTTATCTCTTCTGCTCTTTCCTTTTGAATTAACACATCAGCTGCTTTTGCTGGAATTCTTGCAATGTCATCTTTTTCAAAAGGACCATAACATTGTAAATCTTCTGCAACAAACTTCGGAACAGCACAGATAAATCTTATAAGTTTTGTACCCGAATTTTTTTCAGTTTTCATTTCGTTTTTAGGTTCTTCCTCTTCTTTTCTTTTCTCTTCGAATTCAATCTTGGGAATACCTCCGGACAGCAGCCTTGCTAAAATGCCTTCTCTTCCCCTAGCCAAAATCTCATAGAGTTTGTCGAACAACAGCTTTTCCTCTTTTAACAAAGGTGTCGTATCGATTAATGCAAGCGATGTTTTTGCAGCATCAAGAGCAAGAGCAACGATTTTCTTTTCTCTCCAATTATACAATTCTTTAATCATCTTTTTGATGTTTTCTTCTTGCTTCTTGGCCTTTTCTTTTTCAAGAGAAGATTCTATCTTGCTTGCGTATTCTTCATATTCTTTAACATACGATCCTACCTTTTCAAAGAAATCCTTTTCAAGCGATTGAAGTTCTTCGTTAGCTTTCTCTTCTCTTAAAATATCAAACAGCCTTTCAAAATTAATCTCTCGTTTATTTTCTTCCATCAAAAGAAACTATAGATGAATAGATTTTAAATGTTTTCTCTAATCGAGTATCATTAATTCTTTGTACTTGTAAGTTCTTATCATAACCTCTTTTCCGGATAATGAATTCTTCGGATTGTCATAATCAGCTAGAATCCTGCTTACAACCCTTGTGTCATAAGCAGTAGCGCCAGCAACAAGAATTTGTACAGCATCATTATTTTCAAACAAAATGATCTTTCCAACACCCAAATCAAAACCTTCCATGCAATCATCTGGAAAACCCAGCAGTTTAGCGGCAACCGCATTTACGCAAGGACCACCAACAACGATCATATCTTTATCCAATTCATCTATCTCTGTATCTAATCTTGAGCGAATGTGTTTTCCAATTTTAGCTAAACTTACTGCTATATCCACAGACCCAACGACATCACTTGGTTTAGCTCCAACACCGACGATGATATAAACCGTGTCAGAAAGAAACTCAGGAAAATCTTCTAAGTCATAAGAATGAACAACACAAATACTTATACAAACACAGATTAGGAAAACTAGCAATTTCCATAACATTTTCTAAAACTTACTCTTCTCACTTTAAATATTTATCGAAGAAAATCAAAAAGAAAGAAAGAAAAGGTTTAGACAGTTGTTACGCTGATGTCGCTTAAGCTCGTTCCAGTAACTTCTGCTTCTGTTCCAGTCAATCCCCAATCTTTGTAGGTTGGGTATTTCAATGCTAGGCATGCTCTCCTTGTGTCGTCAGCACTCCATCCAGCAACAAGCAGTACTTTCTTGTCACCAACCTCATATGCTTTAATGATACCTTTGTTTTCTGGAATTCCTGAGTCAGCGCCACATGCCGGATATGTCTTGCCCATGGCTTCTGCTGTTAGTGTGTTGACACAAGGACCTCCGATCAAAATCACGCCATCTGTCGTAACACCAGCGATATTTCCAACTTCACTATCAAGCTTTGATACAGCATCTACTGTTTTAACTTCAACATTTGTACCTGCAACCAATGTCGCACTAATCGGAGTCACATACACATCTGCATATACCTCTTCTTCTGGATATTCTATTGTTAGGTCATCTTTATCCTCACTGTCCCAAGTAATTATTGCTCCGTAATCTGCAGCATCTAATCCTACTTTAATGTCAGAATCTTCTTCTTGGTCCATCATTTCATTGTAAACATTGATATCATCTAACACCGTGTCTTCATCGCTGGTCGTGAAATTGAATACAAACAACGTTTCATTATCTTCATTTTTCACCGTAACCTGTGAGTTTGGTTTATCAAAGCTGAGATATACTCTTCCTTCAAGAGGCGTTTCTATATAATCGCTACCTAACAACCCATCATTGATTTTTACTAACTTATTGTCATGATCAATCGTTATATTTATTGTAGCACTACCCCATAGATCTATAACCGTTCCTTGTCCAGGAGTATAGTCCTCATTAGTCCACGTTGTACCTGTTGTCAAGTCTTTTAAGTCCGTTTGGTTATTGTCGGTATCAATATCGGTTATTTCTATGATTCTAACTTCATTACTGCTAGCAACAAGCAAGAGTATTCCTTCACAATCTTCAATCTTGTCTGTTGCATTACAATAATTTTCGTTTTTAATTAACAAGTTTCCGCCCCCCGCAATCTGTGATGTAGCATCTCCTTGTTTCGTGTACACATCACTCTCAACCAAATCATCACCAGGATACACTACTGTTCCATTTCCTATGAACGGAATTTCTAATGTATCTCCTGCATTGTTTGTAAGCGTTAGAGTTCCATCATCTCCGGATGTGGTTGCTTTTATTGTTTCTGTTGTTTTTTCTAATCCAGCGAACACAAATTTGAATCTACCAAACACAGGATCCGTCCATTCTTCGCCAACTGCAAGCCACAAGTCATCTTCTGGTTTATACGATATTGAGAAACCATCCCATTCATCACTAGTTACATCAAAAGTTACTTCAGAACCATCGAGCTCTTCGCCGTTTACTTTAACTTCTTGACCATCTGTTAACTCAACAACATTTGCACCAACATATAACTGAACCCAGTCTTCAGATTCAGCAGCTTCTTCATCAACAACTGTCTTGACAGCAATTCTCAGTCCGCTAACTTCATCACTTTGTCCTTCACTTAATTTGCTTGATTGTTCTCCATTTACGCTAATTAAAGTGTATTCGTCGTTACCGCTTGTCCAAACATTATCACAAGTTATTTCATAGCTTGTGTCATCAATTTGAATAGTTTTTGTTTCTCCCTCCTTGATTGTTAGTTCCATTACTCCGCCAAATAATTTTAGATAATTGAGCTCTCCGCCACTGACGCCAGCATCAACTATTGTATATGTGTTACCCATTATTGTCAATTCGGTATCTTCAAGATCATTGTCTACTCCAGTCGATGTGTTTGTGTAAGCAACCGAGTCATCAAACTCTAAAGTATATGTATAAGTGTCATCATCATCAGTAATTTCTATATATGTGCCTGCAGGTTCATTATCTTCATTTTCATCAATAGTAAATTTAAGACAGTTTGTGCCATCTGTACCATACGTAAATGAGATCTCTTGAGTATAAGTTACTGAATTTTCATTATCACCTTCATTATCATCGTATGTTTGATCCGCTAAGATATCCAAGTCACTGCTATCAAGTGTGGAAGTTATATTTGAAAAACACTCTTCATAATTCAACTCGTCTCCTGCAGACTTTATCAAAACTCCTTCGCTTACTGTGGCTGCGGTTGTTGTGGTTGTTTCTTCTTCATATTTCAATGCGCTTGCTAATTCAGTCGCACCAACAACATCGCTGACATCAGCGTCTTTGCCAAAAACAATGGTAACTGGTGATCCAAGCGCCTTTGGATAGTTGTCCAAAGTCCACGGTGCAGCCAATGCTCCACTTAATGTTGCTCCCAACATACCAAGGCCTGCGGCCAAGGCAACAATTTTCTTAAATTTTCCCATCTTTCACCTCACCTCTTTGTGTTTTGCTTTTTTTGTTGTCTTAGTGTCTTAGAAGGCTTTGAGTGTCTTTTCTTTCTGGCTGGCCAGCCTTCTAAAGACACTAGTAAGCTTTTCCTGGTTATCTGTTTAAAAACGTTTCGTAAATACAAACAATCCAAACCACCATTTCCTGTGGAAACCAGCATGAAAAGTTAAAATTTCAATGCATCAGGAAGTCATCACTTAGATAGAGAGAAAATAATATCGGAAAGTCGTTCACTATTACTATTTAGGCACTAGACAACTTCAAAAATTTATCCCAAAAGGAATATTTTATTTTAAAAATTTTTTTCTTTTTTATTTTTCTTTCGAAGAAAAATAATTCATATTAGAATATTAAATTTAATTAAATAGCTTGATCTAAGCATTTTCCCGACCTTATCATAGAAATTATGATAATGCGGGGGACGGGATTTTCGTTCCCTTTCCGTTAACGCTTTGCGCCGAAGGCGGAAAGGGTTAATTCGAACCCGCGCAGGCGCTAAGCCACCAGGTCCTAAGCCTGGCGCCTTTGACCACTCGGCCACCCCCGCATTTTTTGATTACTAAAATAATGATTATAAAAATAATCAAATTTTCTAAATCGCTTCCAACTCAACTTTCCTTTCCTTAATCTCTTTTTTCAACGCATCAATAAACTTCTCTAATTTAACACCAAACTTAACTTTATTCTCCCGAGTCCTCACAGCAATCTTCTTTGCTTTTTCTTCTTTCTCTCCAATCACAACCATATAAGGAACCTTTTGCAGCTGCGCATCCCTGATCTTGTACTGAACAGTAGATGCCCTATCATCCAGCATAACCCTAAATCCTTGCTTTTCCAGTTCTTTATAAACTTTTTTGGCATAATTTCTTACTTTATCAGAAACAGTTATTACCCTGATCTGTTCAGGAGCAATCCAGAGAGGAAGCTTTCCAGCAAAATGTTCAAGCAAAACACCGAGAAATCTTTCTAAGCTGCCGAGAACAGTTCTGTGAAGCATAACAACCCTGTGTCTTCTCCCGTCTTTTCCTTCATAGCTAAGATCAAATCTTTCAGGCATTTGAAAATCAAGCTGTATGGTGCCGCACTGCCATTTTCTTCCTAAAGCATCCTTTACATGAAAATCTATCTTTGGCCCGTAGAAAGCACCTTCACCTGGATTAACCTTATACTTAATCCTGCATTTTTCTAATGCATTCTTTAAAGCAGTTTCTGCTTCATGCCATTGCTCAGCAGTTCCCATTGCTTTCTCTGGCTTTGTGCTCAATTCAACCTCATACTTGAATCCAAATGTCTTGTAAATCCTTTCAGTAAGCTTAATTATCCCAATAACCTCTTCCTCAATCTGTTCAGGCATACAATAGATATGTGCATCATCCTGCGTAAAGGCCCTTACCCTAAACAGACCAGAAAGAACTCCGCTTAACTCATGCCTGTGCACTAAACCGAGCTCAGCCCATCTCAAAGGAAGTTCTCTGTAGCTATGCACCCTTTCCTTGTAAATCAAAATACTTCCGGGACAGTTCATTGGCTTTATTGCAAAATCTCTACCATCAATTTTTGTAAAATACATGTTTTCTTTATAATGCTCCCAATGTCCTGACTGCTCCCAGAGCGTTTTGCTCAAAATAATCGGAGTTTTAACCTCGCTGTAGCCTTCTTTTTCATGCTCTTCACGCCAATATTTCAGAATTTCATTAATCACAACCATTCCCTTTGGATGAAAGAAAGGAAATCCAGGACCTTCGGGATGTATAGAAAACAGATCAAGCTCTTTGCCAAGTTTTCTATGATCTCTTTTTTCAGCTTCCTCAAGCAGAGAAAGATATTTCTTCAATTCTTTTTCATCTTTAAATGCTACTCCATAAATCCTTTGCAGCTGAGGATTTTCAGCTTTTCCTTTCCAATAAGCTCCAGCTGTTTTCATTAACTTAAATGCTTTAATCATCCCTGTGCTCTGAATATGAGGTCCTTTGCATAAATCAATAAACTCACCATCTTTATAAACACTTATCGGCTCTTCCATCTCATCAATCAATTCGAGCTTATAAGGCTCATCAGCAAACAATTTCCTTGCCTCTTTTTTACTGATCTCTTTTCTTTCAAATCTATAATTCGCTTTAATTATCTTCTTCATCTCCGCCTCTATCTGCTTTAAATCAGCAGGAGTAAATGCTTCTTTTTTATCAAAATCATAATAAAACCCGTTTTCTATAGCAGGCCCAATACCAAGCTTTACATCAAGATAAAGCCTTTTAACAGCCTGGGCAAGAACGTGTGCACAACTATGTCTTAGAACAGCAATTGCCTCTTCATCATCGTAAGTTAAAATTTTTACTTTAGCATCTTCTTCTATCGCTCGATCCAAATCCCAGAGCTTACCGTTCACTAAAGCAACAAGGGCTTTTTTAGCAAAAGCGCTACCGAGCAATTTCTTTGCTATATCAATCGGTTTAATACCCTTCCGAGCTTTAAACTTGCTACCGTCAGGCAAAGTAATTATTATGGTTGTCATTATTCAAAGAACATCCTGTCTTCTTTTTTAAGTTTTCCAAACAAATCAGGAAATTCATTTTTCAACCTTTGATAGTAAACCTTCCCAATCCTTTTTAGTCTTTCACCGCTTATGTCAACATCAAGTTGAAAAAAACTATATTGCTTTAGTAAATCGAGTAAAGCAAAAATCATTTCTTCAAAGACTTTTTCCTTAGCTTTTTCAACATTCTTTTCTGCAAGCATCCTCTCCTGATGTCTAAGAAAACTAACATCCTTAGCAAGTTTTTTAAGCAGTTCAACCTTGCCAGAACTCCGCGATAAAAATTCATTAATCGCTTTCAAATCCTTATCCACATCGACTAAAACCTCTTTTTTTCTGCCAAGCATTCACCCAAGCTTACTAAAAGAATTATAAAAAACTTTCTAAACTTCTCCAAACATTGTTTCATTCGGATACACAACAATTCCTCCTTTTCCTATCTTATAAACCCTAATCTCCCTATCATGATCAGTTCCTCTCATTTTTCTTATTGCAATACCTGAAATAAATCTACTTCCTTGCCTTACCAGATACAAAACAACAACGCCATCAACAACAAATTCTTCCATTCCATACCTGCTCAATTTCATGCTGCCTTCTTCGGTTTCGCTTATAATTAATGATGTGCATCCAAGCGAAGAAAGCATATTGCACAAAGAAGCAATTATCCTTCTTCTCTCCTCGTCGCTGCTTGCTAAGATAGTTAAAAGATTCAATGAATCGATTACAACTCTCTTAACATTCTTATCCTTTACAACTTCACCAATCTCATTTATTATGTGTCTGGCCTTTGCATCAACTTTATCCATATAATACTTTATTTTTGCTATGGGTCCGCCAATGATGTGGAATTTGTTTTGCCTTTCTAACGTAGGAAGATCAAATCCAAGAGCAGCACAATCATCAAAAATCTTCTGCTTAGTCTCTTCAAGCGTAACGTACAACCCAGGTTCGTTGTATTTTACTGCACCATTGTAAAGAAACTGAATACCAAAAATTGTTTTTCCTGCACCGCATGGTCCTGAAATCAATATATTCCTTCCTTCTAAAAACCCACCGAACAGCATCTTATCTAAACCAGGGATTCCTGTTGGTATCCTCTTATACATTTTCATTACACCTCCTCAAAATCTTTTGTTTTCTTTTATCGAACAAGCTGAAAATTCCATAGATCAAAAATCCAAAGCCAAATCCAGTAAGATGGCCAAGAAAAGAATATTCTCCAGAACTTCCAATTACAATCAGTCCTAATAACAGAAAATAAACCACAACCAAACTAACTCCCAATCGCGTGAGGTTTATCGAACTAAAAGAAAATAAAGCAAGTACAGCAGCAGAAGCACCAAAGGCTATGAACCGAAACACAATCCAAATAGGCAGCACAGCAAAAATAGCTGCAATTATATACGCAAAAATATATCTCTTCAATCCTACTTTAAGTTCGTATGCAATAAATCCAACAAAGAAAAATCCAATGCAATTTTCAATTAAATGGCTCAGATTTTTATGTATTAAATGGTAGCTTAAAAATCTCCAGATTTCTCCTCGCGCAACAGCGGTAGGAACAAGCATAAATAGCTCTTTATTTTTTATTAAAAAGAAAACGGCAATAAACATCCCAACAATGCCAAATATGAAAGCTAGAAACAAATCTCTGCTTTTCATTCTAATCTTAATATTCGTTTTCTAAGCCTCATTTTAAGTAATTTAATTAAAATAAAAAAAGCAACAAAAGCTCCACCAACCAAACCAATTCCAAGCTTTAACATAATCTTTCTTTATGAAAACTTCAGAAAAGATTTTCTTTTCTTGGATAAGTTAATTTTGTTTTTTCTCCGTTGGGAGAAAAGAAAAAAGAAAAATTCTCTCATGAGTTAGTTTAGCGAATGGTAAAAAAGTTGTTTTTTATAGCAATTTTTCTCGCTTTTTTGCAAACCTTGCCTGCATTTGGGACAACAATAAACAACGAAATCCTGATTAGCAATGTGAGGCCGGGCGGATACGCCGAATATAGTCTCCCAATAAACGATTCAGACTATATCAACTATTACACAATAGGCGAAATAAGCAATTGGATATCAATAAATCAAACGCCTGAAAGATTGGTTTTGATCATCAAACCACCAGAACAAGCACAACCGGGTTCTTACCATGGCTTTTTAACCATCGAAAGAAAGCCAGCAGATCTGATAACAACAGCTTCAGTTGTAGCACAAACTCTTCCTTTAATAATCACTTTGTCTAATGATATTATAAGTCACGTTATTGTTAAAAAACTCGAATTAATCGAGGGAAAAAACACAACTCTTTATTTAACACTTGAAAATGCAGGAAACATAAATAACACAGTAAATATTTTTTCAAAGATCAACGAACTTAGCAGCAAGCTTCAAAAAATAGCGTCAATCGCTCTTCCTCCACTTAGCCAACGTTCTTATACTTATATACTTCCACCATGCGAAAATTGTACTTTTGAGATATTTGTATATTCACAAGAAGGATTAATACGACATGACTTGATAAAACCCAAATCCAGAGGGAAAATAAATCAAAGGACACAAGCCGAAACACAACTCAAAATCAATACTTCAGCCATCATCTTTTTTATCCTTTTGGGAATGTTGATTGCATTGAAAATTTATTTAAAAAAGAGGCAAAAATCAGCACAAATTTATCCTAAAACTTTAAATAGAAGAAAAACATCCACCAAACAAAATAAAAGATAAAAATGGGAGTAATACTTGGTTCTAAGGTCACCAACGACAACAAGATCATCTTCACAGTAAGCCTCGACCCTTCTGAAGCTCTGCAACTTGAAGGCCACATTGAAGATGTTCATCTCTTTTCAGAAAGAACAGCAAAGATAAAGACAAACATTGCTTCAAGAGGAAAAAATTCAGCAACGAAATATTTTCTCATTCCAAAAGAACTAAGGAAGAATCTCAGGCTTGGCGGAGAAATCCTCTGCCAAAAAATCGAAACAAAAACAAAAGTAATCTTCATATATACCGTCAATAAATATTAAAATGAACTTGAAGAAAATTAAAACAGGAATAAAAGGATTCGATGAATTGATTCATGGCGGATTCTTGCCAGGGAAAATTATCTTACTCAGTGGAACACCAGGCACAGGGAAAACGATCTTCGGACTTCAATTTTTATACAACGGTGCAACACGGTTTAATGAAAAAGGCATGTTCGTGAGTTTTGAAGAAAACCTGAATAACGTTAAAAGTCAAGCTAGGAAATTCAATTGGGACTTTGATAAGCTTGAAAAAGAAGGAAAAGTCATTTTTTTCTGCATGAAGGCTACCGATATTACAAAAAACACAATAAATGAAATCATAGATATTGTAAAAAGAAACAAAATCAAGAGGCTTGTCATAGACTCATTATCAACGTTAACATTCATTACACCTACAACTTATGTTGATGTTACCGAAGTAAATGATTTTATTATTAAAAGGTTCATTTACTCTTTTATAGCCGAGCTTAGGAATCTAAATGGAATTGTTACTATATTAATCTCACAAACAACAGACGGACAACTTTCTCGAGATGGCGTTTCTGAATTCCTTTGTGATGGCATAATTCACCTTATTTATGAGTCGATAGGCGGTCCATTTTCTAGATCATTGCATGTTAGAAAAATGCGTGAAGTTAATCATGACGAGGATATACATCCTCTTGAAATAAATAAAACAGGCCTGATCGTACATAAGATAAAATAAAATGTTTGGATCCATTCTCGAGAAAATCCTAAGGTTCAATGCACTTAAATGGAAGAATGGAAAAGTTCTTCTTTGGAATATGCCCAGTTTAATCACAGCACTTTATGTTTTTGTTTATCAACATGCAACAATAGAAAAACTATATGGAAAGCAAGCCGTAATTGACATATTTTATAATCTTGGAAAATTCCAAGCAAAGCAAGCATTCAAATTGGTTGAAAGACGATTTGGCTATGGGAAAAAACTGGACAAGATCAATTTACTCCATTTTAATACATCATGGGCTGAATTCATTGGCATAGGAAAATTTAAATGGGTAAAGACTGATACTAAATCAAACATTTTCATCCTACAAGGAAAATCTGCAATAGCTCAAGAATACAAAAAATTTTTTGGTGTACAGAGAGACAATTTTGTGGACCACTATATCAGAGGTCAAGCAGCTGCATTGGTTGAGGAAATCACTAAAATCCCAATGTCATGTATCGAAACGAAATGCATAGCAGCAGGCCATCCAATTTGTACTTTTATTATAAAGCCAACGTCGGAGCTAAACACTCGTCCATTATTCAAATCCCAAGAACCGAAAAGACACTGCCATGAATTCTCACATCTTGGAGCATTGAAAGATGTTTATTTTGCAGTCTCAAATACTAACCCCATTTAACCAACTAGAGTCGGAATTTGGATTGGTATTCTATCGAAAATCGTCTTATATTTTTCTGGGACATTTTTTATATCCCATAGCAAAGCTACTGTTGGCTGACCATTTGGATGAATTTTTACCTTAGGGTATGCTCTTACAACACCAAGTTTCCGGTACATTCGCTCATTCCATTCTCCAGTCATATAAACAATTGCCCTCAATCCATTCTCTTTCAGAAATCTATAAACTGCACCAGCGAGACCGAGTAAAGCGCCAAAGCCTTCTCTACCCCTATTTCTAACAACAACTTTTGATGATTCCCATAAATCAGAACCATATCTTAATTTCCATTCACTTACTTCGAAAAGCCCTTCAATTTGAAATCCTCTTTCGTTTGGCGGAGTTACTCTTATAGTACCAATGATTTCCCTTTTGCCATTCTCATATTTTGCTGCATAGAAAATCGTTGAAATAGGATCATATTCGTCCTTTACGCATTTATCAGGATATTCCTCTGGGTCTATAAAACCGTGTTGAGCAAAAACCTCATATCTTAGTCGATAACATTCTTCTTTTTCTTCATCAGTTTCAGCAACCCGCAGTTCTAAATTCTTAAACTCTACCATTTTACCACCCCCTTTTAAAATCTATTTTTGTGCTACAACAAAATATGCCTGACCAAGATAAGCAGAAGAGTTTAGTTTAACAAAAAAACCAGCAGACTCAAGCATCTCCACAACATCCTCATTCTCGTACAACCGTGCATTTTCAATCAATCTTTTGTTAATCTCGATAAATGAAGAGAGTTCATCTTCACTTACTTTCCCATCAACATCCCTTCTAAGCGAATCGACCAGCAGAGAAAAATCCTGATTCGGCTTTGGCCCGCTCACAACATATATTCCACTATTTTTAAGGATTCTATGCGCCTCGCCAATTACTTTTTGTGGATTTTCCACAACATACAATACATTGAGACAAGCAACGCCATCAAAGAACGCGTCTTTAAAAGGAAGTTTGGCAGCATCGCCTTTAACCAACACAGCACCAGGAACTTTTTCCTTAGCCGATCTAAGCATATCCGGACTTGAATCAATACCATAAAGCATTCTTTTCTCGTCTTTTAATCTTGAAAGCAGATTTCCTGTTCCACATCCAACCTCAAGAATTCTCCCTTCAAGTGGAAAAGTATTACTTGCCCTGTCGAGTAATTCATTATAAAGCGAACTAAGACAAATTATTCTATCATACACTTTAGCATATTCTTCCCACCACCCCTTTTCCATATTTGGGATAAATAATTAAATTATTTTTTAATTTTATTCAAAAAATTTATCCCAAAAATAAAAAAAATATATCAAAAAAAGCTAAAGGTTATAATAAAATGGATAAACTTTACTTTAAATTTATCCCAAATCTCCAGTAAAAGTTATTTTCCTCTTTAACCAAGGATTAATCTATGCATAGTCCAAGAGAATTTATTGAAGCATTGACCGAACTCGGCTTAAACACATATGAAGCTAAAGTATATTTCACTCTTGTATCAGAGGGGCTGACAACAGCAAAACATCTTAGTGAAATCACAGGAATTCCTTATGGCAAGGTATACGAAATAATGAATTCCCTTGCGTCAAAAGGTTTTGCAATGTTGCTTCCATCAAAACCAATTAAGTGTCGCGCAGCGAGCCCAAGAGAAGTACTTGAAGCAACGAGAAAAAGAATAGAAGAAAAATACCAATATCTTGAAAAACAAATAATATCAAAACTCGAACCAATTTTCACCGAAGCAAAAGAAGCAAACGAGCCTTCTGTTGCTGTATGGATGATTACTGGTCGAGCGAACAACAATAAAAAAATCGAGGAATTATTCAGAAAAGCAAAAAAACGAATAAATGTATATCTCACAGAAAATGGACTTTCGAGACTGGTATTTCAAAAAGATCAACTTCAAGACGCAAAAGAGCGTGGCGTAGTAATAAATATCCTCACACCTGTGTCAAAGCGTATTACAGAAGATATAAAATCGCTTAATTTTTGCAATATTAAACACAATCCCAACATTATACAGCATATCTTCACAATAGACGATAAACATACTATGTTCATAGAACCAATTCCGGATGATGATGAGATTCTATATGGTAGGGATATCGGATTTTGGATAATCAGCGAGAAATTTACAAAACTTATCAACAAAATATTTCAATTTGAATTCGCTAAAGCTAAACACATACAATTAAAAGATTGATTCTCCTGAATCTAGGGAGAAAATTTTGTTTTCTTTTCAGAGTAAAATTAGTCTTATATTTTTGAAGAGTTTAATTTGCACAAATGAAAACAGGAATAACAAAATTAGATGATATTCTCAGAAGAGGCATTCCGCAGGGCAAAAGCATGCTTATACTTTCTGATCCAGGTGCAAAAAGTATAGAGTTCCTCCATCAAGCGATCTTTACAAGGCTGAAAGAAAATAGACCAGTTATCTACATAACAAACAATAAACGATCCGAAGCAATAATAGAGCTATGTAAAAGAAATGGTTGGGATTTACTTCCTTTCTTAAATAAAAATCTTTTCTTCGTCGATATTTATTCGATTCTGATCGGAACGTCCAATGAATATGTTAGTCCAAAAAATATTATAAAAACACTAATAGATCAGTTAAAAAACAAGCTAAAAGAGACAGAAGAAGAGGGCATACTCGCAATAGACTCGCTTTCTTTGTTCTGTGATATGCTCGAATCCGATGAAAAATTTATCGATTTATTCAAATTTTTTCAGCAGGAGGCGTCAAAAAAGAAATGGAACTTAATCCCTTTTTTTGTAAAATGGGCATATGAGGAGGAAATCATTTCACAACTAAAAACATTATCAAACGCCGTATTAGAAATAAAAACGTTCGAAGAAAAAGTAATCCTCAGAGATTTTTTTACAGTTACAAAAGCTGATTGGGTTGAAAAACTGCCTCAAACCTATATACCATTTACTGTGGTTAAGCCTGGCGGAATAAAGGTTTTCATTCCAAAAATTCTTGTAACAGGACCCTTCAACGCAGGAAAAAGCAGTTTCGTTCATTCAGCTTCAATTAATCCAGTTTCAGTTGATCGGCTGGGAACAACAATAGCACTTGATCACGGACATGTTGAATATGACGGAATCTCAATAGATCTCTTTGGCACGCCTGGACAAGAAAGATTTGACCCCATTCTTGAGTTACTCGCCAACGAATCTCTTGGCGTCATACTTATCGTTGACGCTACAAATCCTGATTCATTTCCAAGAGCAAGAAAGATGCTTGAAAAAACAAAGTTCGAATTGCTTCCCTGTGTTGTAGTTCTCAATAAAATCGAATCTCCAAATGCCCTTTCAATAGAAAAAGCACGGTCTTTGCTTAACCTTCCAAAAGAATATCCAATCATTCCAATGAGACTTTCTTCTAAACCAGAACCAAACCAACCAGCCAAATTAAACAAGGAAGATATTCAGCTCGTATTCGAATCCTTATTTAAAAACTTCATCGAAGGAGGTTTAAAAAATGCCAAAAAAGGATGAGCTAGATGTTGTTCTAAAAGAACTTTCTTCAATAGGGGGTATAGAAGGTTCCGCAGTTGTAACCAGAGATGGCTTACTCATTGATTCAGTAATGCTTCAAGATGTTGATGCTGATACCTTTGCTGCTATGTCAGCAACAATGATGGGAGCAGCAGAAACGGCAATTAGCGAACTAAAAAAAGGAAGCGTTTCGATAGTTCTTGTTGAAGCAAAGGATGCTAAAATCGTCACAACAGGAGCAGGCGAACAGGCAATCCTTGTTGTAATGGCAAAACCGACAATAAATCTCGGCTTGGTTCTTGTTGAATTAAAAAAAGCTGTAAATAAAATTAAAAAAATCTTGGGGTGATAGAATGCATTTAAGGACAAAATTGTTTATCATCATTATCTGCTTAACTACAATACCTCTTCTCTTAGGCATGCTCTTTTCCCACTTAACATTAAACAGAATGGATAAGGATTTCCAACAAGTCTCTAAAACAACAATCAATAAAATAATAGCTAGCAATAAAGAACTATTAAAGCAAGTTGCAGCGGATGTAGTTCACGAAAAGGCATATTCTGTTGCCAAACAGGCAGAGATTTACATGAAATCTCACAATAAAACTCTTATTGAACTTCAACGAGATCCCGCCTTCAAAGCGATAGCTGTTCAACCGGTTGGAAAAACAGGTTATACAGCCCTAACAGAATATCCAAAAGGAATTTGCAGATTTCATAAGAAAAAAGAAATAGTCGATCTTGATTTACATTCCCTCGCTGATAAACTTCCTGAATTTTGGCGGATAATGGCGAAGTCTTTATCGGGAGCAGAGTCTTACGGCTTTTATATTTGGAAAGAGCCAAATACTGGAAAGTTGCGAGAGAAGTACATGCACATAATTCCAATAAACGCAACAACAGCCGATGGAAAACGAATGAATGTTGCAGCTACAGCATATGTTGATGAATTCTATCAGCAAATAAATCAAATCGAAAACGATTCACAAGCAAAACTTAACAGTCTTATGGATATAATGGATCAAACCTTTGCTGAGCTCAGCACAGTTTTAGTAATAATATTCATTACAACTTTAATAGCAGCAATCACAACGTCAATAATCATAGCAAAAATGCTTACTACCCCATTAAAGCGTTTAACGTCGGCGCTCAATAAACTCAAGCAAGGGAACTTCAATATCGCTTTACCACACACTACAACAAACGAATTCGAGGAACTTTCTAATGCTTTAAGAAGAATGAGCAAAGAAATAAAATTAAGGGATGCACTTCTGAATACCTTATTAAAAACACTACGGGGTAAATATGGCAAGCTTGCAGCAATACTGATGAGAAAAGACGTACAGAGCTTAATCAAGAAAATACCTCAAGTGAAAAAACTTCTGCCCAGGAATATATTAAGGGCCCTTAAAAATCCATGAAAATGCCCGTAGCGAATCTTATACTTGGTCCCCCTCTTGAAGGAAAGCGCGAACTTGCCCTTGCATTAACAAAAACATCTTTAGCAAAAAACATTCCTGAAATATACATTCTAACCGATGATTCTCCTGAAACACTAATGAAAAGATTCATCAAATCAAACATAATTCTTAAACAAGATTTAATAAAATTCATTGATTGCTATTCTCACAATCTTGGTATTTTTTCAAATGATACACCAAATATAAAACGCGTTAGCAGTCCTCTCGCATTTAATGAAATATCAATCACAATAACAGAACTCCAAAAAGAGATCTTAAGAAAATGGCAAGAACATCAAATCCTCTTTGATTCGCTTTCAACAATCCTACTTT
>CAZFJK010000011.1:0-27151 GCA_964519225.1 uncultured Methanosarcinales archaeon | reverse complement strand
GAGTAAATGAAGAATATTTCTTTGGTGTTTTGGATATGCCGAAGTTAAGATGGGTAAAAAGCATAGCGCAGATTGGTTGTTACGATTTTGTAAAGGACGAAATAAGAATAAGTAATTTGCTTAAAGACGCGCCTGACAAGTTACTTGATTACGTTATGTATCATGAGTTGCTGCACAAGTGGTTGAAATTTAAGCTAAGACGAGATGGTACTACTTTATATCATAGCAAGAAATTTGCAAAGGCTGAGAAAAAGTTTAGGAATGCTAAAGAGGTTGAGAAGGAATTGAAATTGTTTATTCAGAAAAAGTTAAGAGAGCAAAAGATTTAAATATACTCTTTTTGGCATAAATGAGTATGCCTGAAAAATTTCTTCCATTGGCGGCGATGGAAAAGGTGCTGAAAAAACAAGGAGCTGAAAGGGTTTCAGATGGGGCTAAAGAGGTGATGAAGAGCGCTATCGAAGAAATTGCTGAACAAATTGCAAGGCATGCTGTAAGACTTGCGAAACACGCTGGAAGAAAGACCGTGATGGGAAGCGACATCAAGCTCGCTGCTAAACACGTTAGATAGATAATCAAATAAAAAAGGTGTTGGTGATTTGAATGGCTGAAACAAGATTAGTTGGCGTTAATACAATCAAGGTTGGGAGTTATATCGTGATTGAAGGTGCTGCATGTAAAGTGACAAACATTCAGGTTAGTAAGCCAGGAAAACACGGACATGCTAAGTATAGGATTGAAGCTGTTGGGCTGCTTGATGGAAGAAAAAGGACAGTTATAATTCCTGGTGGTGATAACGTTGAGGTTCCAATAATCGAGAAAAGGGGGGCTCAGGTTTTAAGCATAGCTGGTAACAAAGCGACTGTTATGGACAATGAAACTTTTGAAACTTTTGAGCTTGATATTCCAGAAGAGCTTAAAGATGATGTTGTTGAAGGATGCAAGATTGTTTATTGGGATATTTTAGGACAAAAAGTTATTAAGCAGGTAAAAGGCGAATAAGCTAATTAATTGGGTTAAAATGGCAAGGTTTGCTGAAGCTGAGGCAAGGAAATTTAAGAACATATTTGTTTGTAGGAAATGCAAGAGTAAGATAAGAGCACAGCCTATTAAAGTAAAGCTTGGAAAGGTGAAATGCAGGAAGTGCGGCAGTAAAGCTTTAAGACCGGTTAGGAAAAAATAAAAAGAGGTGAAAAATGAATTTTAATTTGGTTTCTGCTTTGTTATTTTATGTTGTAGTTGGAATATTAATTTTTATTTTTAGACGTAAATTTAAGGTTTATTATAAAATTGCTTTTTTGTGCAAAACGAAGTTCGGCTTGAAAGCGATAGACTGGGTTGTTAAAAAGTTTGGACGTGTTGTTAGAGGATTTGGCGTTGTTTCGAGATATTTTGGCATTGTTGGAATGGGTGTTATTGTTTTCTTTCTTGCTGCGAATCTTGTAAAGCTGATTAAGAATCCAGCTGCTGCTGGTGCTGTTTCGCTTGTTATTCCTGGTGTAAGGATTCCGGGTAGTGCTGTTTATATTCCTTTTTGGCAGGGAATAATTGCTATTTTTGTTGTGGTTTTGGTTCATGAATTTGCTCATGGTATTGTTGGAAAAGCAATTGGGACGAGGATAAAGAATACTGGATTTGGATTCTTTGCTATTTTTCCTATAGCTTTTGTTGAGCCTGATGAAAAGCAGTTGAAGAAAAAGAACTGGAAAAAGCAGATTGATGTTTTTGCTGCTGGACCTGTTATGAACTTTGTTGTTGGGGGTCTTTGCTTTCTTTTACTTGCTTTTCTGCTTTATCCTGCTGTTGGGCATGCATTTGAAGTGAACGGTGTTTTAGTTAAGGGAGTGATGAAAGGATTTCCTGCCGAAAAGCTGTTCAAAGAAGGAGATGTCATAACTGGATTGAATGGCATTGGGATAAAAACAGTTGAGGAATTTAAACAAGTTATGATGAATATTTCTGCTGGTTCTGTTGTTCATGTTAAAACTGTTGACAGAGAATTCGATGTGAAGATTGCTGAGAATCCGGATATGCCTGGAAAAGGATACTTTGGTATTTACATAACACAGAATTTCAAGAAGGTTCACATGTTTGCTCCTGTTTTGCTTTTTCTGTTTACGCTTTTTGCGTGGATGTTGAATTTGAATCTCGGAATTGGGTTGATTAACTTGCTTCCTGCAGGTCCTCTTGACGGCGGAAGAATTTTATTTGTGCTTTTGAAGAGGTTTTTTGGCAAAAGGGGTGAAAGGATTTTTAGGCATATAAGCGCATTGATGCTGCTGTTACTTGTTTTGAATTTTGTTTTTCCTTATTTTAATATGTTGTTAATTCGCTAGTTGATTCCAACCCCTTTTTGTCAAGGAAATATTGAAGTAGCGTTAATGCCTGATAAGCGAAGTATGTTTGTTTTCCAAGTGAAATAGTTTCTGCTGAGATAGTCGAGATTCTTTTGAATTCTTTTCTTGGAAAGCCAAGATGATCTGCAAAACAGAATATCGCGTTTGGCAAAATTTTTAATTCATTGATTGGTTTTCCTTTTCTATCGAGGAGATAGATTGTTTTTGTTCTGGACGCTTTCGTCAGGAATTCTATTACGCTTTCTTTTTTCATTTCACAACCTTTGATTTTTTTCTTTTTGCCTATCAAATCCGCGATAAGCGTTGCTGTTTTTGTGCGATCGATTGATATTGGAGCTGATGATGTTATGGTTAAATGCAATGGAGGATTTGGTTGGCCGTAGAGAAAGCAATGTACTGTAGCTGAGCGCTTTTTGTTTGCTGTGAAGAATGCTTCAACAATGAAATCTCTGATTATGTCGAGTCTTCCTTCTTGGAATAAGTGTTTTGGATTTATCTTACCGCCTGTCCTTGCTGTTCTCGAGAATATGAGAAATTCTCTCATTTTATTTTTCTTTTGATTCGAGCTTTTTTTGTTTTATGTTTTCTATGTAGTTTCTTATTTTTGGATCTGCTGTTGGTGTTGCTCTTTCTGTAAGCTTATAGTAGATGCGTTCTGCTTCAGTACCCCAGCTAAATTCACCTTTTTGCTTTTCTATTTTTGCTATTTTGAATATGCCTTTGGCAAGACCTTTCTTAAGATGGTAATAGATCACTCTTGCTGTAACTTTGCCAAACAGTTCGCGATAGATTTTGTAGATGTCATAGCCGTGCGTTGGACCTTTGAAATAAAGAATATCTGTGATGCGTTCGCGTATTATTGAATACTCTGGTCTGCCTCTACTTCTGCCATTTTGTTTTTTGTTTTCCATATGGAAATGAATTTTTTTGTTTTAATTAAAATTTTCGCTATCGTCCGTCGTTTTGTTTAAGAAATTTTTTAAACTTCTGTTCGAACGTTTGTGAAATGTTTTTGTTTAAACTTTCAAAAGAATGGCCCGATCTTGCTGCAGCTGAGGTAAAGTATTTGCTCGGTTTGAAACGAATGCGTGTTTTAGATGGATATGGATACGTTATAGTTAGATGCTCTGCTCAAAAGCTAAAGCTAGCAAAGAGATTGGCCTTAACAAAATATGTTTATAATGTTTTATTTGAATGCAATGAGCAAGATTTGTTTCAACGATTTGAACAATTTGATTGGAAGGCTATTATGAAAGGAAGTTTTTGTGTTAAAGCGTTTCGACATAGGCTCGAGAAAGAACTGGCTAAGTTTGTTTGGATGAAACTGAAAAATCCAAAGGTGGATTTGGGAAATCCAGATACAAAAATAGTTGTTTTAAAAGCAGGAAAAAGATGTTTTTGTTGTATTGAGTTAATGCAAATAAAACACGCATTTGCTGAGAGAAGACCTGACTTGAGACCAGGATTTCATCCGTCAACGTTAAAGCCGAAACTTGCTCTTGCTTTGGTGAATTTATGCAGCGCTAAGAAATGCGTTCTTGATCCTTTCTGCGGTGTTGGTGGAATTCTAATTGAGGCAGGACTGATTGGCTTAAGGGTTGTTGGTTATGACATTGATCCTAAAATGATAGAAAAAGCAAAAATGAATCTTGATTTCTATAGTATTAAAAATTATAAGCTTGTAATTGGTGATGCGCGGAAGATAAAGAGAAAATATAAATATGTTGTTAGCGATTTGCCTTATGGGCTTTCAACCTTTAATATCGAAAGAGAAAAATTATATTTTGATTTTTTGATTAATCTGAAAAGAATTCTGCTGGAAAGAGCGGTGATAGTCTTTCCTCATTTTGTTAATTACAAAAAACTGATTAAGAGGGCTGGGTTGAAACTGAAAGATGAGTTTGAGATTTATGTTCATAGGAATTTAAAAAGGAGAATATGTGTCATTGAGCCGTAACATTAGTGGATATTTCTTTGTATGCTTGGTTAAATGCATTAAATTGCTCTTCGTCATAAGCTATGAGATAAACAACTATCTGCGGCTTTTGTTTTTCTGCTATTTCTTTTAATGCTTGAATGATTTGTTCAGCTGCTTCTTCTTTTGTTACTGCGCCAACGCCAGTGCCAAGAGCTGGAATTGCTAATGATTCTATACCATAGTCGATGGCGCATTTCATTGCTGCTTTTGTTGCTTGATATACATTTTCTGGTGGAATTCTCATTGGCCTGTGCATTGTTGGTGCATGGATGACATATTTTGCTTTAAGCTTTCCTGCTTTTGTAATGATTGCTTTTCCTACTGGTACAGGAGCGAACCTTTTTGCTTCACGTTCTATTTCATCACCACCTTTTCGCTTTATTATAAGCGCTAATCCTCCACCCATCGACATAAAAGAATTTGCAGGGTTTACTATAGCTTCGACATCAAGCTCTGTTATATCGCCCTTTATTATTCTGATTTCCATGTATTTGAAAAAATTTATTAAGTTTAAAATATTTTTGTTGGATGATGGATGCAAAGATTATATTTCTCGGTACTGGAGGAGATGCTGTTGTTATTGGTAAGGGTTTGCTTGGCGGCGGCGGTTTTGTGCTAAAGCTTGGCGATATTCAATTTCACATTGATCCAGGACCTAATAGTTTAGTTGATGCAATTAAAAGCAAAGTAAATATCAGGGCAAATACAGCTGTTTTTTCTACTGTTTATGATGTGCTTCATTTCAATGATGTGAATGCGGTTATTGCAGCAATGACTTATGATGGGTTTGATAAAAAGGGTGTTTTTGTGTCGACAGAAGAGATTGTTGAAAATGTTTTGCTGAATAAAAGTAAAAGGAATGTTGAGAGAGTTATATCTTTAAATCCTGAACAGAGGCTTGGGATAGAGGATGTTGAAATAAGAACCTTGCCGTTGAATAATAAAGCATATGGGTTTGGTTTGAAGTTTATTACTGATAGATTTATTCTAAGCTACAGTTCAGATACTGAATATAGCAGAAGTGTTGCAAAGAGTTATGAGGACAGCGATATTTTGATATTGAATGTTCAACAGCCCGGAGATGAAAAAGCAGAAGGAATGCTTTGCAGAAAGGATGCTGAAAAAATTATTTCTATTGTGAAACCAAAACTTACTATAATAACGCATTTCGGTTTGAAGATGTGGAAGGCTGATCCTATTTATGAAGCCAGGGAATTACAGAGAGCAACTCGCTGCCAAGTTATTGCAGCAAGAGATGGATTGACTATAAGTCCTTTGAGTTATAGTGCGAGAAGCAAGCAGAGAAGATTAATGTTCTAAAGTTTTTAATTTTAGTAAATTTTAAATATCGATTGATATTTTATGTTATCAAATGATAAGAAAAAATATCAAAGGGAAAATTAAAGAATTTTATTTTACGTATCCAACTGAAAAACTTCGTGCGAGAGCGTTAGAAAGACGTCTAAAGCTTCCTTTTCCTTCAGTTTTAAGATATTTAAAAGAACTTGTTTCCGAAGATTTTTTATTGGCGGAAGTGATTGGAGGAGTAAAATTTTATACAGCAAATCGAACGTCTCGAAGATTTTTATTGGAAAAACGGCTGTATAATGTGAAGATACTTTTTGAATGTGGCTTGGTTGATTTTTTGATCGATGAATATAGCAACCCAACAATTGTTCTTTTTGGGTCCTATTCTAAAGGGGAAGATGTTGAGAATAGCGACATTGATATCTACGTTGAAACGCGAAGCAGGCGTATTCTTAGCTTGAAAAAATTTGAGCAGAAGTTGCATAGGAGCATACAGCTTTTTAAATATGTTTCCTTTGCTGAAATAAAGAATCAGATGCTTAAGAATAGTATTATAAATGGTATAGTTTTGAACGGATATTTAGAGGTATTCAAATGAGTAGTGCTCCAGCAGATTGGACTGATTGCATAGATAAAAATGTTAATTTTGTATTTGAGGATTATTACACTTCAATTTTAGAAGCGCTTCAAGCTATTGCTTTATTTTTAGGATATAAAATAAGCAATCATGTATGCTTGTGTTATTTTTTGAGAGAACATCTTGGTAGAGAGGATTTATCTAGAGTTTTTGATGATTTAAGATTTAAACGAAATATGTTGGTATATTACGGAAAACGAATGGAATTTAGTATAGCATTAGAAGCAATAAATCATAGTAAGATGTTGTTTTCGCAATTAACGAACATATTTCGCGAGTTAAAAAATAGATGCTCCAAGTAGTAATCCAGCAAAACATCCTGCTGTTAGAAAAGGCATTGCAGGATAATAGCGTTCTTTTTTTCCAAGAAGGAAAAGGGATGCAAGTGCTGCTGTTGCAGCGATTACAGTAATAAGTGCATGGACAAACCCAATTTCTTTCATTATTGTCGATGCGAAAAGCAAAGTAAAGCCGATGTCGCCACCGCCAATGATTGCTGCCCTTGCTTTAACTCTTTTCTTTTCTGCTTTTTGACGGTGTTCGATCTTTATAGTTTTCATAGCAGGCATTTTATAGGGTATGAGCAGACCTGCGAAAATCTTTGCTTTTGTTTGTGCCTTTGCAAGTTTTATCATGTGCTTTGAACGCCATACTGCATAGATATCATAGATTGAGATTGCGATTAAAAGCAGGGAAGCCCAGGACAGGTTGAATATTGGAGCAAATATTGCAATTAAGCCTCCGTA
The DNA here is from genome assembly GCA_964519225.1 of uncultured Methanosarcinales archaeon. GTDB lineage: Archaea > Nanobdellota > Nanobdellia > Woesearchaeales > B54-G15 > B54-G15. The sequence goes on along the minus strand of CAZFJK010000011.1, from coordinate 20,125 downwards.
GACGAAAACTTCTGTTGCATTATGGATTATGATGCTTGGTCTAAGTAGTTTAAGTGATGCAAGAATAATTGCTAGGATTATCGCAATAATCGTTGGTATAAAGGCATTGAATGCTATTGCTAAACATGCCATAACAGCTAAGAAATACCATGCTTTCCAGAGAACAAATTTTTTCAATTTGATTATCAAGAAAACAATAAGCGTTCCGATAAGTATTGCAAATAGAATGAATAGAAAACCTGTTTTTGGTTGCATTTCTGGCCTTGTTATTAATTCTGTTTTGCCTACTTTTAGGAGAGGTTTCCATTGAACCGTTCCTGTTTCGATTGTTTTTTCAACATCAATGTAACTGCGAACGATTGCAAGACCGAGCAGTTGTGAAGATAAGAAAAATAGGAGCAGGATAATTGTGATTTTCAATGAGTGTTTCATTTTTTGAATGAAAACAAAGATATTTTCTTTTCTTGCAGTAGTTCTCCTGTTGTTGCATTGATTTTGATGTTTATTGACGTTAGCGATATCGTGACTATGGTTATGTTCCAGATCAGGCCAAAGGGTTTAAGATTTTGAATTATGAGGATTGTTTCAATTGGCGTTTCATTCGAATATTTTTCCTTTCTTATCGCTTGTGCTTTTTCAAGAGCATCGGTTGATTTTATTTTCAGTTTGTTAAGTTGTATTGGCAGCACCTCCATTGATTTTGTTTTAAATACTTTATCTGATTTTTCTTTGATTATGGTTTTGCCGGCAATAAAATTTGTAATCTCGTCTTTTTCTGGATCATAAAAGCCAATGGACCAGAACTCTTCTTTTTCTGGGATTATCATACCGAAGCATAAGAAAGCCTGCTTGTTTTGGCCTTCCCAGTCTTTGAATGCTTTGCTTTGTTTGATTTTTTGGACTGATTGTTTGAATGATATCATATGTCATACCCGGAGTAAAATTGCATGGAGCTTACGAATGCTTTTAGCTCTTCTTCCGATAAGTTTTCGAGACTTCGATGATAGTCTTCAAGGGTTTCTTTTACAAACCTGTTCATTTCGATCATGGTATATACAGCGATACAGAATCCAAACATGAGTGTATTTGCTATAGCATTTCTTGTTGTTTTTTCTACGCGTTTAAATACGTCATTCCTTTCTTTCCACGGTTTTGGAGTGTTGTATTGGAAGTCAAGTAGCTTGATCAGTCCGCTGATAGGTGCTATTGGCAATGCTATTGTTCTTATTATTTTTTCTAGCATTTTAAACCTTTCTGGGAAAGCGTAACTGAAACCTATTTTTATTTTTAATTGAGATTTTACTATTTTATAAGGTTGTCGCAAATTAGGTTCATATTTTGCATATTTTGCAGAAATATTTATAAAGAATCTTTATCAGTTAAATATTGAAATGAAGTCTATAAAAATAGCTAAATTAAAACCTTTAGATGAACTTTTTAAGAAAAAAAGAGAGGAGTTAATATCAGACATTAAAGAGATGGTGGATAGAGAGATGAAATTGTTTGAATTTGAGATAATTTATTCTTTATTTGTTCCAAGGAATGTGAGAGAAAGAACAGCAAGACTGGTGGAAAAAACGAGGGAAAATTTATGGAAAAAAGCTTTAAAAAAAGCAAAAGGGGATATTAAGAAAGCTATTTCTTTTTACTCCGCCTAAATAATTCTTTTAACTTCTTTTCTATTAACTTATCGAATGTAGGAATTTTAATGGCATTGATCCCTATCTTTTGACATGCTTCATTGAAATGGTTGTTTTGTGAATAAACTAAATTGATACCCTCTTTTTTAAAATCCGCTATTATTAAAGAATCCGGAAGATGAATTGGTATTATTTTGTATAAATGATTTTCTGGGTCTCTTTTAATTACCTTAATATTGTTTTCTTTTAAAAAATTTAGAACATTTTTTCTTGTTTCATTAGTGCTAGAATTTCTTTTAGAAGATAAGACTTTAGTTATTTCTTCTACACAAATTTTATGAGTGTAAAATAGATCTTTTTCTTTAAATAAGTTTTTAACATAAAATAACATCTCTGGATACTCAATCATGTCTATAATAACACAACTATCTAAACCAACTTTTCTCTTGCCATAAAATCTTGCAGCTCTTTTAATGGTTATCATTTGAAAACTCTAGCATTTTTTGATAAAAAAAAGAGTAACTTTTTATTTGTTTTTCTTTTTTTCATATGCTTGTGATGATTCCTGCTGAGCTGAGAAAGGTTTTGGAAAAGCAACAATACGCTTTTATCGGTAGTCATAGCGCTATAAAGATCTGCTATTGGACGAAGAAAAGCTTGCTTGATGAAGGAGTATGCTATAAGCAACAATTCTATGGCATTAAATCACACAGATGCTGTCAGATGAGCCCTTCTATAGGATTTTGTCCGAATAGGTGTATCTTTTGCTGGAGACCAATAGAGTATACTGTTGGTTCTGCTTTGGTTGGAGGCAGCTTGGATGAGCCTGATGAATTAATAAAAAATGCTGCAGCGATGCAACGGAGACAATTGGTAGGATTCAAAGGCAATCCGAAAACAAATATGAAAAAATTTAAAGAAGCAATGGAACCGATGCATTTTGCAATTTCGCTTGCTGGCGAACCGACTGCTTATCCAAGGCTTGCAGAGCTGATAGAAAAGCTTCATAAGATAGGAAAAACGACTTTTGTCGTAAGTAATGGAATGTTTCCTGACAGGCTTGCTGAGATTAGTCCAACACAGCTGTATGTTTCGATAAGCGCTCCGAACGAGGAACTGTTCAGAAAGATTTCTCAACCACAGCTTAAAAAAGGATGGGATTTGTTAATGAAAAGTTTGAAGGCACTTAGAAAGAAAAGAGATGAGACGAGAACAACACTAAGAATCACTTTGATTAAAGGCTGGAATATGGTTGAGCCAGAGAATTATGCAAAGCTAATTGAACTTGCCAAACCTTTATTTGTTGAAGTGAAAGCCTACATGCATGTTGGTTTTTCGAGCTATAGATTAAGTCCTACAAACATGCCGTTTCATCAAGACGTTAAAGAATTTGCCAAGTTGATTTCTGCAGAGTCTAACTATAAGTTTATAGATGAAAACAGCGCTAGCAGGGTTGTTTTGTTAATGGAGAAAGATTTTGAAGGAAGAATTATGAGATTTGAATGATTTTTCCTTCTGGACCCGGGTTTATTATTTTTGTTTTATCCAGTTTTACTTTTTTTCCGGCATGTTCGTGAAAATGTCCACAGATATGCAATGATGGTTTAAATCTGACGATGAAATCTCTGAATGATTTGTTTCCTGCGTGGTGAGAATTCACTTTATCGAGATATCCGAATGGTGGAGCATGCGTTACAAGAATTAATTTTTTGTTTTTCTTTTTAAGTTCATTGAGCTCGTGTTTTTTCTTTTTGATAAAATGCTCAAAATCTCTGCTTGTTAAACTGAATCCTTCTCCTCCGAAGCCGATGAATACAGCTTTATTGAAGCTTTTTATTTTCTTATGTATGAAAATGATGTTTTTATGATGCTTGCAAAGCTTGGCTAACGTAGTTGGTTCTTCATGGTTGCCGTGGATGATTAAGACTGGTTTTTCAATCTGGGCAAGAAGCTCAAATATTTTGTTAAGTTGTTTTTCAAATAAACTGATGTCTCCAGCGCAAAGAATCAGGTCTGCCTGGCTTGATTTTCTGATTATCTTTTTTAGCGCTGACATGTTGCTGTGCAAATCAACAAAAGCGAGTATTTTCATTTTAGCCGAATCTTCTTCCGAAGTATAAAGCTAAGTAGCTCATAGTTATGCCGATTAATGCTCCAACGACGACATCAGAAAAATAATGCATCCCTTGATAAAGTCGAGCAAATGCTATTGCTATTGCAGTTATGAGCATGGCAATTCCGCATTTTTTGTTTATTTTAAAGGCAAATGGAACTAGTGAGAATGCAACTGCTGTATGCGAGCTTGGCATCGAATAAGTTACTTTTGTGGTTATTGCTGTTGGTGGTCTTGGTCTTTTTATGATGAATTTTAATGTTTCTGTTGTTATAAATGCGATTGAAACGGCCATAGCAGAGAAAAGTTTTTTGAACTTTGTCTTTTGAAGGAATATTATTGTTAAAGCTATTGCTAATAGAACAAATGCGTTAGTGATTATTTTTGATAACGCAATACCAAAGTTATTTCTTAATTTTAATAGTGCAATGGAAATAGCATAGTCCATTTTTATTTTAGGAATACAGCTAAAGTAGCTGAGCCGGTAAGGCAAGCTAAAGTTACAGCTAATGCAGCAACAAACACACCCATTGCGTTAGCTATGAAAAACTGTCTTTTGTTCAAGTTTAAGATGTTTGCTATTAATGCGCCTGTATATGAACCTGAACCAGGAAGAGGTATCGCAATAAATATGCTCAATCCTATCGGGCCATAGCGATCGATTTTTTCTTTTACTTTTTTCTGTGTTTTTTCTACTGTTTTTTGATAGATACGATTGAAATATTTGTTTTTACGCAATACGTGAATGAATTTATCAAGAAGAATGAATACAAGCATTCCAAGAAGGATGTTTGTAATGAAAGCTGTAAGGAAAACAGCAAGAGTTGGAAGTTTTGCTATGAAAATGCCAAAGGGTATGCTTGCTCTTAGCTCAAGTGTTGGAATGAAAGTTATGGCTATTATCTTTAATATATCAATCATTCTAGAAGCCACAGCCATATTGGTTTATAAATTATTTTTCTTTTTCCAATACGTTCGACTGCATTGTAGTCTTCTGTTATGATTGTTCCTTCTTTGATTTTGAATTTATCCATAGCTTCGAGTAAGGAGCGCTTTTCTCTTTCTTTACTGCTATTGATATTCCAGCTTACTTGTATCGCTTCTTTTGTTTTCGTCCGTTTTTTAACGATGAAATCGACTTCTCCTTTATTTTTCCAGTAATAGATTTCATTCCCTCTTTTGAGCAAATGCGTGAACACAATGTTTTCAGCGATTTTGCCGATGTCTTTGCTGAATCTGAAACCAATAGCGTTTCTTATTCCAGTATCAATACAATAGCACTTTTTTGGGTTTATTTGCTGTGACTTTAAGGAATAACTAAATAAGGGAATGTTAAAAATGAAGAATGCTTCTTTTAAGAATGAAGAATATTCTACAATCGTATCTGTGGAAAGACCGAGCAAGTCGCCTATTTTTTTGAAATTTATCATTGAAGAAATATTTGTCAAAAAGAAAACGACTAATTGTTCGAATTTTGATGCATTTCTTATATTATGCTTTAGAATTATATCCCGAAAGAGGATTGTATCGAAGTAGAACCTTAGCAGTTCTAGTTTTATGTTTTTGGATTTTGCTAAACATACTTCTGGAAACCCACCGAATTCCATGTATTCTCTGAGATAGTGCAAAATTTCAGTTTTTCTTTTGAGCAAGCTGATCTTGTTTTTTTCTATACCTTTGATCTTTACAAATTCTGAAAAACTGAAGGGTAGTAGATTGAAATAAACAGCTCTTCCTGTTAGCAGGGTTCCAGCTTCTTGTCTTGAGATAAACATTCCGGAGCCCGAGATAAACATTTTTATGTTCGGCTCCAGGTCGTAAATTCTTTTTAGTGTTCTTTCCCATTTAGGAATTTCCTGTACTTCATCAAGAAACACATATAATTTTCCTTTTGGGTTTAGAAGTTTCTTGTATGTAAGTATTGCATCTTGGATTAGGTTTTGTTTTTCAAGCCGCTCGTCGTCGCATTTAATGAAGAAAATATTTTTAGGTTGAACTTTTTTAAGCAATTTTTGGATAATAAGATACATTAAAGTGGTTTTTCCAGCTCGCCTTATTCCTGTAATCGCTATTATCTCAGGCCTTTTGATCCATGGTCTTATTTGATTGAATAATTCTCTCTCAACAGCATTTATTTTGAATTCTTTTTCCCACCAAGGATTCCATTCGACTAATATCTCTTCTTTCATTATTCGATTTTAATCGAATAAAATTTAAAAATCTTTCGATTTTATTCGAATGAATTTTGGGAAATATTTTTATTTTATTTGTTTCTTCTTTTCTGAATGGTTAGATTGTCTTGGGAAAAAGAGCTCGAAGGAAAGAAAGAATTTCTTATAAAGGAATTGATTGAACAAGGAATAAGTGATGAATTGGTTTTAGATGCTATTAGAAATGTTCCGAGGCATTTGTTTGTGCCGAGCGAATTCTTGGATGAAGCTTATGCTAATTATCCCTTGCCTATTGGTTATGGTCAGACAATAAGTCAGCCGTATACCGTTGCTTTTATGCTGCAGGAATTGGAGCTTAGGAAAGGATTGAAGATATTTGAGGTCGGTACTGGCAGCGGTTGGAATGCTGCATTGGTTGCTTGGATTGTTAAGCCTGCTTTGGTTTATACAACTGAGATTATAGCTGAACTTGCCGAAATTGCAAAAAAGAATTTGAAGAGTGCTGGAATAAAGAACGTTAAGGTATTGACGATAGATGGAAGCTGCGGTTATGCTGTTAAAGCACCTTATGATAGGATAATTGTAACTGCTGCCTGTCCAAGCGTGCCGAAGCTGCTTGTTGAACAGCTTAGGGTTGGAGGTGAGCTGATTGCGCCTGTTGGAGGTTGTGCTGGACAGAAAATGGTTAAAGTAATTAAGAGGAAAAACAGGCTTGAGAAAAAGGAACTCGGGTATTTTGTTTTTGTTCCTTTGAAAGGGAAATATGGATTATCTTAGAAAGCGATTTATTAATTGTTCTATGGTTCTTTCTTTTTTTGCTATCTTTTTTAGCATTGTTTGATACGCATTAAGCTTTCTTTTCAGTTTGATGATTTCTTTATCTTTCATTTTGAGCTTTCTCCTGAGTTCTTTTATGATTTGCTTGGTTTCTTCGTAAAACTCTCTTTTTCTTACTTTTATATGGTTCACTTTTATATGGATTTTTAAGTGTTTTATTATCATCAGAATTGTTGAAAAAATAGAAAGCACAATCAAACAATAAGCAAGCTGAACTGACCGTGGACACGAGATAAAAGTGAAGAGAAGCGCTCCGATAGAAAGTAACCAGAGAATCGTTATCTTATTTGCATTTTTCTTAGCAGGTTTAATCTTTAACAAATAGCTTTGGACAATTAGACTGAGGGCTATGCCGAGTATGACAAAAGAAGGTATACAGACAGCTAGCGCGCCAGTAATGTATGTTGCGATGAAGCGCTTCAGACTTTCTGTAAACGGCGGTGGGAGAGGTTTTTCTTGTTTGGGTTTTATCTGTTCAGAAACGCACGGTCTGTACTCTGTTTTATTTCCTAGACCGCACCGGATTTCTTTGCAAAATCTTCTTTGAGTACCATTGATGCATTCACTCCATTGTGTGCAATTCCAAACGGGCACACATTCTTTCTTTTCTTCGCTCTCTTTCTGAAGAGAAGTGCTTCCCCGTCTTCTGCGCAAAGTTGTTTCTTCCTCCTCTTCTACAGGAGGACAATCATTTGGGCACGTAAGATAGTTTTCGTTTGACTGGCATATGCCATCTCCGCAGTAAGGATAGCAGCCGAGCATTCGCGGCATGTAGTCATAAACATAATCCGAAACAAGTCCTCCATTTGAGCTGCAGTAAGGATACGCGCTTCCAGAATCGCCAAAGCCGTCATAATCAGAGTCTTTGATATCGAGACTTTGGGCGTCTTTCCAACAATTCTTTGTGAAGTTGTTTCCAGCAACCGAAAGGACATGCATAGAATTTCTGTCGAAGATGTTATCTTCTATCAGTACCCCTGCATCGGTTAGGTTTAACCCGAGGGCATTTTGAACAAATGAATTTGAAAGTATGTTTCCACTTTTTTCTAAAATTATTGCGGTCTTGAAACTTTCAAAAGAGCAATTTGAGATTGTTACGTTACTAAAATTGGAATAGATGGCGTTTTCGGTTCCAGTGCCCAAGAGGATTGTGCCTGGTTGGCAAGAGAAGACAGTGTTTGAAGAATTGATTATGGTTGCAGGCGAATCGTTGAGATGATAAGTTCCAGAGCATATTTCAACGGATGTTCTTACATACAAGGTATTTCCAGATTTTACAACTCTTCCCTTGAATGTTGATTCGTTATTCAAATCGATGCAGTTTGATTGAAATTCATCGCTTAGAGGCAGAAAATCTATATTACCTCGGTTGATGGTGTAGTTTCCATCGCAGAAACCATCGAGGTCTGCGTCAGTGCAGTTATCGCTGAATCCAGTAGCCGATGGATTTGTCCAGTAGTTTCCGCCTATCATGTATCCAGGAGAATATATCCTTGTTCCGAATTGTTTGGACGTGTTCCAGTAGTTCGGCACGGACACCGAGATGGATGTGCCGTTGAAAAGATTGTTGTAAATGAGGTTGTTTCCTCCAGAAAGCATGGCAATAGCGCAGGGAACCGAACTTTGAAATATGCTGTTTCTTATTATACTGTTAACTAATGAGATAATGTGAATACCGTAGGTTAAATTAGCAACGTTTAATTTGTCTATGAGAAATCTTTCAGAATTATCTTCGATTTGTAGACCTATTTTTAGACGTGTTATAGTAAAATTAACTAGTTTAAGTCCGGTTGAGCGCGCTTGAAAGAATCCTAAACCATAAGAGGATGAAGCACCGATGATTTTTATGTTCGAAAAGGTGAGGTTATTGTTTACTTTTCCAAAGATCGCCTCATCAAGTGCTGAGGATTGAATTGTGATGTTTTGAAACGTAAAATTGTTTAACGATATTATCTCCATGCCGTATTTCATATCCTTCAGCACACAGTTTTTAATAACGCTATTCTCGAGATTAGTTGTGAGACATATTCCGTGTTTTGTGGCTTGGATAATGTGTCCGTCGCAGTCAAGCGTTTTGTTGCTGAAACCCAATGGGTTGTCTATGCAGGTTGAAACGCTACCACCGATATCTGATACGAGCTTTACGATCGCACAGGAAGGGTCGTTCATCGCATTTGTGCATAAAGAACAGGAATCACATTCGCATATGCCTGGCGTAAATGCATTACTATATGGTAGATGGTCTGTATTGTTCGGAGCGAGTTGGTAGGCCGAATCGCAGAAACCATCGAGGTCTGCGTCAGTGCAGTTATCGCTGAATCCAGTAGCCGATGGATTTGTCCAGTAGTTTCCGCCTATCATGTATCCAGGAGAATATATCCTTGTTCCGAATTGTTTGGACGTGTTCCAGTTGTTTTGTAGAAGTGGATTTATTATTGCATGGACTGTGCAATTCATTAGGTTGTTGAAAAAGCTATTCTCTTGCGCATTTGTTAAATTTATGCACGTCTCTGAGGAAATCGATGTACCTATTACATAAGAATTATTAACATTACAGAAGTTGATGCCAATCTGACCAGAATCTATGTCTGTTTTGTTTATTCGTATACCTTTTGAATTGTTCACTAAGATTCCTATTTCTGATGAAACCAATGTGTTGTTTTTGAGCAAAGCACTCGTTGTAGTTAGTATTATGATGGAATTATTTGTTTGATTAGAAGATATATTTTCGAGTGTGACTGAAAAAGAATCTTCGATGCTTACTGCTCTGGAGAAGTTTGATACTACGCATTGGCTTACTTTAATGTTCGTTGTGTTCTTCAGCGTTATGCCTTCGGAAGAGCCGTTGCCGACTATACTTGCTGTACATCTAAATGTTTTATTTGTTAAGTTAATCATTTCGATGCACGGTAGTTTTTCTGCATGTAATGCTGTAGAACGATTGAGCACAACTTCTTCACACATAGGGTCTGCCAATTTCTGTGAGCAATCCGAACAGTTTATACAATAGCACACAGGCCGATATTTATTGCTGAGTGGGAGGTAGTCTTCACTCATGCTTATTCTATACGGATTGTCACAAAATCCATCTTTATCAGCGTCTGCGCATGTTTCTGAGTAGGGAATCCAGTAGTTTCCTCCGATTAAAGGTCCCTTAGAATAAATCCTCTTTCCTGGCTGTTTGGTTGTGTTCCAATAGTTTATATCAGATTCTATTATGATGGGGGTTTGATTAAAGAAGTTATTGTAGATAAAATTGTTCTTAGACACGTGAATTTCTTTTCCTGTGTTGATGAAATAGGAATTTTTTATTGTGTTTTCTGTAGACTCATCGAAAAAGATCGGTGTTCCAACTGATTCAAAGGATGAGTTTGTTATTGTATTATACGTGCTTTTCTGCAGGTATATTCCATACATTGGAGCAATTGCGGACATATTTAGAATGGTGCTGTTTTGAAGTTTATACCCAAAGAGAGCTACATGGGCTGACTGTATACGATTGTTTTCGAATCTAATTCCAGACGAATTTGATGTGATAATTCCATTGTTCTTTTTTACCGTTCTTATTATCGTTACGTTTCTGATGGTAAGATTAGAAGTGTTACACAGGATAAGTTCGTCCGGGGACATACTCGAAAGCAAAACTGAGTTCAAGTTTTTGTAGTAGAGGATCTTCTTTCCTTCTGAACCGTTGCAGTTTTCTACCACTGGACACTGCATTGGATTATCGGCTTTCACGTCGATATCTAAGTATTCGCTCGATGAGAAAGAGACATTTGCGATTCTTACTCCCTGCGAAAAATATGAGGTTATGCCGTAACTCGAATCCACTATGTTAATTTTGTTGACCGTGACGTTCTCGGAATATTCGATTTTTGTTCCGAAATATGTTTTTTGTGTGGATATGTTTTTAACCAAGACATTCTCACACCTATTTGCAGAAATAGCGGCGCCGTTAGCCGGAATAGAGCTTATAGTTGAGTTTTCTATAAAAACATTTTTTGAATCGGTCAAATCTATTCCAACGGAATTTACATTAAGTTTTACATCCGTGAAAGTTACATTGCTCGAATTTATGACAAGTATTCCATTTGTTGTGGTTGAATGTGAAATTTCAATGTCTTTTACTGATACGTTTTGCGCAAAACATATGATTATTTCTGTAAGGTCATCTAGTATGTTATTTAACTCGGCATTAGAGTAATCGATAATCTTGATTCCCGGCGTCGAGTTCGTGGTTGTCGGTGTTCCATAAGTATTTTCAAAATTCATTGTACAGTATTTTCTTGCAGAGGCCGATATGAAGATGTCAAATCTAGATGTTGTAAAAGCAGTATTTTTTACTGTTGTGTTGGCAGAATTAATCGAGTAAATAGCGTAGCTAGGATTCGTGCCAGCAGTAAATGTAATATTGTCAATCGTTGTATTTTCTGAATCTACTAACTTGACAACAATATTTTCTAATTCCTTTATAGTTATATTAGCAATAGTCGCGTTTGAGCATTTCTCAAATCGAAATCCATCCTGGAAATATTCCAAATCACAATTTTTGACGGTGAAGTTCTCACTATCCTTTATTAACATAAAAGACTCTTGTCCTTTATAGACGGAATGCCCTTGACAATCGAATATTTTTCCACTAATCTCTGGATCGTCGATACAGGTCGAAGGAGCTGGAAAATCAGCAGTTACTTGCACAATATGACAAGAAGGATCGTTTAGTTTTTCTGTACATTCTTGACACGAGGAGCAAGTACAGATTTGCTTTGTTTCATAATCAGATTGTTTCGGCTCGATTTTGTAGACGATAGAACCCGCAATCCAGTTCGGCTTTTTTATGCAGAGAAAGAGGATAATCATAATTAGGATAGCTAAAACTACTTTAATCATCCTCTTTTTTTTGGACATGTTTTGAAAAAGAAAAAGCTTATATAAAAAATTTATTTACCGTACGTTATGACCGAGCGTTTTATACAGAAGGCAAAGAAGACTAAAGCGAAGATTGTTTTGCCGGAATTCTATGATGAACGCATACAGAAGGCTGCCAAAAAAGCCAAGGATTTTGCTGTTCCTGTTTTTCCTTGCTGGATTGAAGAAGACGTTGCTCTAAGCAAGAAATGCGGAATTAAATACATCGATTGTTCTTCTATACAAAAAGAGCTTACAAAAGCTTACATTAAACTAAGTAAAGTAAAAGCAAGAACCGCGGAGGCAATAGTTAAAGATAAATTGATTTCTGCTGCTTTATTGCTCAAGCTTGGATATGTTGATGGAATGGTTGGCGGTTGTGTTTATACCAGCGGTGATTTTATTGCGGTTAGCAAACAGATTATTGGATTGAAAAAAGGAATCAGGATTCCTTCTAGCTTCTTTATCATGGATGTTCCTGGATTCGGGCAGTATGTTTATGCAGATGCTTCAGTAAATCCGAACCCAACAGCAGAAGAGCTTGCTGATATTGCTGTGATGACCGGGATAAACGTGAAGAAGCTGCTTGGTATAAAGCCGAGGATAGCTATGCTCAGCTTTTCGACTAAAGGAAGCGCTGAGCATCCTGATGTGCATAAAGTGATTAAGGCGACTAAAATTGCACAGAAAAAAGGAAAGAGGTTTGGATTAGCGATAGATGGTGAATTACAAGCTGATGCTGCTTTAAGGCTTGATGTTGCTAAGCGCAAGATAAAAGGTGATCTCGGCAAAGTGGCTGGAAGGGCAAATGTTCTCATCTTTCCTGATCTTGATGCAGGAAATATTGCTTATAAGCTAACACAGTATTTTGGAAAGGCATTTGCTTACGGTCCGATACTTCAGGGTTTTAACAAAGCGCTGAGCGATCTTTCAAGAGGAGCAAAAGTAGAGGACATAATCGGAATTATAGCTATAGTTTCTGTTCTTGCGAAAAGCAGATAGAAGATGTCAGAGCTGAGGGTTTTGGTCATTAATTGCGGCAGTACATCGATAAAATACAGGGTTTATCTGGTTTCTGGGAAAGCATTGCATGAAGAGCTGAGGGGGTTGATTGAAAGAATAGGAGAAAAAGGCGGGAAAGTAAGAACGCATGAAGAAGGCATAAAGGAGATGCTGAAGGAAATCAGTAAAAAAGGAATGGATACAGATACTATCGCTGTTGTTGGGCATAGGGTTGTTCACGGCGGTGAAATTGCAGAGTCGAAGAAAATAGATAAGCGATTGCTGAAACAGATTGAAAAATATGTTGAACTTGCTCCGCTTCACAATCCTGTGAATCTTGCCGGAATTAGGGGTGCGATGAAATACCTTCCGAAAGCAGTTAATGTTGCTGTTTTTGATACCGCTTTTCACCAAACATTACCTGAATACGCTTATTGTTATGCTATTCCTTATGAATGTGTTAAGGAAGGTATAAGGCGCTATGGTTTTCATGGGACTTCGCACAAGTACGTTGCAGAGAGATGCGCTTTTCTTCTCGGAAAGAAGTTTGAGAGATTGAATGCAATAACATGCCATCTTGGTGCCGGTTGCAGCATTACTGCAATAGCAAAAGGAAAAAGCATTGATACGAGCATGGGTTTAACGCCACTTGAAGGATTGATGATGGCTACGAGGTGCGGAGATATTGATGCAGGATTATTAATACATCTGCTCAGAAAGGGAATGGATGCTGACTCGCTTGATAAAATGCTGAATAAGAAAAGCGGCTTGCTTGGAATAAGCGGGGTAGGAAAAGACATGAGGTTAATTTTGAAGTGCATGAAGCAGAAAAAAAGATGCAAACTTGCGTTTGATATGTTTTGCTACAGGGTTAGAAAATACATAAGTGCATATCTTGGAATTCTCGAAAAAACAGACGCTATTGTTTTTACGGCAGGCATTGGCGAGAATGTTCCGCTTGTAAGAAAGAGAAGCAGCCATCTTCCTCAGTTTGGTGTTCTTATTGATGATAGGAAAAATGCACGAGTTATTGGCAAAGAAGGGGTGATCAGCAAGAATAGCAGCAGAGTAAAGGTTTTTGTTATTCCAACTGACGAAGAAAAAATGATAGCAATAGAATCGCTCAGGGTTTTTGGTGTAAAGCTGACGGGATAAGAATGATGATTGGTATTGATGCTGTTAATGTTCGAAAATTCAGAATGCGGGCTAATAAGAGTGAGTTTTTGAACAGGGTTTTTTCAGATAGAGAAAAGCAATACGCTGCCAAATATAAAGATGCGATTTTACATTTAGCTGGATTGTTTGCTGCGAAAGAAGCTGTTAGAAAGGCATTTGATTGTAAAATTGATTTTGCAGATGTGGAAATTCTTCATAAAACGAATGGAAAGCCCTATGCTTTGATTGGAAAAGAAAAGAAAAGGGTTGAAGTAAGCATTAGTTATGCTGAAAATGTTGCTGTTGCTGTAGCTATTGTTTTTTGAGTTTTTTCCTGATGTAAGCTATTGCCTGCGCTACTGTTTTGTTTTTTCTTGCTTCTTGCGTTGGAACCTTTATACCGAAAGTGTTTTCTGTTGCTGCTATCAATGCAACAATATCCATTGATTTTGCATTTAAATCCTCAACAAAACGGGTTGTTCCTTTTATCTTGCTTACAGGAACATGAAAAATATCTGCAACGATTTCTTTGAACTTTTTTTCTATCTCTTTTGGATTCATTTTTTAACTACTTTGAATACGACAACGTTCATTCCTGCTTTTTTGGATACTTTTGCTTTTACCGGCAGCGGTAGTTTTTCATTTCCTTTCTTTATTGCTTCTGGTGTTCTTGCATCGAGTCCTTCGATCATTGTAAAGAAGGAAGGACCTTCTTTAAGCATTACTAGTCCGTAGGCGTATGGCGAATATGGCTGGAATTTCTTTGGTGGAAGTATTGAAGTAGAGTAGAAAAGTACTTTTCCGTCACCGCTGATTGGCTTTAGTTGAACGTTTCTGCTGTTGCATTCTCTGCACGCAGTTACTGGAGGAAATGTCCATTTTCCGCAATCTTTACATTTTATTCCAAGAATTTTTCCTTTTGCAAGTCCATCGTAAAACTGTTTTGCGACAGGAGTCTTAAGGGTTTGGATCTTTTTTGGCATTTGGATCACCTCTTTTTATAGACAGTGACAGCAGAATGCATTCCATAGCCGTGGTTGTGCTGTACTGCTATGTTAACTGGTTTTTTTATCTGGCGCTTTCCTGCTTCGCCACGCATTTGTTTTACTATTTCGTATACTTCTGCGCCTGCGGATGCTGCAAATGCATGTCCTTTTCCATGCCTTCCGCCAGAGGTGCACATTGGTTTATCGCCGTTGTAATAGGTTCTGCCTTCCATTATTGCTTTCCATGCCTCGCCTTTTTTGAAGTAACCTGCTGTTTCGCTTAAGATGAGATGATAGATCTGCATACAGTCGTGGACATAAAGGTAATCTATTTGCTTTGGATTTATTTTTGCCATTTGATATGCTTTTTTGAATGCTAATGCGTCTTGCGGCCAGAATGTTGGATCTTCTTTAAACCAAGGATAGTTGCTTGATGTCCAGTGAAAGCCGATTACATCAATTGGCTGTTTGTGATAGCGCTTTGCTCTGTCTGGTCTTGTAAGGATGTATGCAGATGCTCCGTCGACTGTGTTTAATGCGCTTAGCAATCGAGTTGGATATGCAAAAAATGGATTGTTTTTTGAACGCCAGAACCCAAATTCATCTTTGTAGCCTTTGCTTTTTGCTAATTGCTTTAAGTCTTGTTCGACGAATGCTTTTGGATTTAACGATGAATGTTTTCTTACGACTTTATGAATATGGAACATGACTTCGTCCATTTTGTCAAGACCGAGTTTGTATTTCTTTGCATAACCCATTGTTGGAATTGCACCATATGCGGTTGCGATGTCATAGCAATGGTGATAGGCATAGATTTGATCAACGCCGAAGTCTGTCCAGTACCACAAATCAACGGGATCGACTGGAACGCGTTTCATTGGATTGTCTGTTGGTTGTGAGCTGAGAATTTCGCATGCTACGACAAGAACAGTGTCGAACTTTCCTGATGCTATACCCATTGCTGCTAGGCCAACGCCCGTGTTTGTAGTTGAGCACGCTGTTGCAAAATGCATTGACGGTTTTAGCTGAAGACCAAGCCAGTCTGCAAGCTGAGTATTGTGGCTGTATAGGTGGCTAATGTGACTGACCATGTTTCCGATGAAGAAAGCGTCTATTTCTTTTGGTTCTATGTTTGCATCGTTCATTGCTTCGAATGCTGCGTCAACGCAGAGTTCGTGGAATGTTTTTCCTTTCAGCTCTGGCGTTTTTAGAATGTTTCCGAATTTAGTACAGCCAACGCCAATAATAGAAGCAATAGGTTTTCTTGGCATATTTTCACCTCTTTTTTTGAGAGAGATAATTTTTCTTTATAAAAACGTTTTGGGTTTATAAGCTAGAAAAATCAGCTAATTAGCCAAGTCACTTAAAAGTCTCGAATGCTACAGTTTTACAGAAAAATTTATATTCTAGACCATATAATTTAGAGTTTAAAAAATGCACAGTGGAAATGGTGGTTTAGAGGATATTATTGGGGTTCCAGAATTGCCTCCTTGGGATCCCGACAGAAGGCTTATTCCTGATAAAGAGTTGATAGAGCGCGATGCAAAAGAAGGATTGGTTGCACGGTTTTTAAGACCTTTGTATGAAATGGGTTCGAAGTTGAGGAATCTTATTGCATGCGCTATTTTCGCTTCTGGAATTGTTGCTTCTGGCCTAGCTATGAGTGCTGTTGCTGGTCTCTCGCTTTTAGGCGGATGTAGAGGAAAATATTCGATAGAATTTTTAAGTCCCGACAAAAATGCTGTGGTTAATTATCATGGCGTAAAGATTCGAAAAAACAGATTAATTATTCCTTTTAAAGGAAAACCATCTCTTTCTGAGATGAATGAGTGGCTTTTTCAATTGTTAAAGGGCTATACGTACGAAGTTGTAAGTGTAAAAAAAGATCTTAGGACTATAACTATTTGGTTTCCTAGCGATCAAGAGTGGAATTCTGCTTGGGAATACTTGATAAATGAAAGTAAGAAACCAAATAGCGTAATAAGAGGAGCAAGTCTAGACGTTCTTCAAAACGTCCAATCTATCGAATATCAACCAAACGATCCGGAATACAGGCCACCAGATAATTGGGGCTACGAAGATAGTGGAATAAATAATCTTTGGAATAGTACTTTTGGGGGAAATCTATCCTTGGGTTTGGTAGATACGTGGTTTGGTGGGATTGAAAATCTTTCAGACGTAACTGATAATTTGGTTGAAGTAAAAAGAAAAAATTCTGTTTTTGGGAATGAAGTCGCAGCACAGTCCGCAGATGTAGCCCTTATTAATGGAATTCCTGTCTTTGTATATGAATCAAATGCCACTGGTAATTGGAAAATATATGGTAACATCGACGGGTTAGAACGTAGAATAGGAACAGCACAAGGATTTTACTGGGAGAGAAATCCAAGAATCGCTTCCGGAAAAAATTCAGCAATGATAGTGTATACAACATGGGAATATGGTGATGAAGATATTGGTGCAGTTTTACTAAAATCCAGCAGCCCGAATAGGTGGATTCGAATAAATCAGCAAATTGATGGTATACAAAACAAAGCTGTTATAAAAGCTATTACAGATGGAACTGAAACGAGGTTTGTTGTTAGTTGGATCGACTATAATAGTGGAAAAGCAAAGCTAAAATTAAGGATTTATTCTGAAAACGGTGATCCTATAAGTAATGAGATCCTTGTTGAAGATGTTCAAGATGCTAATCAGATAAATCCTTTCATTTTCCCTTTTGAAAATGGAAGTTTTGAAGTTTATTACGCAAGCGACATAAATTCGCAAAATGGATATGATATTTTCAAAAGGAAGTTTGATTGGGATGGAAAAGCACTTGCTGATGCTGAACTTGTTGTTTCAAACACTGGTGATCAGCTTAGACCTATATTTGTTTTTGAAAAATTGAGTCAGGATGAATGGAGAAAGGTACTCGCTTATGAAAGTAATGGCGAGATAAAGGCTCTCATCGAAGACGAACAAGGAAACACGCTTGAACTACTTATAGATAATGGCGAGCTTGGAAGCGTTTCTGTTCTTCAAGATAGTACTAATCCAAATGAAAGAGCACTTGTCTTCGCTTATACGAAGAAAGGCGCTAAGGATGAGGACGCTGTAATAAAGGCTTTCAGATTCGATGGAACGTTGTTAGATGAATTGATCTTAAATAGTGCAATAGAAGGTACTCAAACTAGCATTAGAAGTACGCGTAAAGACAACTCAACATCGATTTATGTTTGGACTGATCAGCGTAGCGGAAATCCTGATATTTATGCCAGGGAACTTATGCTTAATGAAGGCAGACTAACTCTTAGACCAGAGTTAAGAGTTGATAGCTTAAATGAGATTGTTGTACAAAAATATCATGGACTTGCTGTTGCGAGTATGCTTGGTGGTATTGATAATGAAAAAGGAACTGCCGGTGGAGAATTTCAGATTAGGGCATATGAAACAGCCGGGGATGCAAACGATTTAGGTAAAACAATGGAAGATCTGTTGAATGCTGGTGAGAAAATAATCCTCTGTACGGTTAATATTCCTTGGAAGGGTGTTCCTAATAAAAACGACCCTGTTGTGAAAAGAATTTTGGAACAATATGCTAAGGTTTGGGAGAACATAGCAAGATCGGCTGCTGAAAAGAATACTCTGATTGTTATTTCGGCGGGAAATAACGCAGCTTTAGATGCAGAACTTAGTACGGGGATCCCCACTTGGCTGAAAAATGCCATGCCTACTTTTTTGGTGTGTGGGGCGTATGAAAAGATTGGAAGCACATATACTGTTTTGTCTAATTCTACTATCAATGGTATTGATGTTATGGCTCCTGGAAGTGCACGGGCTTGTATAGGTTTCGATGATGAGGAAAAACAAAAAGTTGAAGTTTATGGAAGCGTGAAAGGAACATGCCCTGCTGCTACATTCGGAGCATTAGCAGCCGCTTTATTAAAGGCGAAATATCCTTACCTCACTCCTAGGCAATTGAGAAGATTTTTGATACTAGGCGGAGAACTAAGTGGGAAATTGATCAACGCAACTCCAGCAATAAACTTAGAAAAAACAGTCGAGCTTATAGAAGAAAATCATCCTCCTTCAGAAAGTGTAGCTTGGAATTTAAGCAACAGAGTTGATTTTTTTGACGTTGCTGAAATAAATGGTACTAAATTTTTAAGCTATTCTTTCTATGATGATTCTCTTCAGAAGCATAGATTATTTTTAGTAAATAATTCGCTTGGGGAGATTGAACTTGGAGAGGGAACAAATCCTCAGATCTTAGTCAAAGATAATAATTTAATTATAGTTTATCTTTCAGAAGACGGTGTTGGATATAAACTTATAAATCCGAATGATGGGAGAATTATAAAAGAAAAGTTTATAGTAGGAAGATATGATACGATTAAGTTAGATGGTGAAGAATATAAATTAGAGGGAGTATCACCTTTAGCTTTCAAGAAAACTCCTTTAGGTTACTGTGGGTTATTGGAATTTAGAGATAAGGTTCGTGATGCGTTGTTTACGTTTTTTGTAAGGTACGATTTCGATAACGATAAATTAGAAAGTTTGGGAAAACTCCCTAAAAATATTCCCTATGTTCCACTTCTTGAAGATTGCTGGGATGTTGGTGAGTTAGGTGATGTACATATCGGTGTTTTTGAAGAAGATACAACAAACAGAGTTTGGCGGATTTATTATATTAAAAGATCTCATAATGGTAAATGGTCTATGGAAGAAGTAGGTGAATGGTCCATGGACAAGTCTTTATTCTCAGGCAGCATTCATGTAAAAGTTAAGTGGGAAATTCCACACATAATATTTGGACAAGGAGATTTAGGAACAAACATTCTAAGTATTGAGGAGTTCGTAAAAAAATCAGGTTCTTGGAAAAGTAGAGAAATTATAAAAAAACAAGTAAACAATCTTTCGCTTGTAGCAGCATATAAAGTAAAATGCTCTGTAGATCATGATGGAAGAATTGTTGTAACTTATAACGATTCAGATGGGATACATGGTTTGTTTCCTGATAAAGATGGGTCATATGTCGAGCATTTTGTGCCAGTTTCACCACATTCTGTAGATAGATCAATCAGAACTAGAATCGAAGGTAACTATGGAAACACAAAGGTTGTTTACATTCCTTCTACTAGTAAAATAGTTGTAATTAAAAAGAATGATTACTAAAAAGTTCTAAGATTTTGATAAAATATTAACATAACATCAACGATAAATTTATATATCTTTTACTTACATCGTAAGTAAATATTATGCTTACACTGTAAGTAAAAAAAGGGGTGGTGAATGGCACGTTTAATAATTAAAATACCTTCAAGTATATTG
>CAZFJK010000010.1:0-28016 GCA_964519225.1 uncultured Methanosarcinales archaeon | reverse complement strand
GTATATCAAGTCATCCCACAAGTCCTCTGCCATTTGTTTTGTTGCTTTTGGCATTGTCTTGTTTGGATATACTCTTTTGAGGAACTTTCTCAGTTCCTCATGAACCAATGTGTTCCTTGTATGGCTTACCATACTTCATGCCTCATCTCAACTCGTTTAAGCCCATTCTTCTCATTATCTTTTTTGCAGTCCAGAGCTGCAAAACCTTAATTAAGTATCTTAATACCATTATAAATATTGCAATGTATATTGTCCAGTTTATTAACCATAAAAACCTGAATAATTCCTGTGAAACACCAAGGTTTGCATTGTCTGCGATTGTTGTTATCACTGTTGCAGTTAGTGACAAGAGCAATAAGCCTGCAATTATGCATGCATTCCTTAATGTGAAATCCAATATTTCATCTGCACTGAACCTTTTTATTAAGTAAGGCAGTAAAAACACCCCGCCTGTTATGAACAATAGGAAAAAGACAATGCCAACACCAGATGAGTTGTCCTTGAAATCAACATCTGAATCGTCCGCAACAATATATATTGGGAGGGTAACTTCTGAGTATTTTAATTCATTAAGGTAAGTCCCTGCTTCCCTTTTCATGCAACACCCACTGACTGAAAGGTCAGTGCAGTTAGGTATGCACCAACAGGAAATATCCCATTTGAATGTTTTTCCTACCATACTGCAATTTGTGCTTTTTGACCATTCATTTGTATTAAAAGAATATTTGCTCTTTCCAGACCCATCAGTTGTAGTTTCCACTACATTCTCAATTGGTTTATGCAACGGACAGTTTATTGAAACAAGGCATTTTGCGTTTATTATGTAATCATTATCTGAATCCTGCAACCTAAGAGATACTTTTACATCTTTTCCAAGAATAACCTGCTCGTTCCATGAAACATCATCATATTTAAGAAATCCATTTTCTGTTTCATTAATCACTGAAAAGTTGACTGTCGTCTTGTACTCACCTTTTACAGTTAAGTTAAAATGCCATGTTCCATTCTTGTCAGGAGTATCATCAGGGATTGTAAAATATTCAAGGAAAAATTCAGAAACAGTTGAAGGTGTAGTTCCTGTGTCTGTTTCCCTTGTGGTGTTGTCTATGTCAACCCAAACAATAGAGTAATCTTTTGACTTCTCTATTACATTGTCACAGGAACAGCTTGCTGTCACTATTCCAAGTTCAAAGTACTGGTCTGTGTTGGTTTCACAGCTGCAAGTAGCTCCTGCCTGCACTGCAAATAACAGTGCAAACAGGAACAATACTGCAATTAAGCCTGTTTTTTGTTTCATTTTTAGTGGGGTGCTAAGTTGCTTGCTGCTGTCTGCAAGCTTGATACACTGCTTGCAACCGAATCAAGCCCTCCTCCAATATACTTGTAGGTCATCCATATTGTCAACCCGACTAATATCAGGCAAAATATTATTGTGCCCAATGTTGTCAGTATCGGCAGCATCTTTGAACGCAAGTCCTGGTATTCCAGAGCTGCCTGCTGTATTTCCGTGCTCTGCCAAAACTTGACATCCCTCGGGATTATGTCAATCGAGCCTGTGAGTTCGTTCCACTTTGCTGGCGTGTGGCAGTCCTTTTCAACTCGGTAGCCAAAGACTATGTTGCCAGGGTAAATATACTTTTGGTCAAATGGTTCTATCTTGTCCTTCGCCCAAAGCAGCTGCCACTTGTCAGCTCCCTTGTGCTTGATTGGTCTTATCCTGTCTTTCTTCAGCCTTTGTATTCCTCCTGGTCCAGGCACAGCATACATATACTTGTATTTGTACTGGAGCAGTATATATCCTACCCACATCCCGCCAAGGATCAGTATGCCCCAAAAGAGGTAACCAACATACTTCATCACCTGCGGCAGGATTCCTGTGAAACCCTGTGTCAACGCTGCTCCTAATTCACTTGCATCTACCATTTTTTATGCCCTCCTCGGTTTGTTACAAAATACTTATTTTTATACTTATTTTGCAGGGTTTTTTCTCTTGCCTGCCTTTGTGTAGCCTGACACCCTCATCTTCTTTCTTGAGTGTGGCTTCTTTCTCATGTAGTTCTTTATTCTTTTCATTTTACTACCTCCATTTAATATTTGAATGAACTTGTATCAAAGATGTATGATGGTGCTCTTTGTGTCCTTGGTTTTGCTCTCTTCTTTCTCCTTGTCATTTTCTTTACTTTTCTCTTGAGTTTTTTTCTTTTCTTTTTTGTTATCACCAGTGTAATTTTCCTTCTCTTTACTGATGTTGTTCTTCTTGGTGGAGCACCTGCCTTGTCAACAAACCTTCCGACAGAACCCAAGAAGCCGCCTGACTTTGCATAAGCCCTTGCCCTTTCTCCTCTCAATTTTTCTTTGTATCTTGCTGTCTCAACTGCCTGCCTTTCCCTTTCTTCAGCAGCCGCCCTGCGTGCCATATCTTCTCTAACTTCCCTTTCAACTGCTTCTTCCTTTCTTCTCTGCTTTATAGACTCAACCTTAGCACCAACTTTCTTTTTAATATCATGAATAATCCCTTGCTTTCTTGGATTGTGCGGTCGACAATCAAACATGTCTGGCACCCCATCCTTGTCAGAATCTTTCAGTCTAAACTTCCTATTGTCTAACAACTTATTCATTTTTTGTATTGCACTTTGTGATGGCATTTTATTACCTCCATGTTTTTTTATTGTGAATGTTTTATCTTTTTTTTCTTCTTTTTATTGTTCTGTTGGCGATTGCTCTTGATTTAGCCACACCATACTTTTTTCTTGCTTTTTCGTATGCATCAATCCATTTCCAACTTTTTCTTGATAATGCCATTTGGTTTACCTCCTATTTAGTTTTGAGTATTCTTGGCAGTTTTGGTTTGCTCTTCTTATACCTTCTTACAAAGTTCCTGCTCAAATCAACTGCTGCCTTTGAGTCGAGCTTCTTGTTCATCTTTTGGATTGGGTTCATTTCTTCCTCCGCTTTCTTTTCTTTGGCCAATATCCTTGGCTAATTTTTTCATTTCTTTACCACTTTTGTGGTAAAATTATATCTCTTATATTTATGTTCTTTCTTCAACTTCTTAGCTTCATCCAATGCTGCTTTTCTTGTTGTAAAGGTTTTTCTACTTACCATAGATAAAGTTCCATAACTCTTCTTGAAAAAACCTTTCTTTGGTTTCATCCTAAATTTTACTACATATCCCATTTTAGTTTACCTCCGTATATTATTTTTTTTAATAAAATCCATGAATACATAACCAATAATTAATGTATAAATAAAATAAATTTGTCTTGAAAGTGCAAAGAAGAAAGCACTTAAACAAATTATAAGAGAGTAACAAGTAACCATTATCTTTTCCATAAGGATTGTAAACCTTGTTCTTCTCATTTTACCTCATGTATTTTTTGTATTTGTATAAACGCTTGGTTCCACCGCCCTTAGCACGAACCATAACATAAGTCCTGCCTGAATCTGCTTTATGGATTAATGGCTTGCCAACTCTGCCATGGTAAGACATTTTTCTTTTGCTTCTTTTAGGGTATTTCATCTTCTTTTCCTCCTGCTTGGATGCCTGCAGGTGCTTGTCCTGTTCCTGCCCCGACCTCCTTCCTTATAGCCCCGTTGTGAGCCATCCTTTTTTCCATATCCTTTTCTTGGCATTTTTATTTCCTCCATTAATTTAACCCATCAGCCCCTGCAAAAAACCTTTCCTTTGCTGTCCCTGCTGCGGCTGGCCATAAGTGATTGCCTCAACCCTCTTGTTGATTGTGTTGAGGTAAGTCCTTTCCCCGTTGTTCAAGCAACGCCAGTGTGCCGGCTCTGCAATGTCCTTGAACATCCTTACAATTATTGAAAGGTCGCCGACATCAATTTCATAGGTTTTATAGTGGTATGCCAAATGGCTTATGAAAGTAAACATGATTGACCTAAGCTTGACAAATATCTTGTCTTCATTGTAGTTTGACATCATCAAGTTCCTGCTTGTCAGCGGCCTTATTGACGCACGGAACATGTTGATTCCCAAGTCATTCATCATCGGCTTGGCTCTTTTGTAATGCTTTCTGCCCTGCTCATCTGTCCTGATGTACTCGCCGACCATCGGCTTGTAGCCGTCTTCCCCTTCAACCTCTCTCTTCAAGTCATGTATTGTCAATTCAATCTCTGACTTCAGGTTCTGCTGCCATTTCGTCAAGTCCTCATTCTTTTCTTTCTGTGCGAAGTAAACCTCGTCGCCGACATCTGAATACTTGACTGCGTTCTCCTCCCTGCTTGCCTGAAGCTCTGCATCAAACATCTGTTTCTGTGCCCTTTCCTGATTGTTTTGCCCGAATAATGCCATGTTTTATGCCCTCCTAAGATAATATTTTATTAACCTCCACATAAGGTAATTCTATTTTGGTGTTCCCACAAAAGATTTTAGTTCTTGGGAAATTTAATATTGCATATCCTCCTAAACAATTACAAAAACTTTCTGCATTGTTTGGGTAATCATTATAACATTTTATAATATCTTGTTTGTTATCCTGCTTGTATTTTGCAAGCAGTTCATCAACATTCATCTCTTCCTGTTTTTTACACCCATATAAAAATAAAGATGATATTAATAAACAGCATAAAATAATTTTCATAATCTCCTCCTCACAACTGGTCTTATCCCTAAGCCAGTTATTATTTTTGGTATTTTAGGAGCGGTTATCTTTTTAAAGCCTGCTACTAAGCTTGGCATATATTTATGGAATGGTTTGACCTTTTTTATTTTTTTTGCTTTTGGATAAAACATTCCTCTTGGCCACTTCAAAAGTGGAAGTTTTGGTTTTAATGGAATTATTGGTGGCTCTGGCTCTTTATGTATTGGATAACTTGGATATGGATATAAAGGCTTTGTTGGAACAGGCTGCCTCATTTTTGGTATCTGTCTTGTTGGTTGTTTAAGTTTTGGCAAGGTCTTAACTTTTGGTTTTAATTTAGGCGCAACTTTAGGTATCTGTTCTGTTGGTGCCTTTGTTATTTCCCTTGCGGCCTTGTCCAATGCCTGAGAAAACTTTGTGCTTTGCCTTGCTATTGCCCCCTGCCGTGCTCTCTGCCCTGCATCACCAAACTGCCTTGAGAATGATTTAGTCCAATCCCTCATACTTCTAAAACCACCAAACACCAATGCACCTGCCAGTCTTGTGCCGCCTGGTATAGTTCCAATAACCTCTGCTGGCGCTGGCTTAGGTACCGAAACAACAACAGGACTTACATCCATTGTTCCGCCGATAATATCTCCCATTGTTTTTGATGGTTTGCTTGGTTTTGTTATTGCTTTAATTGTTGGAGTTGTTGGAGTTGGCTTGCCAAGTTTTACTGGCTTTGGAAGTTTTGGTTTTTTTAAGTAGAATGGCCTGTCATACTTTGTTACTTTTTGAGTTGGCTTAACTAACAATGTTTGTGTAGTTTTATAACCAGGAATAACTCTTGCTTGTAGTTTTTCCCATGATGATGTTTTAATAGGTTCTTGTTTGAAAATAAACTTTTCCGGCTGCAATCCCAAAATACCTTCTGGCTTTTTTCCAAAGATACTCTCATAACCATACAACTTGCTGTACCCTTTCAGTTCCATATCCTTTACACTGGTTAATTTAATTCTTTTTGGCGGTTTATACCTAAAGTCTATCCCTATTTTTGACATATCTTTAAGGTGTGTCTGCACAAAAGTTCTGTCGTAAGAAGGTCTGTATCTTACTTCCATCCCAAAATATCCTGTATCAAGACCTGCTGCTTTTCTTGCAATTCTTATTTCCTTTGGTGATATTGGTTCCCCAAATAAAGTTCTTTGTGGCTTTCCTTTGATGGGCAGGAAACCTCTTTTCTCCATATAAGCCCAGTCCTTTGCTGTGATTTCTTTCTGCCACTTTGCTATACTTCTTTCAAAGGAAGGTGTTTTAAATTTTGTGTATGCCTGCCTGTACAACTTTGTGATTGGCTTTCCCTCTGTTGCAGTAAGCCACTTTCCTGCACCATAAACACCAGCTACTTCTGCACCAAGCATTGAAAGACCATACATACCCCTTTCAAAGTCTCCCTGCTCAAAGTATTCTTTTTGCTTATATCCCCTGTAACCAAGACTTACTCCCCACATTCCAGTAATTACCTTAGAGCCAGCTGGGCTGATTGAAAACCTTGCCATCTGGCTTACTATTGGAACTTTTGCTGCTGCAACTGCTGGGATTGCCTGACCTAATGCACCTACCCCAATCATAGTCCCAGCAAAAGTTGCTGCAACCTTTGCCTGTTCTTTAGCATAAAATTCTGTTATATTTCTTTCAACCTGCTCCCCAATTCTTATGTCAGATAACTGCTTCATTGATTTTGTCTGACCCCTTGACATCTGTTTAAAAAGCTGAACATTAGACTCTTCAAGTGCTTTTTCGATTTCCCTTCTGCTTTCCCAAGTAACTTTTTCCTTTCTGTATTTTGCAACTTTAGTTATGTCAACACCAATATCAACTGCTTTAATTTTCTTTATATCAATGGGGGTAACCTTAGTTATATCAAACTTATAAGGTGGTTTGTATTCAATAGGTATTGATATTGTTTCTTTAGGTGTTACTCTTGTTGGTATAACAAAAGTTCCTTTTTGTATTTCTTTTGAAACATCTAATTTTGGTGGTCTTATTCCATAGATTGGCAATCCTGCATAAGAAGGCAAAACAGTTTCTTGTGGCCCTGGTTTTCTTACTGGTGCTAATGGTATTGTTGGTGGTGGTCTCCCAAATCTTATTCCTTCTGCCAATGATGGAACTTCTGCTCTTGGCTCAATTCTTACTCTTGGTTCAACTCTTGGTGTTGGTTTCTTTGATTCTAAATATTCTTGGTATGCTTGTTTGTATTCAACTTTTGTTTTCCTTGGCATATGCCTTATCACAGTCAGAACCTCTGACTTTGTCATGCCTGTCTGGCCTTCCACAGACCTTGTGGTTGCTACTTTTGTAACAGGATCATAATAATACTTGCCAGTTGCCTGAATCTCTTTTATCCTTGAAATACCAATTTCCTTGTCAATGTCCGTGGCAACGCCTCTTGCCTGTCCGCCAATCCAGCCCTTTGGTTTTGTTCCACCAATTGACTGCCAGCCACTTCCAGGTGGTTTTCCAGAGCCGACCCAGTAAGTTGCCTTGCCTGTCTTTGGATTGTAATAGTAAACAACCTTTTCCCCCTTTGCAGTTCTGCCGCTTGCCCCTGTTCCACCTGGCAAAGTTTCTGCACCAGTCCCACCTCTGCTTCTTGGAGTCCTTGCTGCTCTTGCAACATCCCTTCTGTATTGTTCCCTGCCTTCTTTGCTCATTTAGCACCACCAAGAAACTTTTTGAGAGATAATTTTACAATCAGGGAACGGGAGAACATGCTTTTCTTTGAGAATTTAGAGAGTTCTTTGTCAAGGTTTATTGGCAGACGGACACTAAGCAGTTTTGATTTTGGTATGCTAAACACCCCTTAAAGTGTATTACAAAATATTACAATAATTTTAATCTTTATAAATCTGACTGAAAAAAATCGTTAGATTTATAAACCTAAACAATATTTAATTAAATTAGGCATAAAAATGGATTCATATATTTCTAATGAGGATCAGCAATCGACTTTTAATTCTGCCTTGGCTACACTTGAACGCATACACCAGATTAAGCAGGGGCTTGACATAGCAACTGTGCGTGAAGATTACATCATGAAATTCAAATTCCTTAAAGCTTATTTCTTGGAATTGATTTCAGTTATTTCTCCGAAGGATGAAGAAAAAATGAGACCAAAACTGAAAATAATCACTGACAATTATTACAAGCTGAAAGAAATATTAAGCAAACAAAACAAGAATGGAGTAAAGATTCCAAGAGCACTGATTGAAAGTTTTGACTTGTGGGAATCCGACTTGAGAAATCTTGAGCAGAGGTATGGAATGAATATACCCAAGGCAAAGGATGCTCGGTTTGCATTAGCTTCAAGATAATAGAGAAAGGTGATAGCATGAAGTTTGAGTTTGAAGGAAAGGAATTCTACATTGACGGTTACTTGGCAACAGCCCTCGACAGTCTTGTTTACAACATTAAAAAAGACTGGGATTTTATAATTCTCATCACAGGTGACAGGATGGTCAGGGTTGGTAAGTCAGTTCTTGCCATGACAATTGGCGCATACCTTGGAGCTGCACTCAAAAACCTTAAATTAAATGAAAAAGCTTATTCTGTTCATCAAGTTTATTTTGACAGCACTTTAATGATAACAGAAGCATTAGAAAAACCAAAATATTTTATAAATCATTACGATGAAGCAAGGGAAAGCCTTGCAACGACTAAGGCATTGCAGAGACCGCAACAGGATATAATCGATTTTTTTTCGGAATGTGGACAATTAAATCACATTTTTATTTTGGTGCTTCCAGACTTCTTTGGATTGAAAGAAGACATCGCTGTCGCAAGAAGTGAGTTTTTAATAAATGTATATAGGTCAGAAAAGAAAAAAATGGTTGACTTGTATCACACAGGGGAAAAAAGACCTGTTGTAAAGTTTGAAAGAGGAAGATTCCAACTCTTTAACAGGGAGAAAAAAGAAAAACTATATGACAAAGCAAAAACCATAAAAAGAAAAAGCTATTCAATAGTTAAGGCAGATTTTATAGGAAGATTTGTTGACCAATGGCCAATTAACAGAGAAGATTATGAAAAACTCAAGAAAGAATCACTAAAAAGGTTTAAATCAAGACACACCAAGGAAAATGTGAAGATATTGACCGAAACAAAAAAGTTTTTGGAGATTGCAAAGTTTCATACGCCAAGGCAACTTGAAGAGATGTCTAAAAAGCTTGGAAGACACCGTTCTTACTTCTATCACGCTTTGAAAAGTGCAGAGGAAAAGATTAAGCCAATTGAAGAGGCAGAAAGGGAGAAAAAGGAACAAGAAATGTTCATAATTGCACCAAATGTGTCAAATCCCTAAGAAAAATAAGGTTTTGAAGCGAACCGGCGAGTCTATTTTATTATAACTTATAAAAAGTATGATGAAGTATGATAAGGTATGATGAAGTATGATGATTTTAATATGAAAAGGTATGATAGTTATACAAGTATAGTAAAATGAACAACAAACAATTAAACAAATGGTTTGCCAAGCTTAACCTGTTTGACAAAGTTGAGCTGTACAAATATTGGGAAGGAGAGATTGATCCTGTGGCTTAACAGCGTTCGCATAAGAACTATTTTGCGAATGTTTATATTAAATCTCTATATAGCATATTGTTATTTTGTTCGCAAAAATTGAGATTTACTATAACCTATATACTGCAACACCGAAAGATTTAAATAGTTGCTCTACATACTACCTACTATGTTACTGAAATGCAAGAATCCAAAATGCACGTATGAGTGGAACTATAAAGGCAAGAGCCCGTTCTATGCTACATGCCCTCGGTGCAAGAGTTCAGTAAAAGTAAAAAGAGGTGGTATGAATGGAAGTGAAAGACAAAATATACATAAACCTTGAGAATAGGTCAATAGGTGGAATAACAACGGCAGGCGGCTTTAAGGCTCAGATGAATAAGCTTAAGGCACAGCTAAGGGGTGATTTGAATGAGAGTTATTAAGTATGGAAGGAAACCGATTTGGCTTAGAATCACGAAGCTGTTTGTGAGAAAGCAAGGATTTATTCCGCTGTACATCAGTCAAGGCTGTTTCAAGGGCATGAGAGAGTTGCTGGCTTAAAATGAAAAGCTTTGAAATAGTGATTGAGAACGGACAGCTTTTTGACGGCAGGACATTCACATTATACAAGTCGTTGAAGTCAGGGCTGTATGACATTCAGTTCAAGGCAAAAGAATGAAAATAACCAAAAAAGAAATACTTGAGAAGTTCAGCAAGAAAGAAATGGCTGACCTGCTGGTTGGTGCAAACCTGAGATGCAAGAGAGACAAGGATTTAATTGCATACCTGATGGGAAAGATAAGAGAACTTGAAGAGGAAATTAAAGATAAAAGCAAAAGAAAATGAAACATATTGTAAGTTTTAGTGGTGGTAAAGATTCAACAGCCATGCTAATCAGGATGATTGAATTGAATATGCCTATTGATGAAATAGTTTTTGCTGATACAGGATTAGAATTTCCAGAACTTTATGATTATATTAAAAAAGTTGAAAATTATATTGGAAGAAAGATTAAGATTTTAAAATCTAAATATACTTGGGATCAAAGGTTTTATGGGAAAAGAGTTAGAGGACATAATAAAGGAAATATGAGGGGATTTCCAAAAGTTCATATTGTTGATTGGTGTAATAGGGATTTAAAAATGTGGCAATTAAATAAGTTTTGTAAAGGGAATATTGTTTATTTAGGTATTGCATCAGATGAAAAACATAGAATACAACTAAACAATAAAAATCTAAAGTATCCTTTAATTGATTGGGGTTGGACTGAAAAGAAATGTTTAAGTTATCTCAAAGAAAAAGGATTAGCAAGCCATTTATATAAAAAATTTAAAAGATTGGGTTGTTGGTTATGCCCTAAACAAAATAAAGATTCTTTAAGGGTTTTATATCAAGATTACCCTAAACTTTGGAAAAAGTTGAAACAATATGAAAAAGATAGCCCTGTTGAATTTAGACCTAATTTTAAACTAAAAGAGATTGAAGAGAAATGGGGAAATCAAAATAAATTAAATAAGTTCGCAAACTAAGATGTGGTACGAAATACTAAGCGAAAAGCCAAGCGAGATTAGGAAAACCCTGTGGGCTTACGAAGCAAAACAGAAGGAAAAGAAAAAGTATAAATAGTAGTTATGCTTTACAAGTTATTCCTTGAGTTTTGGAAAAAGAGTTGGTAATATGGAAGAAACGGAAAGCTGGAAAGAGTTTCTGCACAAGAAAATAAATGTTATAGTTGATGATCCTCCAAGCCCATACCCTAAGTCCAAGGAAGGATTTTTGATTGATATTACACCAACTCATCTTGTTCTTAAAAGAAATGATAAGACTGAGGCATTAAGGCTCTCTGATGTAAGGAGAATTGAGTTAAGGGGTGGTAATAGTGAAACCTGAGGTAACAGCAGAAATTATGTTAAGTAGCTGGTTACAATCAAATGGGGTTCAAGTATGGTATAACAGAAAAATAAAAGAACTTAATAACCAAAACATATTCAAAGTTCAAGGTCAGTCAAGAAAAAAGCCGGACATGATTATCTATTCTCAGATTCTTAACAAGTATGGTGCTATTGAAATAAAACCAGCAATATGTGATAAAAATATTTATAGTGCAGCTAAAATAATTACAACATATCTAAAGGAATATAAGGAAAATAAAGTAAAATATTATATTGAAGGAAAAAAAATAGACATTAATTTTTTTATAATTGCCACAAAACATTCTATAAATGGTCATTTATTTGAATCAGAAA
Organism: uncultured Methanosarcinales archaeon; assembly: GCA_964519225.1. Classification (GTDB taxonomy): domain Archaea; phylum Nanobdellota; class Nanobdellia; order Woesearchaeales; family B54-G15; genus B54-G15. The sequence continues at coordinate 16,624 of CAZFJK010000010.1, read as the reverse complement.
TAAAATCATACCCTAATGATGAAGAATGGCATAAAGTATTACAACAAGCTAAAAATGAACCGCCTTATGAATATAATAAGTCAAAACAATTCTTAAGAACATTATGGGATGAATGGAGAAGGAGTGGCAGAGGCAAAACATTTGAGCCTGGTGTAGGAATTTTATTATCTTCTTGTTTAGATGGTATTAAATCAATGCCAAAAATATTTTATCAAACTTATGAGTATAACATAAGAAAAAGAAAAACTATGTGGAATGTCAGATGGAGAAAGATATAAATAAATGCATTCAGGAATTTGAAAAGTTTTATGCTTTACTTATGCAGAATGCTCCAGAAGATTATACCCCTTGGTTTTTTCCATGCAAGCCAAACAGAAAAGACCCAAGCCCAACAGCCATATTAAGAATAGACCAATCAAGCAATGGTTCTTGGCATCATAAATCAGCAAGATTAAGCAAGGAGCAATGCATTGAACACATAAAGCAAGGCTATAACATTGGAATAAGTGCAAGAAAAGATGATATTTTAATTATTGGAGATATTGATGATAAAAAATATTTTGACCAGTTGCCAAAAAATACATTAACAGTAACAAGCAGGAAAAGAGAAGGATGGCATTTCTTTGGATGGAACAAGGATGACACTGCAAAAATCAACATGCCGACAGATTCCGGAGAAATGAGGAGTAATAACCAATATGTACTATCACCTGGCTCTTTTGTGCCTACTGAAAACAATAATAACCAAGATGCCGGTTATTACACAGTTAAGGATGCCTTGCAGCCAAAACTAATGAGTTTTGAAGACTTGCCGCAATTCTTTAAAGATAAGCAAAGGGAAAACATTGAAATTGAGACTAAAATAAAGCAGAAAGAGGAATTTAAGGGTTATACAAGCGGAAAATATGATGAGTTGTTCAAATTAAAGGTTTCTGATATTGTTGGATTAATTCCGCAGAGCAAAAGAGTAAGCCATCCATTGCATGAAAGTGAAACGAGGAGTAATTTCAGTTTAAGCAGTGATGGTTCATTAGGCCACTGCTGGCGGCATATGGTTTCTCTTAATGCTGTGCAATACCTTTGCGTTGAAGCTGGATATGCCAGCTGCGAAGATGCAGGAACACCACACAAGGGCAGAGGGCTAAGCAAGATTAAAGGGGATAAAAAAGCTCTGGAGGTTGCATATAATCTTGCTGTTAAGAAAGGCCTTATTAACGAGAAAGAGACAAAACAACAAAACAATGATTCTGAAATAACAAAGCAGAATATAATCCAATTAATGATTTTGAATAAGAAAAAGAAAGCTGCCGAACTCCTGGCAAATCTTTTTTTAAAAGAACACAAAGTTTATACAACAAGAAGCGACAAAAATCCTGAAGTTTGGATATACCAAAATGGGATATATATTCCAGAAGGGATAACAACAATAAAAGAGTATGTTGATAACATACTTAATGAGAATTACACAACTTATTTTATAAACCAAGTATGTGAAAAAATAAAAATAAGGAGTTATATAAAACAAGAGGATTTATTCAAAGAAACAAAGCCAGAATACTTAATCCCTGTCGAAAATGGTATTTTAAACTTAAAAAGTGGCCAGTTAATGGATTTTGACCCAAAATATAAGTTTTTTGCAAAGCTTCCTGTTTATTTTGATGAAAGTGCAGATTGTCCTGAATGCAAGAAATTCTTTAGCGAGGTACTTAGTTCAAAGGAGGACATTGTGTTAATGCAGGAAATATTTGGTTTTGCTTTGTTAAGAGAATATAAATACCATCATATTTTTATTTTGGAAGGAGTTGGAAGAAACGGCAAAAGTGTTACACTTAATTTGCTCAAAAGCCTTATAGGTATTGAAAACTGTTCAGAAGTTTCTATTGATGATCTTTCAAACAATGAGTTTACAAAGGTTTCATTGCATAAGAAACTAATTAACATTTCTGGAGATATAGGAAAGAATGCAATAACCAACTCAAATATACTCAAATCATTAAGCGGAGGAGATTTACAGGAAGCAAACAGAAAATTCTTAGAACCAATTAAATTCACAAACTATGCAAAATTAATATTTGGCCTTAATGAGCTCCCAATAAGTTATGATGGCAGTGATGCTTTTTATGATAGAATCATATTAATCAATTACCCTATGAAATTTGTTGATGAAAAGGATATGGATGGCAAAAATGGCAATATAAAGTTAAGAGACCCAGACATAATAAAGAAAATCACAACAAGGCAGGAACTTTCGGGTTTGCTTAATTGGGCTATAGAGGGCTTTAAACGGCTTGAGAAGCAAGGTTTTTTCAGCTATAACAAAAGCACTAACCAAATAAAAAAGATGTATATAAGGAAGTCTAACAGCTTTGAGGCGTATTGTAATGAAATGTTAGTGTTTGGTGAAGGCCGCACTGAAAAAGACTTGATAAGGAAAGATTATGTCAACTGGTGCAAACAGAACAATCTTGGAAGGCCAAAAGGAGACAAGACCATAAAGGGAGTAATGGAATACAATGGGGCTTATCCAGATAGGATTCAAGAAGGGAATAATAGGGTTTGGTACTGGGTAGATGTTCAAAGAAAAGTGGATATTGCTGAAGTTGAAGAGGTTTTATAATGCCACGGTTACCACACTTGCCACCCCATTTTACCCTTATATAAAAGAAAATGTTTACTATAGGGTTGAAGTGGGGTGGCAAGTGTGCCAAGTGTGACATTTTTTTACCGCATTCATATATGAATTTCAGAAATCAGCAAGATTTTGAGAAAATAAGAAAAAATCTGAAAACAGAAAAATGACCAAAATCAGCAAAAAAGTTGTAATGAAAAATACCCTGTGGTAATTAACAATATCTTGTGGTAATTAACCCTTGAGCAAAAGCCATCGCAAGGCTGGAGGTACAAAATGCTTGATTCACTAAAAATTTTCATCTGGAAACTGAGTAGCTCAACCAAATGCCCAATCTGCGGCAGAAAGCTGATCCCGCACTTAAAGCACCGTTACACTTGCCCAAAAGTCAATTGCAGGTTCAACAGATGAAAGCAAACCAAAATAGCAAGCAGTTTTCTGGAGGTATTCTATACCAATACCCCCATTCACCTCTTTTTCTGCCTGCTTTGGACTTTGCTTGTATACTCCAAAGGTTGTTTTGGAGTAGCGAAATATTTAAATAGTTATTATGATTATTATAATAATAACACATTAAACGGAGGAAATTAAGATGCAAGTACTGTTATTTTTGGATGAAAAGGAAGAAGAACTTTTGAAGGCCTATATGAAAAAACATAATTATTCTTCAAAGAACATGGCCATAAAAGGAATAATCAATCATTATTTAGGTAATGTTCATCAAACAGATGAAAAAAATATGGAGGAATAAATACAATGTATAACCCACAAAAAAGCGAAGAGAAACAAGGTTTAGGGGCAGGTATATCTACAGTAGGCGTAATCGTGAATATTGATGATGGCAAGACCTCAGACTTTGTGAAGAATTTGGACGGTTGGAAAGGAGATGTGAACAGTCCAGCAATCAATGTTCACATAGAAGTAAATTACATGGGGCAGAAGTATGAGTTTTCAAAGCTGTTCAACTACAAGAACGAAGGCGACAAGACAGTATTTAGTTCTAACAGCAACTTAGGCAAGTACAAGAAATATTACAATAAGCTGCCTGAAGTAGGGGATCAAGTAAAGTGTCTTACTTCACCAGAGGGATTTTTTAGATTACTGATTGAATAAAGGGCAATTTGCCCTTTATTTTTTTGATTATGGAGGCATAAAAATGAATGACCTGTACAAACACAAATATGAGCCAAGAAAGTACATAGGTAAAATAGACCATAGACCAGTGTATTATGACATCCAAGAAGGATATTTGATACTTGGATATTCCAACAAAATAAGAAACCCCAACCACAAGGAACTAAGGCAGATAAAGGCAAAGTACGGCGATTTAGAGAAGAAACTAAAGAAATAATAAGGGGGCAAAAAATAACTACCCCTTGGTATTCAGTTCAATTAAAACTTTGAAAGGTGAAAATATGAAAAAAGATGCAATAAAACTAAAATTGATAGGTTACTTACAAAAGAATATTGTAATGTCAGAAGGAAGTAAATTACTTGAACAATTTGAGATGGAAGCAAAGAAAGAAGTGTTTGATGATTTGAAATGCCCTGAAGCTAATGAATGCGAAACTATTGAAGATGCTTGGAATAAATTAGTTGAACATATTGAAGAAGTAAAGAAACGCCACCTTTCAACTTCAGAAAAGGAAAAGGAAAGTGAGGGTGATTAAAGTGGAAGACTATATTCCTATAAGCCAAGATGAATTAAAGCAATGGCTTGAAGACCACGAGGACAGAATTACAAAATTAGAAGAAAAACTAAAAAAGGTGAATGCTAAATGCCATTAAGAGAACCTACAAACTTTGAGGTTAAAATAGCAATTTTTGCAGGAAGCCTGTTTGTTTTCTGCCTGCTTGCCGCACTTACAATGTATATAATTGCAAATGAAATTTATTGGGGTTTTATTGTTGCTATACTAACTTTTATAATATTCAATTATATAAGCAATATAATAATCAAGAAAAGATATGGAGGTATTGAAGATGAGCTTAAGAGAATCAAGCAAAACAGTCCATGACTACAAGGTAGAGCAGGCAGACAGGTTCAGCTTGGGCATGGCAATAAACAACGCAGCAGTCATTGCAGCAGGAACTCACAAGGCTTATTCCAAGAATGAAATGAAGGCACTGATCAAGGGCTTGTTTGAGCTGTACAAGGAAATCAGAAAAGAAGAGCTGGGGTATTGAAGATGGAAACAAGAACTATGGCAACAATTTCTTTGATACTTGTTACAATAATTATCTTTTTTTGGTTTTTTTCACATTTCCACATAACAATTGATACACTTGATGCAAAAAGAACAATGTATGATTGCCCTGGTGTAGGATTAAAAGAAAAGATATGCCCAACTTTTGGTTTTGGTAGGTGTTATGTGGGATGCACTAAAATAGATGTTGAAACTGGAAATCCACTAAAAAAAGCTATTGCAATATATTGGGATTAAAATGGAAATACAAAAACCTTTGTGCTTCGGAACAGAACAACACAGCGACAAAAGCCTTATCTGCAAGAGATGCCCTTTTGAGTACAAATGCTATATGGCTTTGAGAGACAAGATGAGAAAAAGGAGCAACAAGAATGATTGATTATGAAGAGCTCATAATGCAGGACAATGACGAACAAGAGAAGTTTTACAAGAGCTGGGCAAGGCTATTGGAGAAAAATGGCACTAAAGCAAAAGATTGAGTATTTCATGCAGTGGTTTTCATGGAGCATTGTAATGGCAAGCTTTGTAACCATGTTCATGACTTTTGCAGTGGCATACACTTCGCCAGACAAGTCAGTGATGATACACATAAACCGTTACGGCGAAGCCAACCTTGAGCTTTTCCTGCTCTGCTTCGGGGCAGTCAGCGTAATATACATGGTATGCAAGGGGATGAAAGATGAAAAAAACAAGAAAACAGCTGATGAAAGAATTGAACAAGCAGCTTAAAACAGATTTCAACTGGAGCAGGTTAAGCAGGCTTGACCTTGAAAGGCTTGTTGATGCAATAGAAGAGGTAAAATGATAAAAAAAAGTATGGAAAAATATGGATTTACGGAGAATGTTTTTGCATTTATTTTTGTGTTATCTGGTTTTTGGGTAATAGTTATGATAATTGCTATGTCAATTAATACCAATCCTGTTTGGTATATTTGGGTTAGAAATATTATTGCTTGTGTTGGAATATTAATTGGTGGATTAATAATATCAAAAGCCTATCTAACACATCCAGAAACTAATTTGGGAGAGTAAAATGCACGACAAAAACCACTACCTTAAACTGCTTGCGAAATACAAGGCACTGAACAATGAGAACGGCATCAGGGCAATGGAAGAGTGCCTGAAAAGGTTTGATGAGAAACAGGCCAGTATGAAGGAGTTTGTAAAATGACAACCATCAACGGCATATATTTCCCAGACACATCATTCACGCTCAAGGAAGTGCAGGACATTTTGAAGCACAAGAAAAAGAAGTTCAGCATCACGATAATAGATGCATTAAAAGACAAAAGGGAAGGTGATAAAAATAGCAAAGAGGAACAACAACTGGAGGTATAAGTACCCAGAATGCCCTGCTTGCGGGGCAATCGGACAGCGTGGATTGACAAGAACAAGGTTAGGCAACCTGCGGTGCAGGAACTGCAATGCAATGTTCACATTTGAGTATGACAAGAAATATAACATAAAGGTTGGCAAGAATTTAGGTGATTGAATGACACACTCCCAAAATAAATTACACTAAAGTGTGGGGTTTCCAAATGGTAGAAAAAGAATACTTAATGTTTAGAGAATTGGAACACAAAGGCAAAACAAAGAAGTATGCAGTAGTTCCAAAAAGCAATCAAGATGATATTCTTGCAGTAATATTATGGTCAGGTGGATGGAGACAATATGTTTTAGAAATAGACAAAAGAACTGATTGGAGTTCTGGATGTTTAAAACAAGCATGTAATTTTATTGATAAACTAATGGAGGAAAGGCATTCCCATAAATAAATTTGTGGGTATCCTTAGCACAATTTTATGAGAAATAGGGTGTCCATTTCTACCAGCGAATCGGACAATATATATGAAAATGATGCAAAAAAATGATGTAAAACAAGAAAAATCTTTAGTAGTGTCTAATAAAATCAGCAAAGGGGACAAGTATATTCCACAGCAATATTTGAAAAAGTTATACCAAGTAGTTGATGATATAAGGGACAGGACATATATCTTGTATCACAGCCAGACAGGCCTGAGGGTTTCTGATGTTGTTAACACAGAAATTGTGCATATTGACTGGAAAGAGAACAGGACATATACTTACGATCATAAGAAAGATAAGTGGAGATTTGTATATTGGCCGGAGTTTGTAAGGTCAAGCTTGAAGATGTGGCTCAAGCAGAGGCAGATAGAAGGCATTAAGGACAAGAGATTGTTTCCTTTTTCTGAAAAGACAGCTAACAGGATATTAAAAAGATGGTGCAAAAAGATAGATTTTCCTTATGCTCACATAGTTGGCTCTCATTGGCTGAGGCATACTTTCATTAGGTTGAGCAGGAAAGCAGGAAGGGATATTAAGTTTGTTCAGCAGAATACTGGAGATACTATCAAAACAATACTTGAGTGGTATTCTGACTTATCATCTGAAGATTTAAGGGAAGAAATAGAAAAAAAGCCATTAATAAATGACTAAAATGTTTGAAGAAATATTCCAACAGGCTGGAAAACATACTGATATGTTACTTGCTTATGGGTGGGAATATTGGTATATCTCTCTTGTTTTATTATTCTTTTGTGTTTGGTTTTCATTTAAATATCTTATTTTAGTAGATGATTGGTGATTGGGGTTAATTAAAAGGAAACATTTATATATTAGTTAGTATTACCATAATACTATTAAAATATTAATAGGAGGAATATAATAAAATGCCTAAGATTCAAGAAAGTATACAAAAAATAACTGGTAAAAAGCAATATAGAATTACAATACCTTTTGAGATTATGAAGCTCAAAGGTTGGAAAAAAGGCAAAGTATTGGCTTTCAATATGCAAATGGATGGTGATGTTGTGTTAAAAGAGTTGTAAAATGAATGAGAGAGAAAAATTTCAGAAATATATAAAAAGTAAAAAGTGGAACATTCTAAGAAGAAAAGTTCTAAATAGGGATAATTATACTTGTCAGTTCTGTAATTCTAAAAAAGATTTAATAGTTCACCATATTACTTATAATAATTTATTTAATGAAACTTTAAATGATTTAATCACTATTTGTTACAAATGTCATATTAAAGTTCATAGAAAGGGGGATATTAATACCCCAGAGTTTGTGAGAGTAAATTATTATGAAGAAAAAAGAAACAGATTAAATATCATAAGTTTTGAAGAGTTTAATTTATTAATTTCTAAATCAAAAAATGAGGATACTAAATTTTATATTAAACTTGGTTTCTTATTATGTTTGAAAGCAAATGAGATTGCTAATATTAAGAAAAAAGATGTTGATATTGAAAGAGGATTAATAAAAATAAAAAACAGGGTTATTCCTATTATTAATCCAATAATCAAACAAACAAATGAGTTTTTGACCGATAATTTTAAAATTCTTGGGGTAAGGTCAATAGAAAAAAAAATTAAAAAATTATCAAAAAAAGTCTTAAAGAAAGATATTAACCTTAATTCACTTAGACATTCTGGGGCTGTGTTTTATTATGATAATGGAATGCCAATAGAATTATTATCTAAGTTTTTAGGTCACAGAAATATTAAATATACTGCTGAATCATATTGTACAACTTCAAGTTATGTAAAAATGATAAGAAAAATTTTAATTTTAACAAAATAAAAGAAAATGGACCAAGAATACAAACACACATTCAACAACTTAAAGAATGAACTGCGTGAGCTTAGCATTGAGAAGCTGAAATCAAGGTTGGAAGAACAGCAGAAAGAATTGATAAAAAAGACAATCAGCCTTATGAGTGGCAGCAAGCGAAGGATGAATTACACTCGTGAAACAAAATTTAACCTCAAAAAAATAAGAAAGACCATTGCAATAATCAAGGCAATTATAAAGGAAAAGCAAAATGATTGAACCACCAAATATCCAGCTTGACTTTTTCCAGAAGCTTGTAATATTGATTGTAATAGTTTTTGGCGGAACAATCATGTTCAACATCCACAGGATCATTGATTGGCTGAGGGAGTTGGATAATCAATGAAACTCAAAGGCTTAGTATTCATAATAATAGGAATAGTTGGACTAAGAAATCCATACTGGGCGTTGATGGCATGTGCCATAACAATAATATGGGGCATCATGGTATTATTCAATTCAGATTAAAATATTAGGAGGCAAAAAAATGCAATTGAACAAAGAAGAAAAAACATTGCTTTTGGAAGTGTTGAGCAGGGATGAAGAGCTCAATATGTTTCTGAAAGTGACAAACGGACAGGCAAAGTTTGCTCTGTTTGAGAAACTAAGGGCAGAAGTGGAAACAAAGCCAAAGGAAGAGAAACCAAAGGAAGCAGAGAAAGGCAGAGAAGAAGATAAGAATATAGTTGTGGAGGAGTAAGATGGTAATAACAGCAGACAGCATAACGCTTTCGTTCCTTGTTGTTGCATCAGTGGCACTGGCAGTTGTTGTAGTGTTGGTCTGGTATGTTTACAGCAGCAGGAAGTTCAAGGATGACATAATCAGGCTGATGGATGAGAAGCTTGAGATGTATTTGGACAACCTTAAACCGCCAAAGCAGGACATTCCTGACGAACTGCCACCAATAGAACCAAAAGATGAGACAGAATTTGCAGAGAGAGTAGAGCAGACAGAGCAGAAGGAAGTAGCAGAAGAGTTGCCACACACAGAACAATGAACGAGTTAATAACACTTGAAGCCAGGAAAAAGCAAATAGGGTACGAGTTAAGGCAGCAGCAGAGAAATGAGCACAATCGGCTTTATTCAAGCCACAAGGCTATGTTCAGGCTAATGGACATAGCTGTTGTGCTTATTATAATCATGAACTTTGGTGCAGTAGCTTTGACAAACCTGATGGTTGTCAAGGAGCAACCAAAAGTGTTGACTGCACTGAGGGAAGCAAATGTTGTTCAGGCAAAGATGAATGATTGGGAGGTTCACCCTGAAGCAGCAAGAACAATGATAATATTTGTAAAGCAGGCTATGATTTGGGCATTCATACTTTTTTGTTACATATATTACAGAAACAGAATCTGGACTGAGTTTCAGCTTGGCATAATGATTTTATTGGTTTGCTTTTACTTTATCATCTGTGGAAGGGACTTTTTCAACAACTTTGGATATTTCATTGGAAAGCTGATGTTCGGAGGCACTATTTGATGCAAAACGCCGGGATATTATGCATAATAGCCGTCTTTTTTGCCTATAAATTTTACCAATACAGAAAAGCTATCTGGAGTAGCATGAATTTTTACGGCAACTACTTTGCTAATGTGATGAAACAGAAAGAAGATGAAATCAGAAAAAAAAAGAAATAAAGGAGATAATTTAATCCTGTGTATTTTAATTGCGATATTAATAGCCATTGCCCTGCTTGTTGGAGCAAGGCAAGGCTACGAGTTAGGCATAAAAAAGTGCAATAAGCATTATTCAGCTTTCATCCGAAACAACTGCATGTGCTTTGTTCGTATTGACAAGTATGAGACTGAAAGGTTCATACCTACTGATGTGTTAAACATTACTGTTTCTTAATTGTTTATGCTTAAATCTAACAAAAAAAGAAAAAAATAATTTATTTGCCTTAGTTTTGGCTTTATCTCGCCTGTTTTCTTAGGAATGACACAAGTCCAATCAACAGAGCTCCTATGACAACCACGACTATGATTGGAAGCCATCCTGGTATGTCTGCCATTGCGCTGGTTACATCTTGTGATGAATTGTAACCATAGCTCCAAGTTGATGTGTTTGTTTCATCAACACTGTCGATGCTGACTATCTGATCCTGAACTTCGGCAAAAATCAAAAAACCAACAACCAAGACAATAGCTATTACAACCAAAGCAACTATCAGTGGTTGCAAAGCGTCAATTTGTCCTTTATTGTTCATTTTTCTCATCTTGCTCTTGCCCTAAGGAAACTGACAAGTCCAATCAACAGAGCTCCTATGACTACAACAACAATTATTGGTAACCATCCTGGAATGTCATCAGTTGCTTCCTGCACTGCTTGTATTGCTGCTGTTGCATTACCATCTGCTGCGACTGATGAGTTAGCTGCAACCTGTGCAAATACAAGGAATGCTACAACTAACAGTATTCCTATGACCACCAGCGAAATCACTAAAGGAACTAAAGCTTCGATTTGACCCTTTTTATTCATGAGTTTCACTTTGTTTTACCTCCCCTTTCGGCTTTGTAAGAAATGGATTATGGCATTTAGAGAAATGCCTAATCAAGTTTTTTGGTAGAAATATACTATTAGGCTTTATAAATTTTTATGCGTTTTTTGATTTTTACTTTTTTATCTTTTACTTCCAATCGCAACACTTCCTGCCCAAACCAATACTGATATATAAATTGTAGTTGGTGTAATCAGTTCCATAAGAAACAATATACCACCAGTGATTGAGCAGATGAAGGCCGCACTCATCAAAGAAGAGTTGAACTCCCTGCCGTTTGACAAGAAGTTTATCATAAGGATTCCAAACAAGATTATTATGATGGCTGTGCCTAACAGACCGCCTTCTCCTCCGCAACCTGCTCCATAGCAAAAGATGTTGTTGTCCATCTTCTGTATGAAATCAAGTATTCCAGTTGTGTTACTCACTGATGTTAGGTTATACACCATATTTTACCAACTCCTTATCCTAAAAAACAAATATATCAAGCCAAATGTAACCAAGACTGTCAATGCTGTTGTGAAATATAATCTGATGTCCACTGCTGGTGCTGTCTTCTCCTGGATGTCACCAACCACGGCACTTGTGATTTTTATTGGGCTTGTCAATAGTTTTAGTGCAGATGTTCCGCCCTTTATTGCACTGTCAAGTGCATCTTCTTCTTCTATCTCACCGCCAAAGACATCTTCTTTCTGGGCTGTGGTGTCATTATACATATCTTCTATAACAATATAAGTAGCTCTAAACTCATTGTCATATTCCACATCATAATTGTCTGCCATATTGACAATCATTCCTGAGCCAACAGCTATTATGAATGAAAATATTATGACCCCAATGATAAATGAATCAAGTTTGAATCCCATTTTAATCCCTCATCCTGTATATTGTTAGCCCAGCTGCGATTACCAAAGCTATTATCCAGCTTGGGTTCATATTGAAGAACCCTAATATGCTGCTGAACACAAGCCCTATGACAGCCAAAATCATTGCAATCTTTGGTGCGAATATTCCAACCATTGCAACGGTAAGTATTATCAAGAAGGCATAAAACAAACCTTCATTTCCGAATGTTTCTGACAAGCTTCCCCAAGTCTTCCTCAATACCTGCAGGACATAAGGCTCATCAAACTTTATGTAGCCGACTGCGACATAAGTTCCGTTGACAGAACCACTGTCATTAATATTGACTAATATTGTTCCAGCTGTTGACTGAACGCAGGTATCATTGATTAAGGTGTTGCCAGCAAGACTCTCTTTTGTAACTTTCAAACAGCCGTAATGGTAATTTCCGTCTGGGTCGCTCCATGTGAACCTGAAGTTGCCAGTTGAATCTGTGTAGTTAAGGCTTGATGTAATGCCATATATTACATCTGTGTATCTGTCAAAGAAATCTGACAAAAGGTTTATCCTGAATGTTCTTGATGTTGTTGTTATCTTTGTAGGTCCATCTTCAAGGTAAACTGTTCCGCCATACTCAACAACAAACTCATACCATGCAGTATCTAATATTATGTTTCCCAATGCTTTGCCCTGTTGGTCAGTCTTCAGGGTTTCAATGGTCTTGTAAGTTCCTGTGCCGATGTCATACTTTTTTACTTTGATATAAGCATTTTCCACTTCATCGCCGTTCTGGTCCAATACAGTGAACTCAACAATTGTCGTGCCGTTTGTGAGATAGTAAGTTATATGTTGTGTTTCATTATTTATTGCAAGGTTGTATGCAAAGTATGTGTGTGCATCATAACCTTCTGCAGAGTATTCTGACTGCAGCTGTGCAGTAAAATTTATGTTATTGTTTGGTATGCAGAACGCAGTCCAGTTTCTGTTAGTCACAGATTTTGAGTAATTTATCGTTGTGCCTTCCTGTGCCAGACTGAATGTGAAGTCCATGCTGCCGTTGATTGAAGCGTTGTTGCTTTCCTCTACAAGCGAAAAGTTTAATGCAGTTATATTGTATGTCGAGCAGTCATCCATGTCTATATTATATATTAGCTGGGTTTCGCTTGCTGTTCTACTTGTGGTATTTTCTTCGCCTTCTAAAGTGTAAGTCCAATTGAATGTTACATTTGTGTTTGCATCTACTGAAGGCATTGTAATTGTTTTTGTATAATAAAAATAAGTTCCGTTTGTCGTTTCTGTCGGTGTGTAAGCTGTGCCGTTCCAGTGCAGAGTTGCATTGGCATCTGTAATGTAATCAGAATCTTTTGTTATGTTTAAAGTGAATGTCTGGCTTGATGTTTCAAGAACAGGTGTTGTGTAGCTTGTCGTGTAATTGTAAACATAAAACAAGTAATATTCTGTAACACAGTTCAACTCTCCTGTTGACTCAAACACAAGCTCTTTCATGTTTCTTGGGATGTTTGATATAGTTACCCTGACTTTTGTTAGGCTCAGCCTCTTTATATTGTATTTTGCTTCAGGCGCATCCTTTAAATTAAAGTCAATCCACCTGCCGTTCTGCCCTATGTCCTTTATTACAAGCCAAGCTTTGTATTTGTCCTTGTATTTGTAGTCAGTCTGCTGTGGATTTATGATGTCAATATATTCTGTGCTTTCAACTATGAAGCTGTACTCAGTTGATTTTGAGAACAGTTCACCAACCCTGCTTTTTTGGTATCTAAAATCATACCTGTCTTTCAGTCTTGTGGTTGAAATCCTTTCAAATATGTCATTGTTTGTTGGATTAATCCTGTACCATTTGTTCTTGTCCTTGTCATCCTTGAATGTCAGTCCGCTTAGCCCTACATCATAATCCCACTTGTCTTTTAGTTCCGCAGAAGTGTGTCCGTCGCAGGCTCTGAATGATATGTTGTGCTCTCCAACTGAATAACTGCTCATGTTCTGGCTTAGGTTATAAACATAAGTTGTTGCACCAATGCCTGATGTGTTGAATATGGATGTGCCGTCTATTGAAACATTTATGCTGTAAAGAAAGTTGTCAGTTGCATTTATCTGTGCAGTAAGGTTGTCGCTTGAGTACACTATTGTCTTGTTGAGGCTTATGTCATCTGTGGTTATTTCAGGTGCAAGCGTGTCGTCAATGTAAGCATAGGCTGTCCTTGATGTCCCAGCATTTAAGTAGTCGTAAGGCGTGACATCCAAAGTCCATGTGTCAAATGTGCTTGTAAGTGAGCTGTCCAGCTCTGCGTGAGTGCCGTTTGAGTAATGCCTTGAGCCTTCATACAGGGCTTTTATTTCGCTCTCTGAAAGGCTTCTGTTGTATATCTGGACTTCGTCTATTGAGCCATGAATATACTTATCTCCACTAACATAAGTTGAACCTATCCTAAGACTATTTGGGTTATTCATATTTGGAGATACACCTCCTGAACTCTTTAATTCACCATTAACAAAAATAGAACTGCCTGTAGAGTTCCATGTAATACAATAATGAGCAAATTCACCTAATATAGGTAAAGTCGCTACAATATAAACATCATCATAATCATAAAACCTTAAACTTGTTGAACTATAAAAAACAAGAGTAGGTCCATTCCAAGTTTTTCCTGAATTCTTATGTCCAAATATTGGCTCTCTATTTGATGGACCTCTATCATTATAATTAACCCAAGAACAAAAAGTTCCGCTTGTATGATTCATTGAATAATCAGGAATTAATATTTTATCATCAACCCCATCAAAAGTAATTCCTTCGGCTATTTCGCCCTTTACCAGATGGTTTGTGTCAAGTGCGTGCGTTGAGTTATGCTGTTCAAAAGAGTAGCTTGCCACCAGTCCATCGCCCTTTACTGGGTTTGAGCTTTCCATCTCTGCCTGTATTTCTTCCTGCGTGAGTGCTTTGTTCCATATGCGGACTTCGTCAAGAGAGCCGTTGAAAAAATAGGCAGTTCCTCCACTTGCACCTATAAACAGATTATCTACACTGCTACAATCCCCTACATCAGAAATATCATCATCTGTATCATCTAAAGTTCCATCAACATAACTAAAAATCTTCTGCTGTGTTCTATCAACTACAAACACTACATTATGCCAACTATTATCGCATACATTATCTGCATAAACTATACCAGAATTAGAACCATCATATATAACAAACTTATAGTCGTTCTTCTCTGCTCCATCATGGTCATCAATCCATCCATAATAATTAATGCCTTTGTTTAATATTCTTGAAGCACCAGTTTGTTCATCACATTTCATCCACCAAGAAAAAGAACTACTAATAGTATTATCAAAAGATATAGAACTATCATGAGGAACTTCAACATAATCATCAACCCCATCAAACCCAGCACCATAGCCATACTTGCCGTCATCTGTGCTTATTTCAACTCCGCCGTTTCTTGCTCCGTTGTTCTGCGTGTAGCCAGACATTGTTCCGTCATTTGAGCCAGAGTAATCATAAACTGTGCTTGCTTCCGTGCCATCCATTGCGTAATAGCTCACAAGTGAGCCGTCATCAATAAACCTTATTGCTTCCGTTGTCCCGTTCGACCAGTTCCAGTTGAAGACTATCGTGTCGTTGTCTGCGTCTGTGCTTGTGAAGTCTGCATACAGGTCATCTGCTGTGTATGCTGTTTCAGGGTATATTGTGAACTCTGGGGGTTGTGTTGGACCTGCATAACCCCATACTTCATCTGCCGATTCATAGCCTCCATAAGCTGAAACCCTTAACCATACTCCAATAGATTTAACTCTTATTGTTGTATTTGGATTTGTATAAGTTTTTACTACACCAGTAATTCCAGTTACACTATTTTCTACATAAGCAGTTGAATCATCTGTATAAGTCCATATAACTTTGCAATAAACAGTTCCACTTGGATTTCCATTTCTAATGTTATTTATATGTTTAGTAACAATATATGGTGAAGTTGAAAAATCAAAAGTTTTTACTAATGTATAACTTGTAGAAGCTGTATCTGTTCCAGTTGAGTTGGAAGCTAATAATTCATCAGCACAGACAGATCCAGAGCTAAGCAAGACTAACAGAACAAATCCAAGCATTAACATTGTTTTCTTAATATCCATATTGTTCACTCCTGTAAGCCTTATACATTACAATAGCAAGCAAAGCACCCACTATGCCAACAATAAAAGGCAGGGTGGTCATTACCTGGTTCATGAATGTCATCTGTGCTGCAAGTGCTGAAAGGTCAGGATTGGCAGCCATTTCCTGGTAAGCATTTGAAAATATAGAGCACATGAATATGACAAATATCCAGGCAATGATGTATATTGGCAAAAAGATTGGATGAATCCTGACCAAGGCTGCCAGGATTAAAGCACCTATTGAAAGTATTACAGTGACAAATATGAATGAGTTGTCTATGATGCCAGGATACATGTTGGTTATCTGCTGGTGAGCTGCCTTGCCGTAAGAATCAATATTATCGTTTGCCTGAAACTCTGTGTTGAGCGAGGTTGAAATCCTGAAGCATATCAGAACAACCAATGACAGCACAAACAAGCTTACGCCTATCAAGAGCAAGTCCTGCACAGAACCTTTCTTATTCCTTTTTATTTTGCTTAGTTTCATTTGAATTTGTCCTTGTATTTTGTTCTTATTCTTTTGCCGTATATCAAGTCATCCCACAAGTCCTCTGCCATTTGTTTTGTTGCTTTTGGCATGGTCTTGGTTGGATGTACTCTTTTGAGTAACTTTCTCAGTTCCTCATGAACCAATG
>CAZFJK010000009.1:0-30180 GCA_964519225.1 uncultured Methanosarcinales archaeon | reverse complement strand
TTTCACGTTTGATGGATTCCTGTAGGATAGTTTTTTTATTGTGAATGATATTGTAAATTTTGTGTTGTATTCGACTTTTTCTGGATAAGAAAGGTCTGTTATCTCTATTTTTGGTTCATCGAGAATGGTGAAAGTGAGAATTATCTTCTTTGAGAAGAATTCACTTGATGCCGTTACAGTAAGGTCTCTTTCTCCTGCTTTTTCTGAAGTGAAAATAAATGGAAATACTTTTTCTTCGCCTGATTGTATTGAGACTGTTTTGCAGTCTTTGTCAAAGCAGAGCTGAAGTTGTTCGATTGGAAAAGGATTGCTATTTTTTAATGTGCAGCTGATAAGAGATGATTCGCCTACAGCAAGGGTTTGTTTTTCTGCTATGCATTGAAAAGCTATGCCCTCTTCTTTTGGAAGCAATTTCTCTGGAACGTGCTGATTTACAGTAGAAAGAGAATAGATTGTTTCTTTGTATGCTGATTTGAATTCCAGTTGCTTTGATAAAAGATTTGATTTTATGATAAGAGGGAATGTGTAGATTGCATTTCTTTCAAGGTCTGGCTTTACCTTTATGCGCCAGAAGATTTGTTTTTCTTCGTTTGGTTTTAGAAGAATATGTTTTGTTTGTGCATCAAGGAGTTCTATTTCATTCGGCTTTGCAAGCGAGATTTCCTCGGTGATGTAGAAATCGTTTTTGTTTGTTATGATTGCTTTTACTAAGTTGTACGAGCCGAATCCAGTTCTTTTGAATAGAATTGATGGTGCGATTTCAATAGGCGATGTTCTTTTTCCTGAAGTGTCGAGGAGATAGGCCAGTGCGCTTGGTTGCGAAGCTGTGATTTCTATGTCTGAGCCGCGCCATACAAGTTTAACCGCTTTTGTCTCTGCGTCATTGGATTCTTTCAGTGTTATGTGGCTTGCATCGATGTAGCCGAATTGACCGTATGTTGGATCAAATGGAATCCATCCATAGCCTGGAAAATAAGCAGAAGCCCATGCATGCATTTCAAAAGCAGAGATTGTATTTGAATATGCAATGCCTGATATGTATTTTGCAGGAATGCCCAATGCGCGACAGAAAGCGATGAAAAGTGCTGTGAATTCGTCGCATGTTCCTTGTTTGTATGTTAAGACCCAAGAAGCTTTTTTGACTTCTTTTCCAAGAAGTTCATTATAGTTTACATGCTGATAAACCCAATTTGCAAGAGTGAATACAACATCGAACAGGTCGTCTTTGCCAGCTGCAAGTTCGGCGGCTTTTTCTTTTATTAACGGGTTGTTGCTGTCGATGAGTTCTGTTGGTTCTAGATAAAGGTTGAATTTTTCTTTATCAATGTTCGGTGGGAAAGCGATTTTTGTTTTAATCTGCGATGTTGCAGGAGTTGTTTGAACAATAGCATCAATCTTGTAAGAAAGGGTTTCTTCTTTTGGATTATACCATTTGAACACGAGTTCATGATTTTTTTCTGCGATAGTTGGCTGTGTTGTGATTGATAAAACAGATTGTGAAGCTGTTTGTTGTGGAAATAGAGAAGTTCTTGCTTCAAGCATTTCTAATCTTGCTTTTTCTGAGGTTTTAACGATGTGTATATCTGTCTGGATTGTTGTTTTGAGTTTGTATTGCTGATAAGAAAGCCAGTCTGTTGCAGTTGCTGGTATTGATGAAGCAATTAGAAATAAGATGGTAGTGATGATTGCTATGCAAATTGTTTGGCATTTCATTTTGAGAAACGCCGGGGGTGGGACTTCCATTCACCCGTCATGGAAGCGCTAATCCTCGCGGGTGAAATTCGAACCCACGTGCCCCGAAGGGCAGAGGATTAGCAATCCTCCGCAATGGCCAGGCTATGCGACCCCGGCGTAGAATTGTTTTATTTTTGTGTTTTTATAAATGTTATTGTTTTGTTTTTCTCATCTATTTTTAGCGCGTTTGGGATGAATTGATTGCAAACCCAGACGTTTGTTCTGCAGTGTTCTGTTATGATTGATGTTTTTATGCTGCCGCCAAAGATGATGAATGGAACGAGGTTATCTGCAAGGTGTTGATCTGCGCATGCTTTGGAGTTTATTTCAAAAAGGAGTTTTTCTGCTGCTTCTTTGCCGACGACTTCTGCTCTTTTGCCGCGCTCACCTAAGGCATCTGAGCCGAGGAAATAGTTTTTGTCGTTGTGCTCGAATATTGCCCAGAGAGTTATTCCAGAGCCTGTTGAAAGCGTGTTGCTGTATTCTACGTCTATTTTTATCGGGCAGTCGAGCGATGCTAAGATTTGTTTTGCAGATTTTGCCTGACGTTCTGCTACGCTGTTTTTTTGCAGATCTGATGAAGCGTGTGAGATGCCTCTTATTGCTATTAGTTTTCCTTGCTTTGTCAGGTTTATTTTCGGAGCATTCTGTTGCATATGCTTTAAGAATTGTTCAAAGGAATCGAATTCTGATATTGAATAAAAAGGATTTATTTTTATATCAACAAAACCATTTCCTTTTGGGTAATAGCCGCGGCGTATTAATTTCGGCTCGATTTCTGCATAGAGGGATATTGTTGGAACGAGAACATGCATAAAGTATTCAAAAGGCATTGCCCATTTTCCTGCTGTACCGCCTTTTATGCGAAGTCTGACCTTTCCTGGAGCGAACATTGAGGGAAAAAGGATTGCTTGTAACAGCAATGAAATAGAGCCTGCTGTACCTATGTCGATAGATATTGTTTTGCTTTGTATTTTTCCTGGATAGAATGTTAATTCTGTTGAGCCGAGAAATGCGTTTTCTGCTTTTGCAGAGCAAAGCTGCTCTAATGCTTTTATGCAGTGTAGATGCTGTGCCTTTAAACCCGGCTGAGGTCGTGCCTTTCTTATATTTGTTATGCTGAATGGTATTCCAGTTAATGTTGATAGTGCTAATGCTGTTCTAACGATCTGGCCACCGCCTTCGCCATAGCTACCGTTGATGTTTAGCATAGAATCTGAATATCAATCAAAATATTTAAAATTTGGCGAATGGGAAAACTTCGTATGGGAATAGACAATATTATCGCCGAGTTAGAAAACGGGCCGTATGAGAATAAAGAACGCATGAAAGAACTTTTGATGTATTATGATGATAAAAAAGATTGTTTTTGCAATTTTTGTTCTAACCTTCACGATTTTTTTGATTATAATAGCAACAAAACCAAAGAAAAGCTTCGAGAAATTTTACTCTTGCTTGACTCTGTGATTAATATTTACAAGCGAACTCCAGTTCTGGATGAAATTCATACATCGGTCAAAAAATTTGTAGGCGACCTTGAAGCTATACGATGTAAATACCTTGCTGGTGGAAATCGTCCGAATCCTTATGCTGCTTTTAAACAATTCCTTAGAATTTTAAGCAGTCCGGAATTAATAAATCTATTTTCAACATTTCCTGATTCCAAGGTTTTGCATGAGATTGCTAAAGTGACAGGACTTATAGCTAGATATACTCTTTCCGAAGATGCAGTTAATAAAGCTGTTGAAACTTTCCTTGAATATAAACGATATTTTAAACTGAATAAAAAGAACATTGACAAAAAAGAGGGTAAAACACTCGAGGAAATAGCGTGGGCTATAGGTGAAATTGCCCATTTTATACATTCTGAAAAACTTGTTATTGATGTTTCTGAACGATTTAGAAAGATATTTCCGCAATATTCGATAGATGAGTTATATAAAAAAGCGCTTTTGGTAAAGACTATAGCACAATGTGAGGAAGCGGTGGGACTAAGAGGAGAAGCCGAAATTTATGATGTGTGGGATTATCATAGTCATTGGGTCAAACGCGTAATCGATGCATACGGATTTATATTCAAAATCATAATGGAAACTCCAGATGTTTATGATATTCCTGGTATTGTTCAACACAAAGATGAAATTCCGAAGGAGTATAGCGATGCGTTCAAGGAAATTATAGGTGTTTTTAGAGCGTGGGCTCTCGATGATGGAGATATGGAGAGATACAGAAAACTACTTCTTTGATTTTATTTAAGCGGAAGTTTTAAATTTGGATTTTTAATAACCTGGGGGATATGCTATATAGAGGAAGCAGAAAAGATTTTGGATTGCATGTGAGGTTTTTTTGTGGAAAAGATAAAGGGAGAGAAATCATTGGGTTGGATTCCCTAGTTAATGAAATTGTAAAGGATTTTGGATTGAATGCGGTTAAAAGATTTAAGGTAGAAAATGGGGTGGTTGTTATAGTTTCTGAATCGCATGTTTATTGTAGAAGAGCTAATGGTTTGTTTAGGATTGATATGTATACGTGTTCTAAAAATTTTGATGAAGAAGTTGTGCAAAACGGATTCAGCGAGTTTAATAGAAAGGGGTATTCTATTTTAAATCAGAAGGTGTTTAGACGGAAAAAACCAGATAAAAAAGTTGGCATGGCTGTAAGAATATCTGAAGATGATTATTTTGCTGCTGATCTGAATCTGAAATCGAATTTCGGAAAGAGTTTTTACGATCATCTTCTTGGATTCGGCACAAAAGGTTTTGAAGAATTTGTGTACGAATTTACTAAAGGATTTCCTGATTCTGCTACAAAGATATTTTATTCTCGAAAAGGGATTGTTGTGCTGCATCCGTGGCCAGAATATTCGTTTGCAAGTGTTGATGTTGAAGGAGAAAGGCTTATCACTGAGATAAATAGAAGACTTAATTTGATGTCGAGAGAAAAAGTTAAATATTTAGCTTAGGTTTTCTCTTCCTGATGGGCCTGTAGCCTAGTCTGGATAAGGCGGCGGCCTTCTAAGCCGCAGATCGGGGGTTCGAATCCCTCCAGGCCCATGGGGGCGTAGTATAACCAGGCTATTACAGCCGGCTCCAGACCGGCAGATCTGGGTTCAAATCCCAGCGCCCCCAGTTATTCTGTATATGCGATATTTTACCTTGTATTTTCTAAAGAGAATTCTTAATTTTGGTATTTTCTTTATTGCTGTTTTTCTGAGAATGATTGTTGTTGGAAAAGGTTTTGAAAATTCTGTTTTCAGGAGAAGCCCTTTTCTTGAATAGTTGTATTTTCCGAAATTTGAATTGTCTTTATAGCCAAACAATTCTCTATTAAACTTTGATTTTTGTTTTGGTTTTTGCTTTGACAAGGAATAGATAATCATATATTTTTGTTTTTGCATGGTCAGAAAGTTCTTTTAGACTTATTAAATTTTACTGTTTTGTGTTTCAGTAATTTCTTTAAAGAAAAAAGTTTTTATAGCAGTTTTATTTTTTGGATTTAAAAACAAAAAGAGGTGAAACAAAAAATGCCTGCAAAGAAGAAAAAAGGTGCTAAGAAAAAGAGTGCTAAGAAAAAAGCCAAGAAAGGTGGCAAAAAGAAGAAAACCACTAAGAAGAAAACCAAGAAGAAGAAGAGAAGATAAGCTTGCTTGATTTTTTGATTTTCTTTTTTCTTTTTATGCCTTAAAAGTGTTAAGAAACGTTTTTAATTCTACACAAATTTTTAAGAGTAATTAGATGAGCAAGATGAAAGCGCTTGCTGAAGCTACTGCTACATTGATTGGCACAGTAATTGGAGCAGGCATATTTGCTATTCCTTATGTTAGTGCTAAGGCCGGGTTTTTAACAGCTTTGGTTGATGTTGTTCTGATTGGGCTTTTGGTAATGTTGATGAACTTATATGTTGGGGAGGTTTGTTTAAGAACGCGAGGGATTCATCAGCTTACTGGATATGCTGCAAGATATCTTGGAAAATGGGGAAAGAGGTTGATGGCTTTTTCAATGGTTTTTGGAATTTATGGTGCTCTTGTTGCATATCTTGTTGGTGAAGGAGAAGTGTTGTTTGCAATATTTGGTTTTGGAAGTCAGTTGCTTTATTCATTAATATTCTTTACTGTTGTATGTTTAATAGTTTATTTTGGGTTGAAGACCATTGCAAAAAGTGAACTGATTTTTGTTCCGCTGATGTTGGTGATTGTTGGTGTGGTTTTCTTCTTTGGGTTTAAACATATCGACTTTGGTAACCTTGGAGAATTCAGTTTAAAGAGGATATTTATCCCTTATGGTGTTGTTCTTTTTGCTTATGGTGCGACTGCTGCAATACCTGAAATGAGGGAAGAGCTTTTGAGGAAAGAAAAATTGTTGAAAAAAAGTATTGTTCTTGGAATGATTATTTCTATGGTTATATATGCTGTTTTTGCCATGCTTGTTGTTGGAATTACTGGAAAAGCAACGACGGAAGTTGCAACTATTGGATTGGGTAATGTTTTGGGCGAAGCAATGCTATTGCTCGGAAACATTTTTGCTGTTTTTGCTATGTTTACATGTTTTATAACGCTCGCTTTTGCATTGAAGGGAATGTATAACTACGACTACGGTTTGAGTGACAAGCTGAGCTGGTTTTTGAGCTGCATTATTCCACTCGGTCTGTTTTTTGTTGTCAGGGGGTTTGTCGGATTTGCAAAGATTATTGAAGTAACGGGCGCTGTAGGTTTGGGATTGACCGGCATTCTGGTCGTGTTGATGGCAAAAAGGAGTGAAAAGCTCGGGAATAGGCAACCTGAGTATAGAGTACCAAAGAATTTTGTATTTTCTTTTTTGATAATTGCTCTTTATGCTTTTGGTATGGTGTATGCTATTGCTGATGTTATTGGATTTAGGTTTTTTTGAAAAGAACTATTTTACTCTGTTCGACTGAAAGCGTTCGTTCTATTTCAAAGCGATATTTTGATGCTGCTTTAGTAAGTGCATGCAAAGATGTTGCTGTTGTGATGCAGGAAACAGCGCTTGTTGTGTATTCTGCTTGATAGAAGAAGTCTGTATATAGTTTTTCGATAGATTTTCGGTTTTGTTTTGTTAATGGCGGGGGTTGCGTTGCAATAAGATCGATTGACGATTCAGTGAATTTCAGGTCAAGGTCTTTTATATCCAGACGGCTGAACGAGATATTTTGTTTTACGCCAGCGAGTATTGCATTTTTTTCTGCGCCCCTTAAGAAACTTGGGTTTTTGTCTGAAGCATATATTTTTTCTTTTATTTCTTTTTTTATCTTACTGTCGCATAATGCGAATATGTCGTCTGGATCGATGGTTGGGAATTTTGTAAAAAGGAATTTTTGTTTTGAATAGAAATGTGGTGAGATGCTTGTTTTGTTGAGTGCTGCTTCGATTGGGATTATGCCAGAACCGCAAAACGGGTCGAGCAAGGAATTATAATTTGCTAAAGTTGTTGCGGCAAAAGCTAACGGTGCTTTTATTGTTTCTTGATGTATGTAAATTCTGTACGCTCTTTTTGCGAGTTCGAATCCTGCAAGATCAATGCAGATATGGATTTTGTTCTCGTGCTGAAAAGCAATGAACAGCAGTTCTGGTGTTTTAAGAGATACTTTTAAGTTGGTGTGTTGTTTAAGTTCGGCTCCGATTTTTTCTTCAATGGTTTTGTCTTTGCTAAGGCTCCTGATAGCAAAGGTTTTTTGCTTTCCGATGAAAGGTTCAAGACTTTGAATGTTTATTTTTCTCATTTCCTTATCTGATTCGCCGACTTTTACAAGAACTGATTTTGCAGTTTGAGAAGCATATGTAAGAAGGCATGCATTTTGTAGAGAAGTTTTCAATTGAATTGCTGAATCTGTTAGCTTTTTTATTTTATTTTTGGTTATGCTGATTATTGAATGGATTTCTGTTTCTGCTATTGGCACAAGTCCTGATAAGGTTAGAAAGAAAACATCATGCATTTTCGAGTTCTTCTTTAACGACGGTGATTGAAATAACAGTGTCTTGTTCTGAGAGTTTTATTAGTTTTACGCCGTGAGTTGCTCTTCCTATAAGAGGGATTTCTTTTGCTTTTATTCTGATAGCTAAGCCATGTTTTGTTGCAATGATAATTTCATCTTTATCCGACACTGATGCAATTGCAACAGCAGAACCGTTTTTTTCTGTGCAGATGATGTTTCTAACGCCAATGCCTGCCCTATGGGTTAGTCTATAGAGATTTGCAGGAGTTCTTTTGCCAAAGCCCTTTTCTGTTACTGTTAGAATGGCTTTTTCTGGTTCAACTTTTACAACGCCAATTACACTATCCTGTTCTCTGAGATGAATTCCTTTTACGCCTTTTGCTGTTCTTCCCATTGCTCTAACTTCTGCTGCTTTAAAGCGAAGAGCCATTCCTTTTTTGGTTGCGATTAAAAGTTCATCTTCTTCCCTAGCGTGAATTACGCTGACGAGCGAATCGTCATTGCTGAGGGATATTGCAATAATTCCGCCACGCCGTGGTTTTTTGAGCAAAGAAAGGGGCAACTTCTTAATCATGCCTTTTTTCGTTATCATAATGAGGTTGTTTTTGAATTCTTCAATCGGGATTATTGTTGCAATCTTTTCATCTTTTGAAAATTGGATAAAGCTGGAGATGTGTTTTCCTTTTGCGTAGCGTGAAGCATCTGGTAGCTTATATACCGGAATCCAATGGACTTTTCCTTTGTTTGTGAATACAAGAAGCTGAGCTGTTGTTTTCGCAATAAAGAGATGTTCTATGACGTCATCAGCAGAGTAGAGTGTTGATAAGCCTTTACCTCCCCTTCTTTGTCGTCTAAAAAGTGCGAGTGATGTTCTTTTTATGAAACCCTTTCTTGTTATCGTAACTATTGAAAGTTCTGGCACTATTATTTCCTCAATAGTTATTTCTTCCTCTTCTGGCAAGATTGTTGTTCTTCTTTCATCGGCATATTTCTTCTTTAGCTGTAGGAGTTCTTCTTTGATTATGTTTAGAATTTCTTTTTCTGAAGAAAGGATGAAACGTAGTTTTTTTATTTGCTCTGTAAGTTTTTTGTGTTCTTCTTCAAGCGCAGCTGATTCAAGGGTTGTGAGTCTTTGCAATGGCATTTCAAGTATTGCTTTTGCCTGTTCTTTTGTTATTGAAAATGATTGCATTAATGCTGTTGATGCTTCAGCAGGAGATCTGCTTTTCTTGATTATGTCGATTGTTTTTTCGATGTTTGATAGTGCTGTTAGGAGCCCTTTTACGATGTGTTCTCGCTTTGATGCTTGTGTAAGCTCGAATTCGAGTCTTTTTGTGATGACGGTTTTTCTGTGTGAAACATAGTGCGCTATTATGTCTTTTAGGTTTAGAAGGGTTGGAACTCCATCGACAAGAGCAAGGAAGATTATTCCGAAGGTTGTTTGCAATCTTGTATGAAGATATAGCTGTTTTAATACGATTTCAGGATTGATTGATTTTTTAAGCATAAGGAGTACCCTTAACTTTCCTCTGCTCGACTCATCGCGTATGTCTGTAATACCATCGATTTTTCCTTCTCTAACGAGAGAAGCGATTTCTTCGATGAGAGATGATTTGTTCAGCATGAAAGGGATTTCTGTTATTATTATCTTGTTGTCTTCGATTTCGCATTTTGCTCTTATCCTTACTTTTCCTTTTCCTGTTTTATAAGCCGAGATGATTCCTTTTGAGCCGACGATTAGAGCACCTGTTGGAAAATCTGGTCCTTTTATGTGTTGCATTAGTTCGTCGATGGTTATTGAAGGATTATCGATGTATGCGATGATTGCATCGACTGTTTCTGCAAGGTTATGTGGTGGAATGTTTGTTGCCATTCCAACAGCTATTCCAGTAGAGCCATTTAGTAGCAGCAATGGAGGTAAAGCTGGTAGACATGTTGGTTCTTTTAGAGAAGCGTCGAAGTTTGGAACAAAGCGGACTGTGTTTTTATTGATGTCTTTGAGGCATTCTGATGCAAAAGAAGTAAGTCTGCATTCTGTATAGCGCATTGCAGCTGGTGCATCGCCATCTATGCTGCCGAAGTTTCCTTGACCTTGAATAAGAGGATAGCGTAAAGCAAATGGTTGAGCCATTCGAACAAGCGCATCATAAACTGCTGTATCTCCATGAGGATGGTAGCGGCCAAGGGTGTCTCCTACAACGCGTGCACATTTTTTGAATGGTTTATCGTGAGTCAAGCCCATTTGGTACATTGCATAGAGAATTCTTCGATGGACTGGTTTTAAGCCGTCTCTAACATCTGGCAGAGCTCTGCCTATGATAACTGACATACCATAGTCTAGATAGCTCTGCCTCATCTCATCTTCAATGTACTGTGTTGTGATTTTCTCGGGCATTTTAGGAACCGCCGAAATGTATTGGGTATTCTCCTATTCCTGGATTTAGCAAAAGAGCTCCAGGAGGGTAGATTCTTCCTGCGAGTTTTGCTCTGTATTTATCGACTGTTTTGTATCTGTTGAACATGTTGATCTGCTCTAAAGCTGATTCTAAGTCAGGTGTTGAAACAAAGCCTTCTGCTCCCATCGGCCACTTTGCAAATGCATTTCTGACATTTTGCTCTGAAAAGTCTTGGTTTAGAAAGAATAGCTCTTCCTTGCTTAAAGGGAAAAGCGATTCTATTACTGCAATAAAGTTGTGTTTTGCTAAAGGTCTTGCAAGTTTTCCGTTGTAAGTGCCACCGCTTAAATGAAAGACAGCAGTTACCGTTCCTTGCTTTAAAAGATAAACAAAGAGAGGATAGAATATTGTCGCTGGGGTTGTGAGATACTCAAGAATTTCTATGCGTTCTTTGAATTCTGGATTCGAGTGCCAATCAAGACCATATTTTTCGATAAGGAATTTTCTTCTTGCTGTTATTCCATTTGACCTTGGGCTTGGTTTTTCGCCTGCTAGTGCAATCAAAAAGTCTCCTGCTTCAGGAACGAACTCTTTTTCAAGCTGAGTTTCTGGAATCAGTCCAACGGCAGAACCACTTACATTGAATGCAGGAGCGCTCTGTTTGTAGCCTTTAAATTTCGGAGAAACTTCACATTGAAGAAGATAGTTAAGATCGTATCTTACGCCTAAGTGTTCAGCATGCTTCTTTAGGTATGCTGTATCGAAATTTTCAGTATGCTCTACGATATCGCAAATAGCCATAACGCGAATGCATTGTTTTGCAGCGTCATCTAATTTCATTGCGAGAGAATCGTGCAAAGCATACTTTGTTTTTCTTATTCCGAGTTCCAATGCTCTTTCGTAAAACTCTGTTTTTGTTCCTACGCCATCTGAGTTTGCAAAGATGAGTTGATTTCTATGATAGAATACTGCAAATGCCCTTCCATTGTACTGAAAGACACCTTCTTTCAAGTTTTTGCTTTCACCTTCCGGTTTCGCAATACAAGTTATAGCTAAAGAAACTGGATGGTCCATTCTTTCTTTACCAAGAATAGCGTTCTCACCATTAATGACAGGAATGCCTGAATTGAGCAGTTCATTCATTATGTCCTTAAGCATTGGAGGATCGCCTGTTTGAGAATCTATAACATTTGCTATCGCCAAAGGGGTAAGATCATTTTCTTTGGTAATTTGCACTAGTCTTTCCATTGTTTTTTTGGTATATTTTCTTGGATCTGTTTCTTCTTGAGGACCTGTGAGCTGAAAAATCACAACTGTCTGTTCGTTTTCTGGTAGTTTGATGTATGCTCTGCCGTTATACTGAAGGATGTAATTCTTATCCCACGATTGTCTGGAAAGTTCTCCCAACAAATCAGAACCTTCGTCTCCTCGCTTTATCACATCTCGGATATATGCATCCTCTTTGGGATTTTTAGTGTTTTTCATTTGTCAGATTTACCCTTATTTTCTTTTTCTTTTTTAATTTCTTCAAGCTTTTTCTCAGCTTGTTCTATTTCGCGTTCCTGGGATTCTATTTTTTCTTTTATATGCTGAGGAACAATGCGTTTTAATGCTTCCCTCTGTTCTTTGCTTGGGAGATCAAAGTATTCGAAAAAGTGGTCTGTTAGAATAATTTTTTTTGTTCTGCCATGTTTAATCCTTTTTATGAAGCCAAGTTCTTCAAGCTGTTTTATGTGATCGTATGCTTTGTTATGTCGAATTTTTATAACCTCTGATTGCATAACAGGATAGCGCCAGGCGATTACAGCAAGAGTTTCAAGCAAGGGTTTATCGAGTTCTGCTTTTGTGATAAGTTTTTCTGCAATATAAGCATAATGATCCTTTACTGTAAGTTTCCAGCCTCCTGCTTCTTCTTTGAGTGTTAAGGAAGTTCCTCTTTGTTCATAATCTGCTTTGAGTTCAAGAAGGACGCGCTTAATAAGGTCTTTGTCTTCTATTCCTGTAAGTGATGAGATTTCTTCAACTGTCATTCTTCGACCGGTTGAGAAAAGGATTGCTTCAATTTTGTTCTTCTCGTTCATTTTAAAGAGTAAAGATCGTTTTCTTTTACAACTTTTCCTTCTTTAATAAGTTGATCGAGAAATTGTTGCAAGGAGTGAGGTGGTAAGCCAGTTAGCTTTGATAGCTGTTCGAGGTTTCTTTTCTTTTTGAATAAAAGGGTGAAAAGGAAGTTTCTTAAAAGAAGTGCTGCATTCTTTCTAACTATCTTTTGCTCAAATTCTGATTTTTTGTAAAGCGCTGTGAGTTCGTGAAGTTTTGCTTGGAGATCGTTGAATATTGCGGTTAGTTCATTGTTCTTAATTGTGATTTGCTCTGGCTCTATGATTTCAACTGACGTTGGAGTGAATTCAAAACAAAATGCAAGGAGTGATTGCAGCGAAGAAAATTTTGCTTCTATTTCTACGAATCCGCCGAACAAGTTTTTTGCTTCTGGTTTTTCCTTTACTGGTTCAACATCTTCTGAGATAAGTTCTAAGCCGGGGTGTTGCTTGATTAGTTCCCTTGTTTTTTCAAAAGCGCGCTCAACGAATTCTTTTGGTTTTCCGACCAATTCGATTATTGTCCTTGCCCTGATCGGCTGCATATAGTTAGGGTTTTTGTTTTGTTTAAAAAGTTATCTGCGCCTTGCAATAAACGGAAGAAGGCCGATAAGTGTAAAGAAGAGATAAGGAAAGATACGTTTTGTTTGTTTGCTATAGATTTCTTTTTGAGGTAGTTGTGTTTTTTTTGCTTTGAGAATAAGCTCTTTTTTATTTGATGTTTGTGTGTTTGTATTGATTGAATGTTGTGTTTGCTGTTCAAGGAATATTTTGCCTGATGTGTTTGTGTTTAATCCATTGACGAGGATTGTGTAATTTCCACTGTAGCAATATGAACATGGTGGTATGTTCAAAGGAATGGTGAATGAGAATTTGCCCGTGCTGTTTATATTGAGCTTTGTTTTTGCGATTGTGAAATTGTATTTATCGAGGATTTTTAATTCTACCTTTTTCTTTCTTCCTTTACAGCGGTGGATCTGTACTGCGACATTAATTGTGTTGCCGAAGTTTCCTTTTGATGGAGCTTTGATATGGATTTTATTTACGCAATGATCTTTTGAATCTTTTGATGTTTTGTGCTTGTTGGTTTTGTGATCATCTGCTTTTTCTTTTTGCTCTTTCTCTGTGCTTTGTTTGTTTTGTTCTTCGTGTGTTTTTAAAACGAAGAATAGAGCTATGGTTGAAATGTTTGTTCTTTCGCAGAATAATATTGATTTGATAAAGTAAGGAGATATTTGTGAGTATGCTTTTGTTTTCCACTGCTTTTTTGATAAGGATGTTGTGTTTCGCTTTGTCTTTGCTATATTTCCATAGATGTCTTCGATCCAATAAGTTATTGAAAAATTCGATGAACAGTTAATGATGTGCTTGAAGAATATTGTTTCGCCTTCAATAAGTGTTTTGTTCTGATTTAGTATTTGAATAAGAATTGTTGGCGTTTGGTTTTGGTTTATGTTTGTTTCATTGTTGTTTGCTGTGCTGATAGCAGTAGTTGCTGTTCTACATAACTTGTCGTCTGATTTGTTTGAGTTGTTTATTGATGAGTTTATAATTTCTACGCAGATGAGGTATGTTCTGTTCTCGGCTGGTACGAATGGCGGCTCGAGTCGTGGCTTCTTGTACCAATTTATTCCGTAAAGTGCGAAAGTCCTGTTGAGAAAGAAACCATTTGATGAAATGTTAAGGGTTACTGTTGCGTTTATATTGAAATGCGAGCCACGTTTGAAGTCTGTATTTATAATTTTGAAGATGTGATGGTATTCTTCATTTGGGGTGAGTTGTTCTGGCAGGATTATTTCTGATTTGAGATTTTGCGCTATGGCTATGGATGATGTTACAAATATGATTAGGAAAATGAAAAGTAGTTTTATTGAATTTTTGTACATATGTTTTAAACTGTTTTTTGTTAGAAAAATCCTTGGTGTAGTATTAGCAACGACTTGGCTATGCTATGGCCAAATGCCCGGGATTTTTTCTTTACAGAAATTGCATTTTCCGTTTTTTATTTTAATGTCGAGAACTGAAAAGCCAAAGCGCTTTATGATTAATGAGCCGCATTTAGGACAGTATGTATTTTCTTTTTCTGAGATGATGTTTCCGATGTAAACAAAGCGCAAACCGCATTCTCTTGCTATTTCATATGCTTTGAAAAGTGTTTCTATTGGCGTCGGCTGAATGTTGAGCAGTTGATAATCTGGAAAGAAACGAGAAAAGTGTAATGGAATGTTTTTATCGAGGTCCGCAATCCATTTGCAAAGCTGTTTTATTTCGTCTGGTGAATCGTTTAAGGTTGGGATAATGAGGTTTGTAATTTCAATCCAAACACCTTTCTTTTTTGCTAGCTTTATTGTTTTCAGAACAGGCTCGAGCGAAGCATCGCATATTTTTTTGTAAAATTCATCTGAGAAAGATTTTAAGTCGATATTTGCAGCATCGATATAGCGGTACAGCTCTGATGCTGGTTTTTCGTTTATATAAGCATTTGTGACGAGAACATTTCTTATACCTTTCTTTTTCGCGATGATTGCTGTGTCAAGGACGTACTCATAGAAGATGTTTGGCTCTGTATAAGTATAAGAAATCGATTTGCATTTGTTTTTAAGAGCATCTTCAACGACTTTTTCTGGAGGGATGTTGTAGTAAGGAATGTCTTCTGGTGAGGCTTGAGAGATTTGCCAGTTCTGACAGTATTTGCAGTGAAGATTGCATCCTGCTGTTCCGACTGAAAACGATATTGACGCTGGAAGGAAATGGAAAAGTGGTTTTTTTTCGATTGGATCTATATGAACAGCTACTGGTTTTGCATAGTTTAGTGCATACAGTGTTCCATCAATGTTCTTTCTCGTCTTGCAATTACCAAGCTGAGATGGTTCTATTGTGCAGAATCTTGGACAAAGCTGACACTGAACGGTTTTATCTTTTAGCACGCGCCAATATTTTGCTCTGCACAGTTTCTCCATACTTTTTGTAGTTAGTTTAGAGTATTAAATAATTTGTTATTATTCTAGAATAGTAGGAAAAGTTTTAATAAACCGTGGGGACTGTTGTTCAGGGTGGAAAATGATATTCTTTAAGAAAAAAGCAAAAGAGGTTGCTGGCTTGGAGGTTCCTCCACCGCCAGAGGAGGAGATTGAGATTAAAGCTGTTCCTAAAAGAGAAATCAAGGTTAAGCCCGAGAAGATCAAGGAGATTAAAGTAAGGATTCCTGAAGCTGAAAGGATCGAAGAAGAAATCGTTGAAAAAGAACGGAAAACATTTGAAGCATTGAAAGAACACAGAGAAGTTAAACCTGTTTTTGTAAAAATTGAAACCTACAGCGAAGCTATGGAGGATCTGATGTTAAGCAGAACAATGGCAAAGGAAGTTAGCGAGGCTGCAAAAAGATTGATTGAAACAAAGGAATTGCAAAATAAAGAGTACGAAAATTGGCAAAGATTGTTGCTTGATGTTCAAAAGAAATTGATCTTTGCAGATAAAATACTTTTTAGGTGATTCAAATGCCTGAAATGCCTGTATATGTAAAAATTGATGAATACAAAGATGTGTTGGATTTGATCAAGATGATCAAGAACAAGCTTGCAGAAGCGAAGGAGTTGTTGAGCAGGATTAATGAGCTAAAGAATGAAGAAGATGCAGAACTTGAGCTTTGGCATAGCGGAGTTGAAGAAATAGAAAGAAAGATCGAGTTTGTGGATAAAGCCCTGTTTGAGCCAAGCATGTTGTAAAATGGTAAAGAAAAAAGAAGAAAGTCCTTTGTATATTGGAATTGAGGATCCAATTGCATTGAGAAGGCATCTGCTTGAAGCAACGAGAGATGTTTTGCAATATTTGAAGAGATATGAGCAGTTTAAACGAATAAGAGAAGAGAAACTTGAGTTGATCAGTAAACTTAAGGTATTGAGTGATGAGATTGGTAGACTGATAGGGAAAGTCAAAAAGTTGCTGCCTAAAACTGGAGTAAGACTTCCAAAGCGGGAAATCAGGGTTGAAGAAGTTAAGCCAATTGAAGAAGTTGTTGAGAAAAAGGAAGAAGTAAAGCCAAAAGCAGTGAAGAAGGTGAAGAAAGTGAAGAAGAAAGCTAAGAAAAAGAAAAAAGCGAAGAAAGAAAAACCAAAACCAAGACGTGAGTTAAGTGAGATCGAAAAGATTGAGCGGGAGCTGACTGCGATTGAAGAAAGGCTTACTAAGTTATAATTATTTGTTATTCTTTGTTTTCTTTCGAAATATTTTTATATATAGGTTAATTATGTATCCATATGGCTATAAAAATACCCATTAATGAAATTGTGCTGAAAATCGTGTCTTTATATTTAGACGATTATTTGAAAAGGATTCATTTGAGACAAATAGCGTCTATTTTAAAGATTACGCACCGAACTGTTTCTTTGCACCTGAATAGGTTAGAGAGATTGAAAATTTTTAAGTCGCGGTACGTTGGTAAGCATAAAGAATTTTATCTTAATTTGGATAATATTTTAACCAAATTCTATCTTGTTGCTGCAGAAAACTATCTTGCTTTAGATTTTTTAAAAAGAAATTTCTTGATTAAAAAGATTTTTCTTGATTTGATCAAAAAACTGAAATTTGAACATAGTGTTATTTTATTCGGTTCGTATACAAAGGGTGAAGCAAGGCCAGAGTCGGATATTGATCTTTTAGTGTTGGGTGATTTACAAAATAAATCTTTTGTTAGGAGTATAGAAGAAAAATACGACAAAAAGATAGCTCTTAAGACTTCCACGCCTGAAGAATTTGCTAAGGCGCTGGAAAGAAAAGATTTTCTTGCAGTAGAAATTTTGAAGAATCATGTTATTTTAAGAAATCCTGAGATACTAGTAAGCTTAATGTGGGATTATTATGAAAAAATCATTAAGAGATAAGATCGGTTGGTGTATAAAACAAAAGAGTGGTCTAAGATTAACTAAACCATCGGATAATTTATGTAAAGCCTATCTTAAAAAGGCGGAAGATTCTCTTTTGTCGATGAATGCAAATTTTAAGGCGAGAGTCATGGATTGGGCTATAGTTGCTGCATATTATGTAAGATATTTTGCGTTTTATGCTTTAATGAGAAAGTGCGGAATTAAGTGTGAAATACACGATTGTACTATTAAAGCTATGTTATACTTATTTGTGCAAGAAAAAATTGTTCCATATAAATTATACGAAGAACTTGAAAAATCTAAAGAGAGGAGGATTGATATTCAGTATTACATTAAAAAAGCGATTTCCGATGAAGAAGTTATTTCGGATATCAAATCAGCAAAGCAATTTTTGCTTCAAATGGAAAAAATAATTGAAGAAATAACTGATGAGCAAATAAGAGTTGTAAGGGAAAGATTAAGACGATTTCTCTGAATATTCATTTTTGCATTAGTTTTTTAAATTAAGATAGATTTTGCTTTCTAATGCGGGGGTGCCGGAGTGGCCAAACGGGCACGGTTGAGGGCCGTGTGGCTTAAGAGCCTGCGCGGGTTCGAATTAACCCTTTCCGCCTTCGGCGCAAAGCGTTAACGGAAAGGGAACGAAAATCCCGTCCCCCGCATACTTTACCAACAATTTTGTTTTAAATAGTAAATTTTATATATTTGTGTGGGTAAATAGATTTAAATGGTAGTTTTAATCAAGAAGCGCGTTGGAAAACAAACCTTCTATTATTTGAGACACGTCACAAGGGTAAAAGGAGGATATAGAACAATAGAAAAATATCTTGGAAAGAATCTTCCAAAAAATCTAGAGATTGTTATGATTGAGTTTTTTAGAGAAGTTTATTCGCAGACATACGATGAAATAGAAAGATTGAGAAAACGTTTTATTCAGCTCGAAAAAAAGCTTCCGAATTCTGTTAAGGAAAAACGCTTAATGGATTTTGGAATAAGATTTACTTACAATACAGATAGAATTGAAGGAAGTACCCTAACACTAAGAGATACGGCTTTGGTGATAGAAAAAGGAATCATACCTGGGAATAAACTTTTGGCTGATGTGAAAGAAGCTGAAAACCATTTTAATGTTTTTATGGAGATGTTAAAAGAAAGGAGGATTTCTTTACATAAGGTTCTAGAATGGCATTACAAATTATTTAGGGATACGAAGAAAGATATTGCTGGAAGAATAAGAAAACATCAAGTTAGGATAAGTGGTTCTAAGTTTGTTCCGCCGACACCCGCAGAACTAAATGCTCTGCTTTCAGAATTTTTCAGATGGTTAAATAGAAGTTTAAATAGACTTCATCCTGTAGAGGTTGCTGGTTTGGCTCATTTGAAATTTGTTACAATACATCCGTTTGCAGACGGGAATGGAAGGATTTCCAGGCTATTGATGAACTGGATACTATGGCATAAGAATTACCCTATGTTTATAATAGAGTACAGGAATCGTGCGAGATATTATTCTGCTTTAGAAAGAGCGCAGACGAAGAAAAATGAGTTCATATTCCTCAGATGGTTTATTAAAGAATATAAAAGAGCTATAGAGAGGGAACTAAAATGTTAGAGATTATTCCAATTGGCGGTTATGGAGAAGTAGGAAGAAATTGCACTGCTGTTAAGTGCGGCGATGATATTATTCTGCTCGATATGGGTTATCATGTTCCGAGATATATTGAATGTACTGAAGAGGAAGGAGAAACTTTGAGGAAAGTGACTGTTAAAGCTTTAAGGGAAGCTGAAGCAATTCCCGATGATAGAATTCTTGGCGATTTGAGGCACGATGTTAAAGCAATAATTCTGAGTCATGCGCATTTAGATCATATAGGCGCTGTTCCTTATTTAGCAAACAGGTATAGGTGTCCTGTTATTGCAACGCCTTATTGTTGTGCTGTTCTTGAAAGAATTTTGCGGGATGAGAAGATTAAGTTGCATAATCAGATTATCAGGTTGAATGTAAATAGCACTATTAAGCTTGGTGGAATGAGGATTGAATTTGTTAACACTGTTCATTCTACGCCGCAAAGTGTAATGATTGCTGTTCATACAGCTGACGGTGTTGTTTTATACACGAATGATTTTAAGTTTGATAATTTTCCTACGCTTGGGAAAAGGACTAATTATGATGCTTTGCAAAAGCTGAAAGGAAAGGTAAAGGTCTTGATTGGTGATGCGCTTTATGCTGGAACCGAACAGAAAACGCCTAGCGAGAGCGTTGTAAGGGAGATGCTAAAAGATTTGGAATTTGATGTTGCTGAAAAGAAAGGTATTGTTGCAACTACTTTTAGCAGTCATATTGCTAGGTTAAAGGCTTTGATGAGGTTTGGATTTGATCTTGGTAGAAAGGTTGTCTTTCTTGGTAGGAGTTTGTTTAGGTACTGCGTTGCTGCGCAGGAACTCGGCCTTGTTGATTTTAGAGAGGTGAAGATCGTGAGGTATGCCGATAAGATAAAGAAAGAAATTAAACGAATTGGGAGAAAGAAAGATAAGTATTTTCTCGTTGTGACTGGAAATCAGGGAGAGCCGAAAAGTGTTTTGAGAAGGATGGCTGAAGATAAGCTGAAGTACGGCTTTAACGATGAGGACTGTATTATTTTCAGCTGCAGGACAATACCGACTGAATTGAATAAAAAGCAAAGAAAAGAACTTGAGAATGAGCTTAAGCTCAAAGGGATTCAGTATTTTAAGGATGTTCATGTTAGCGGACATGGGGCAAGAGAGGATTTGAGAGAATTGCTTAGAATGACAATGCCCGAACTTGTTCTGCCAAGCCATGCTGATAAGGAAAATAGTAAAGCTTTGGCTGAGCTTTGTGATGAAGTCGGCATAAAAGCAAGGATTGCTCAGAATGGTGAGTGGATGAAGATTTAAAGATGTCTAAGTTTTTCAATGATTGATTTTTCATGAGTTTGAATTTTCTTGGGGTGATATTGAGGAACTGATAATCTTTAAAAGATCGAATGAGAGCTATTAAATCGTTTACATATTGCGGTTTGTTTAATTCTTTTGTAAGTTGTAGGTATTTTTTCAGATCCGTTACTGTTGTTAATGCAAAAATATCAATTAGATCTTTTTCTTTTTTTGGTCCTTCTCTTTTGTGATAAGTATATTGTTTCATGACAAGCAGATATTGCGGCTCTGGAATTTTGAAGCCTTGAATTGTTATTGTTTTAATCTTGTTTAATGGCACGCCGAGATCTGAATAATAAGGAACATAGATATCAATATCGACTTCGTCTATAACAAGTTCGTATTTCTTAAGGTGTTGATTTTTCTTGATTTGAAATTTTTCCTTTAGTTTGGTTAATTCTTTGAAATCTACTATAATGTCGATGTCTTTTGATTTTAGTGTTTTTGTTAAGAGCCAAATAGCCCAACCGCCTATCAAAATAAATTTAATTTGTTTTTTTAGTTCTTGCAAGACTCTCCAGCTTTTTTCGATTATTGCTTCACTCCAGAATTCCAATTTTTATCAACTCCTTTTTCAGTGCTTTTAGATAATCTTTTGCGTACCATTCAGGAAGGTTCCATAGATCAACAAAAAGCAGCGATGCTGTCAGTTCTGTGAGTTTTCCTTTTTTTAGAACAAAGAAGTTTGGTGGTTTGTTCTTTGAAAATACCAATCGTTTTTTAATTATCTGCACGGTTGTTTCGTCTGCATAGATATATATTTCAGAATAATCTGCTGGAACTTTTTTGAATTTGAATTTAAATCCTGAGTATGCTGTGAAGATTATGTTTGATGGAAGATTTGATTCGATTTTTCTTGGTGGCTGGCTTACACGTGTTTGGAAGATGATATCCTTTTGAGGATTTCTAATGTTTGCCCAGTGATAAAGCACTTTTGATATGTCGCGCAGAACAAAGCATGCTGGCATAACTTTGATGGCATACATTTTTCTTAAGGGTTTTAGTGCAAGATTTATTGTGCTTAGGCTGATATTCAAAGTTTTAGAAAGCTGTAGCTGAGTAAACTTTTTCTTTTTCTTTTTCTCGTATTGCTTGAGTATTTCGTAATAAACATATTCGATGGATTTCATTTTCGTTTAAAAATATTGATGATTTAAAAAATTTTCGAATATATTCGAAAATATAGGGGTGGGGTAAAAAATAAAAAATAGGTTGCTTTTTTTCAATTATGAACGAGATCCAATCGTGGATGCAATTTCAGTATCTTGTTTATCCTAATTACGATAGAAAGTTCTGTGTCAGAATAGATGGTGAAGGCGAACCTTTACCAGAAAGCCTTGAAAAAAGAGTTAGTGATATAAGGAGAAAAGTAGATTTGAAAGATAATCCAGTTCCTTTCTTATACTGTGTTGAAACTAATTCTAAAAAAGAGTTCGTTGTTAAACGTAGACCATATTCATATAGCCATGCTTTTAATAGGTGTGCTGAAAATTTTGATTTGGAGCTAATAAAAATGTTTCATTTATTGTATCTTAGTACACACTTTCATTTCGAAACCGAGGATGGCTATCTTGTGTATGTAACTAAAGAGAATCAAATGAACCAAATATCTGGTTTTGGAGGATTTCCGAACTTAAATAAGCATGTGTTAAAAAGATGGGAAAAGAGCTTTGTGGATATAGTTGGAACAATTAGAGATCGAGTAGAACATGAAATTGGAGGTGTATTTGATGCGATTAAAGAGATTCATGCAATAGGAGTAACGTGTGTGGGAAAGCCTGGTTTGAGTGGTGTTGACTTAAATTTTATTTTACATTCTTCGATCTGTTCAATAGATTTCAAACGCACATTTAGAGAATCTAAACAGTTTAACAGGGAAATATTTTTTGTAAAGCCTTGCGATTTATCTGCATTTGTTATTGATGTGTTCAAAAATGGTAGGGAAATTTCTCCTTTTGCACTTGGCTGTATGTATCTTTTACAAGACTACTTTGGATTTTCTCCAGAAGATTTTTTAAAGAAAATTGAAGATTGTGTTGGGATAAGTATAGGAGTTGGTGATGAAATAGGGTATTTGCATGTTAAAAGAAAAATTTAATGTTATTTCGCTTCCTTGATATGCTTGATACTACGCAAAAATGGAAAAATTTAAATAATAGTGTTTCTACTCGGGAGTAAAAATTTGATTTTATGGGGGTTTTATGATGATTGATAAGATCAAGAAAGCACTTTTGACTGTTGCTGCATTAGCTGCACTTGGTTTTGGAGCTAAGGCAGTTAAGGCGAATGATGTTAATAATGTTTTGAATGAAAACGAAGAGAAAAAGGTTTTAAAAACCAATTCGAGAGGACATATCTCACTTGATTCTATATTTTGGCCTGATGGTTCTGGTATAGAAGCAAGAGTTAGGATAAATGGTGATGAAGAGAGAGTACCTTTTGGATTATATGTTAGTGGCGAGGAAGCAAGAAGGGGCGATGTTGGATATGATAAAGTATTCGGGCGGGCTGAGGTTGTTCTTGGAAACGATCGACTCAAAATTATGCCGTTTATAGTTGGAGAAAGTACAAGTTTTTTTGGAGATAGTTTGCTGAAAAGAAAATCATTAGGTGGTATTGGTGGTAGGATTGATGTTGATATTCCCGGTTTAAGTATTGATGGTGTTTTATTCAAGGAATGGGGAAGTTATAAGATGGATGGTGCTGAAGGAAAGGACAGTGCTGAAAGATTGCTTTATGGATTGAGAGGAAATCTTGGAAAAAGAAAATGGAGACTTATATTCAGTTTTAAGCGCGATGAAAAAGAATATCGGCATTTGGGTAATATTGTTAAAACCGATTTTAGTGGCGGGATTCAGTATAGGGGGAGGCGAGTTTTAATTGAGTTGTTGGGTGGAAATGAAAAAATTAAGTACAATCCTGGAAATGAATTCCAAACTAACTATGTTGAAGCACGTGTACTAGTTAGACTTGGAAAGAATTGCTGTCTTAAAGTTGAAGGTCAATATAATTTTAATGGTGCAGATCGTTTAAGTGAAAGTCCAATTCCAAAGTATGAGGTTGGTGTAGGTTTTGTTATTCCTTTTGGTTATGGTACAAAGCCGAAGGGAAGGAATCATAATCCTTATTTACCAAGAAGTAAATTAGGCAGGAGGTGAAAAAATGGATTGGAAAGATTATGCTGTTTATGCTGGACTTGTTGGTTTGGCTGGATGTGCCGCTATGCAGGCACGTGAGAAACAAGTTAAAGAGAATTATTTTAGCGCAGCTCAGAATGCAGAAAGAATTGCTGAAGCTTGCTTGAGAAGATTATACGATTTTGGAAAAGGCATTGATGGGAGAGAGTATAACGGTCTTAGGGGAATGAAAAAGAAGCTGGATAAAACCAGGAAAGGTTTGGAAGACCTGCTTAGCAGAGCAATGAAAGAGAAGAAAGATGCAGAAGCGGGGGCTGTGAGAAGTGCAAAGAAAATTGTTGATGATGTTTATAGCTTAATGCAAAAGATAATAAACTACGTTGAAAGAAAAGGAAAAGCAAAGGTGTACATTGGGTTTAATCTTATGAATGGACAGGGGCTAAAGCGAGATAAAAAAACGCTGGAGAAATATGCTGCTGCTCTTCAGTTGAAAAATGCTCTGAAATTTGGCGAGCCTGGCAGATGGAAGCGTGTTGGTTTGGCATATTACTTAAAAACGCACATAGACAACATGCCCGATCAACAAGCGAAAGCATATCTCAAAGAGCTCTATGATAAAGGACAGATTGAAAGGAGTTCGATTCACATTCGGGTTGAGTATATGGGCAAGGTTCCACTTACAGCTGAATTAAGAAATGAAATAAAACAACTTAAAGAAAAGTATATGCCTACTCCAGAGCAGCAGAAAAAAGAACAAAGAAAGCAAGCAATGAAAAAGCAAACTCCACCGAAGAACATAAATAGTAATAGAAAACTCGCTGTGCCAAGAAAAGTTCCTGGTAGAAAATGAAGTTAAACAAATTTTTTATTTTTGGATTTTTGTTTTTTATCTTGATATTTAGCATTATAGGAGCTAATGCTTTCTGGGAAAGCGACTTTGGCAGTGATAGTTGGGAAAGCGACTTCAGTCAAGAAGACAGCTGGGATAGTGATTTTGGTGATGATAGCTGGGAGAGTGATTTCAGCGATGAAGGCAATTGGGAAAGTGATTTTGGAGAAGGTGATGAAGGATTTGGTGAAGAAGAAACTGAAAACTATTTTGATTGGTATGATGATTATTCTTCTGATGAATTCGTTGACGAGTTCGGAAATGATTTACCGGAAGGTCATATTTTTGATAAAGACAGGAATAATCCTCCTGTAATTCTTTCTGAACCTGTTACTGTTGCTTATGTCGGCAAGGAATATCGCTATCAGGTTGTTGCTCAAGATCCTGATGGTGATGAATTAACATATAAACTTGATCATGCTCCTGAAGGAATGATAGTTGATGCCGAAAGTGGATTAATAACATGGATTCCAACAGCGGAAGGAAAATATTATGTTAGGGTTGTAGTGACTGATGGCAATTGGGGATTGGATGCGCAAGATTTTATGATAGATGTTATCAAGCGAGAAGGAGGTGAAAAGGAACCTGCGCTGGTGCTTGGAGATCTATATGTGGATAGAATTTATCTGCCTGATACTGTTGAATCTGGTGATATAGTTGAGATAGGATTTAAGCTTGAGAACACAGGAAGCAAAGAGCTTGATGATGTTTCAGTGCTAGTATTGTTTCCAGAGTTAGGCATTGGTAAGAGAATTGGTCCATTTGATTTAAAGGGACATAAGAAGGTTACCAAGTGGGCATTGATAGAGATTCCAGAAGATGTTGAAGGAGCAGTTGCAGTAAGGTTAAGCTTTAGCAATGATGATCTAAGAAGAACAATTTTCAGGGACGTAATCATTCAAAAATAGTCAGTATTAGTAACTACTCGAACATGCTAAATTACGAAATATTTAAATAATAGGTGTGCCTAAAACTAAAAAAATTCATGCTAAAAGGTTGTTGAGGGGTGAATAGAAAAATGAAAAGATTTGCATTTGGTTTGATTGCCTTGCTTGTTTTGAGCGTTTTGGCAAGTTCTTTTGTTATGGCAGCGAATGTTCCAGTAAATGTATTAGGAATTTATGTTAATGGAAAAGAAGTCAGTGACGGTGAAGTGAGAACGCTTGCCAGGGACAATAAAATAGATGTTGATGTTAAGTTTTTAGCTACCGGAGATGATGATTATGTTACTGTTGAAACAGAAATCAGTGGTTTAGAGTATGATAGAGAAAAGGCAAGATATGAAACTGATGTTTTCAGCATAAAAGCTGGAAATACTTACCACACTGATGACTTTGAGAAGATCAGTATTGAATTGCCTGGCAGAATGGATACTGGTGAGTATCTGCTTAGGATTTGGATAAAAGACAAAGACAACACACCAGTTTATGAAGAAGTCAAGCTCTATGTAACAACAAGCAGACACGGAATGAAGATTAAGGATGTAATCTTCAGCCCTGCTTATGAGGTTGAAGCTGGAAGAGCTTTGGTTTCAAAGGTTAAAGTAAAGAATACTGGAGAGAAAGACGAAGAGGATGTTAAGGTTACAGTAAGCATTCCTGCTCTTGGAGTAAGCGATGCTGATTATATTGATGAGATTGAAGCTGGTGAAACAAAGACAAGTGAAGAGCTTTGGTTCAGGATTCCTGCTGATGCTGAAAGCGGAGAATATGATGTTTTAGTAACTGTTGAGTTCAATGACGGAGAAGATGAAGTAAGCGAGACATACAAGATTAATGTATTGGGTGAGGAAGCTGCTACTGAAGAAACGCCAGAAGAAAAGGTTATAATTGCAGTAAGTGATGTTGTTCAGGATGTTGTTGCTGGAGGTGCAGGCGTTGTTTATCCATTGAGTTTAACTAATAATGGAAAGGCAGCGAAAACATTTACAGTAACTGCAACAGCAGGCGATTGGGCTGCTCTGAAAGTTGCGCCAAGCACTGTTGTTTTGCAGCCTGGAGAAACAAGGATTGTCTATGTGAACGTTGGTGCTGCAAAGGATGCGCCAGTCGGTGAACAAGTGGTAGGCGTAGCAGTTAAGAGCAATGGCGAAGTGTTGAAGGAATTAACAATGAAGGTAAATGTGTTGCCTGCTGCTGGCGGCAAGATAACCTTGCTTGAAGGTGCATTGATAGTGTTGATAGTGATCTTGATCATAGTAGGATTAGTGGTTGGATTCAGCAGAATGAGAAAGAAGGAAGGCGAAGAATACTAAACTTTTTTTACTGTTTTCTTTTTCTGATTTTTTTGAACAAATTTTAGTTTGAAAGGTCCTGGAGAATTTTTCTAAGGATTAATAATTTGAGTTATATAATTAGAATTATATAAACGAAATTATAGTGGCCCGTTTCAAAAAAAATAATTTTTCTTAACAGATCTTTAGACCATCAATCGAAAGATTTTGAAAAAGTTTCGATTATGAATCTAAAGATTTAATAATGGCAAAATTATTTCCTTTTGATGAATTGGTCAAGGTCATAACCTGCTTAAAACTGCTCGGAGATAAGAGTAAATAGTTTTCCGTAGGAAACGTTTCTCTATGAAATTGTTCTGTATAGAAAACGATTTTATCTCAATTTTAGAAATAAATAAAAAATTCAGGATTAGTATGTTCTCAAATGAAAATTCTTATAGTAGGGGCTGGACCTATTGGTTGCTATGTTGGCAGATTGCTTGCTTTGGCTGGATTTGATGTTCTGCTTTACGATAAGCGAGAGAGTTTGCTTAGGGAGAAATGCTGCACTGGGCTCGTTACGAGAAGAGTTTTTGAGTTTGTTGATGTTGAGCCTTTTGTTTTGAATAAATTTAGCAAAGCAGGGCTTATTTGCGGCGATTTGAGCAGTTCTCTTAGAGTTGATGATTATTTGATTGATAGAAAAAGATTTGATTTCTTTATGCTGCGGGAAGCTGTCGATGCTGGTGCAAGGATTTTTCTCAGGCATGAATTTGTTAGTGTGAAAGATGGGAAAGCTGTTTTTTTGAATAAGGGAAAGCTCGTTAGTTATGCATTTGATTGTTTGATTGGTGCTGATGGTGTTAATAGCGGAGTTGC
Source organism: uncultured Methanosarcinales archaeon (assembly GCA_964519225.1). Classification (GTDB taxonomy): domain Archaea; phylum Nanobdellota; class Nanobdellia; order Woesearchaeales; family B54-G15; genus B54-G15. The sequence continues at coordinate 3,047 of CAZFJK010000009.1, read as the reverse complement.
AAAAATGCTTGGCATTAAGCGAAGATTTTTTTATGCACTGCAGGGAAAGGTATTAGGAGAGTTTAATTTAAACGAATATAAGGTTTATTTTGGTGATTTTGCACCTGATTTTTTTGGATGGATTGTTCCTGAAAATAGCAGAATTGCAAGGATTGGAATGGCTACTAGATGCGACTTAAGAAGGCGTTTTAGAAAGTTCTTAAGTGCGGTTGGATATGAAATTGATGACTTAACTAAATTGAAGTTTGGGACGATTCCAATTTATGCAGGCCAGCGCTGTGAGTTTGAGATTGGCAAAGGAAAGAAAGTTTATTTGGTCGGTGATGCTGCCTGTCAGGTAAAGAATACAACCGGCGGCGGAATTGTTCCTGGATTGTGGGCTGGAAGGATGTTGGTTAGGGCGGTGAAGGAAGGGAAAGGTTATGAAAAAACCCTCAAGAGGAATGGATTTGGGGGATTTTTAAATAAGCATAGGATAGTAAAAATGTTAGTAGATTTTATGCCTAAAGAATTCGTAATAAGAAATGCAAGATTAGGAAAAAGAATTTTCGGTTGGAAGAGATGGAGAGATTTTTAAAAAACTGAAAAACCTCCGCAGTAATGGCGAAAAGCAAATATTATAAGCATAAAGACCGAGCCAATTAGATATGCTAAGAAAAAGGGCTTTTTAATCCGTTCTGAAAATATAGAAAAGGCTATAAAAAAAGGGAAATTTACTAGGATATATCTGCTAATTGCTTCAAGCTTTGTTGAACATAAAGAAGGGAGCATAATTACGATACCATACAAAAAATATGGCAAAGGTAATCTATTTCTCGTCAGTATTAGAGTCCTAATCCATAAACAGACTATAGCTAAATTAAACAAATTATATAATTTAAAAACGATTGCGTGGTTGTAAAGTATTGCAAGGAATGCATTAAAAATACTTACAAAGGGCAGAGATAATGTTCTATTCCACATTTTTTCTGCTATAAACCAAGAAAATAGGTTTTTCGTGTAGATGCTCTGGATTAGCAATGCTGTTAAAAAACCTAAAGGAACACATAGTATGCAAATGAAATTAATATTTAATTTTCTAAATATTTTGGACGGATGCCTTATATCTGAAAATGAGATATTCTGCTTATTTAAATAAATTAAAAGTAAGGGGATAACAAGAAAAAATCCAACTGAGCGGGTCATCGATGCTAGAAATGCTAAAAAGCTTGCTAGGTGCCATTTATCTTTTTGTGCAAAAAAGAGAGAAGTTATGCTTAAAAATAGAAACAGACTTTCTGAATAAGCGACAAAAACAAAAAACGATGTAGGGAATGTTAAAAACAATAAAATGGACTTGTTAGCTACGCATGGATTGTACTGTGAAACTATTAACTTATAAAGGAAATAAAAGGCTAAGAAAAAAAAGACCCATGAAGAAATAATCGCTGCGATGAAATAATCTTTAATTATGTATGAGCTTATTTTAATTATATAGGGGTAAAGAGGAAAAAAAGCATTAATATGGTAATTTTTTAATGAATACCCTTCTTTTGCGATAGTGACATAAGATACAGAATCAAATTGCGTTAATGCGTTGACGAACTTATTTGAGTGATGCGAAGTGAAGTATTTTCCTTGCGGTCCGAAAAGGACCGCTATCGTTAAACAAGAAAAATTTAAAAGGATGTATAAAAGTAAATATAGGACAAATCTCTGCTTGATAGTTTGCTTAAGTTGTTTTAACATTTTAAGATGAAATATGTAATGTTGCTTCGACGAATTGATAAGCACTGTATAGGCTACTTAATTCCTATAATCTTTTTATTTAAAAACATTTTTTTAAAAAGCCAAAAAAAGTCATGTAACGAAGTAAAAAAAATTCTTCTAATTAAATTATGGGCTTTAGGCGACTCTGTTATTTTTCATAGCTTTGCCAAAAAAGTAAAGGAATGCTTTCCTAATGCAGAAATAGATATTCTTGCAAAAAAAAGTTTAATTGATGTTTTTAAAGGAAGTAAGTTTATTCATAAAGTTATTCCTGCGAATTTTTTAAATTTAATAAAGCTTTTTAGAAAATATGATCTTTGTTTTGATGGGGAATTTTATCTGAATGCTTCTGCCTTAATTAGTGCATGGGCTGCTAAAAAAACAGTTGGATTTTCACATAGGATAAGGAAAATCTTATACGATGAACGAGTTGAATTTAAAATGCAACATATCGTTCAGAATTATCTCGACTTTTTGAGAAAACTCGGGTTTGATGTAAATTTAGAAGAACTCTTTCCCGTATATTTTAGCGAGAAAGATTTGAAAGTTGCTAAAGAGCTTATAAAATATAAGAACGGTGAAAAAATTCTTGGAATCTCTCCTGGAGTAGGCAAAACAGCAAAACAGAGGCAATGGCCTAAGGAAAGATTTGCAGAACTAATTAAAATAGTACATAAAAAGTTTGATAAGATTGTTGTAGTTGATCAAGATATTAAACTATGTGAAGAAATTTATAAATTAGCTAATGTTCCAAATATGGTTGTTGCTAAAGAGAAATTGAGTATAAAAGAATTAGCTGCTTTACTTTCATTATGTGACACGTTTGTATCCTGTGATACTGGTCCAATGCATTTAGCTGCAGCACAAGGATGTAAAGTAATTGGCTTGTTCGGGCCAAATACACCTGTGTTATGGAGGCCTTATAATAAAAAAAGTACATTTGCATATAAAAGAATACAGTGTAGTCCATGCATAATAAATAAATATGGGAAAATTAAAAAATGTAAGGACAATGAATGTATGAAGAGTATCAAAATAGAAAATGTTATCGGAGTGATGAAATGAAAATTGCAATGATTATCGAGGCGTGGAAACCGATTTGGGCAGGTGGACAAGCTGTTGCGTATGAAATAAGTAAAAGATTAAGTGAAAATTATGGATGGGATATTGATCTATTCGTAATGAATCTGGGCGGAAGAAAAATAGAGAAAATTAATCATGAATTTAGGGTATTTCGCGTAGGGAAAAAAAGAAAGTTTTCATTTCTCCATAGACTTCTTTGGCAATTGGAAGTGTAT
>CAZFJK010000008.1:33980-36875 GCA_964519225.1 uncultured Methanosarcinales archaeon | reverse complement strand
TTATTCTTGAAAAGTAGCTTCAACTCCAATCAATCGTTTTATTTCACTTTTTATTTTATCCTTCGCTTCTGATGAGAATTCTTTTGGTTTAGTCTTTAATTTTATTTCATATTTTTCATCTTTTTTGTGAACTTCAGCATCGATTTTATATAATTTTAACAATCCTTTAATCTTTTCCTCAACATCTTCGATCTTCCTTAAAATTTTCACATCATACTCAACAAACCTCCCAGCTAGAGGATGATTAAAATCAACTAAGCACCTGCCACCGCTTACTGTTTTAATCGTCGCCAAAACACCATCAACAATAACCTGCATTCCAGGAACAGGCTCGATCTTGTGCTCCTTGAAAGCAGAAATGGGAACAAGTTTCAATAATCTGGCATCTCTTTTGCCAAATGCTTTTTCAGGAGGTAATTCTATTTTATACTCACCGATTTCTTTTCCAATCAAAGCCTCATCAATGCTTTCTAATATATGTCCTTCGCCAAGACAAATTATAACAGGTCCATAAGAAAATCCTTCTTTATAGATGCCTGCTTCCTTTGCAATCTTTTCATCGGTGGTATCAAATACTTCGCCGTCCTTTATCTTTCCAGTGTATTCAAGTTCTATAAAATCACCTTTCTTCAAAGCCATTCTAAAGTCGCACCTTGCTTACTTTTTAAACTTTTTCTTATTGGTTCCCAAAAATCGGATTATCTTCTCAACAACTTCTTCAGCAGAAATGTTTGATGTGTCTATAACCAAATCATAATTAGACTTATCATCGATATCCACGTTATAGTATTTTATGTATCTTTTTCTTTCGCTCTCCATCCTTTGTTTTAATTCTTCTTTGAGAGCTTCGATACTCGCGGCTTTTTCAGTTTCCCGCGCAGGACCAGAAAAAATTCTTTTAGCTGCTATGTCCAAATCAACATCAAGATAAATTTTCACAGCGTCAGGGATAAAATGAAATGCAAGTCTGCTATCAATCACAAAACCTTTTTCTTGTTTTGCTAATCTTCTTAACCAACTATCTATTGCATCATCAATAGAAAAATCATTCTCTGCAATTTTGCTGAGCTCAATCAAACTCATTCCTCTTTCAGCAGCGAGTTTTCTCATAAAATCTCCAGTAGAATAATGTTTTAAACCAAGCTTCTTAGCAAGTAACTTTGCAACAGTACTTTTTCCGCTTCCTGGTTTTCCACTTATAGCTATGATCATTCCCAAAAAGAAAGTTTTTCAGTTTAAATATTTGTCGAAGTTGAAGAAGTTTTCATAATCACCGTTAAACCAAGGTGGTAAAAATGTCAAAAATGCGAGAGAGTTTGTCCAGAGTGCGGTGAGGCATTTATGGATTCAAAAACAATGAAAAAAATGAAACTACGATTAAGAAAAAAGGTTTATGGGCCTTGGTACTACAACTAAAATTACTAAAACCGGAGGCTCATTAACTATACGGATTCCGAAGAAAATTGCCGATTATCTTAAGCTGAAAGAAGGAAAGGAAGCTTACGTACACCCAGAAGATCACAAATTAATTATAGAAATTAGTTAAAGGGAACTACAAAGCTTACTCACCAATTCCACATTCCTCAATCCTTTCATCCCACTTACAAAACCTTTTCTTGAGAGGAATTTCTCAATAGCTGTTTTGAGCAGGTCGTCCAAAAGAAAACTATATCTAGCAACAATCTTTTCCTGTTTTTTCCTTTCAATAAACAAACAACATCTCCATCCTTTTCTTGTATTGTATCCTCCATAAACTATCTTTACTTCATTGTCTTTGTCCTTTACTCTGATATATCTCATAACATCTTTTCTATTTTGTTTGTAAGATAGTTCCATCCTAATATCTCTGTTTTCAAAACAAACCTTTGGCTCTGTTCTTGAACGAACAACTTTTACTAATCCAAACTCATCTTTTATTATAGCTTCTTGGACTAGACAAACAACATGCGGTCCAAGATCCACCACAAGTTCTTCAACACTATTCTCTTTTTTACTCGGAACACTGCTCCACACTATATCTATTTCAGAATCTTTCTGAAGATATTTCTTTATCAGCGGATAACAAAAATATAGTTGCAACCCGACACAGAGCTTATCCTCGCTTCTTTCAACTAATTCACTTACACGATTTAATTGATCAGGCCTACACAAGGGTTTTTCACAGTATACAATTGCTTTTTCGCACTTTTTCAGAACGGTTTCTAAATGTTCGACATGAAAATCGGTTGGCGTGCAAATGCTAATAACATCTGGTCTTTGTTCAAGAACTTCATCAATCCCAGTAAATCCTTTTACTACAACTTCAATGTTCTTTCTTTTAAAGTATTCCCTAAGCGCCTCTTCTGTCAGTGCAACATTTTTTGGTGTCCTCCTGCTAAAAATTATTTCTTCTATTCCATGCTCCTTAGAAAGTTCACCATAAATCTCACAGTGCCGCCTTCCAATCCTACCAGCACCAAGTACTGCTGCTTTCCCATATTTCTTTTCCATTTTGGCAAACCTTTTTAATCTCTTTTTAATTATTTTGGTCTTAAGCTTGCAATAGATGCGGGGGTGCCCGAGCGGCCAAAGGGGCACGGTTCAGGGCCGTGTGGCTTAGCGCCTTCATGGGTTCGAATCCCATCCCCCGCATAATTTTTATATGACCACTGTATTCAATCCTTATGGCAAATACATTCAAAGAACTTCCTTTAACTGAAATCACACTGCGAAAATACGAAAAACCAAGCACCGAAAACCAAAGAGATCTTGTTAAAAAATTCTGCCTTAGCTTAGGTCTGCTCCAACCTGGCGATAGCAGGGACATAATCATAGACATTTTGCTGATACTTCTAAAATCAGAAAAACCAATAAAAAGTGATGAGCTGAGAGAAAAGGTAGTGGAATATAGAAAAA
>CAZFJK010000008.1:30188-33880 GCA_964519225.1 uncultured Methanosarcinales archaeon | reverse complement strand
ATTCAAATAAACATGCCATAGCGCATTGCCTTCATTCAATCACTGGTAGAAAAATAAGACAGCCTTTTATTGGTAAAGGCATATTCACAGCCGACTGTGAAATATATAACTGGAAAGAGCTAAATCAACGATTCAATCTTAATGCAAGAAACGACGCAGAAACAATTTTTTTCCTGCTAGAATGCTTTCCTGTTAAAAAGGTCCTTACTATGCTTGATGGCATTTATGCCTTTTGCTATCTCAGAAACAACCAACTTATCCTAGCTCGCGATACAATAGGTGTAAAACCCCTTTGGTTTAGTCATAGCGAGGGTTTTGCATTCGCTTCTGAAAAAAAAGCACTTGAAAAAAACAATTATCTTGATGTCAATGAGCTTAATCCTAGGAAAATTCTAATCTACGATCTTATAAATAACAGAATCCAATTTTACGAAAGAAAGTTTTTTTCAGTAAAGCCCGAAATAAAAGCTTCAGAAGAAGCTATAGCTAAAAAGCTACGCAGGCTCATAAGAGAAGCCATTGAAAAAAGAGTACCAAAAGCAAAATTTGGCTTGCTTTTTTCAGGTGGTATAGACTCAACTATAATTGCAAAAGAACTTTTAGATATTGGTTATGATTTCAGGTGTTACTGTGCTTATTTTAAACACGAATCGCTCAAGCCGCCAGAGGACCTTATCTTTGCGAAAAAAGTCGCTACCAAGCTCGGCCTGAAATTAAAAGTGATTCCTTTGAATTTAGCTCAGGTAGAAAACACGTTAAAGCAGAGCGTTCCTTTGATCGAAGACTCAAATGTTACAAAAAACGCAGTAGGATTAACTTTTTATGCAGCATGCAAGAGAGCAAAAACAGATGGCTGCAAAGTTATTTTTTCTGGTCTAGGTAGCGAAGAAATCTTTGCTGGTTATGCACGACATAAAAGAGCCAAAAGCGCTGCGAACATTAATATAGAATGCCTTTCAGGTTTAATTAATATTTACGAACGTGACCTGTATAGAGATGATGTAATCTCTATGTATCATAATCTTGATCTAAGACTCCCTTTTCTTGATCAGGCACTTGTAAAATTCGCATTGAGAATTCCAGGAAATCTTAAACTAAAAAACAATATCAAAAAATATATTCTAAGAAAAGCATATCAGAATATACTGCCTGATTTTGTTGTATGGCGAAAGAAAAGAGCGACTCAGTACGGCTCATTATCTTTGAAAGCCATAAATAAACTTGCAAAAAAGCATAGCTTCAAATACATGAGAGACTATTTGAAAAGCATTTACCATCATGAAAATTTGCCTCTCGCTGCATTAATAAGTGGAGGAAAAGATAGCCTATACGCAGCCTATATCATGCACAAGTTAAATTACGATATAAAATGCTTTGTAACAATCCAAAGCGAAAATCCAGATTCTTTTATGTATCACACACCAAATACAAAATGGGTAAAGCTTCAGGCAAAAGCAGCCGATATTCCTATAATCTTAAAACAAACCAAAGGCAAACCCGAAGAAGAATTAAAGGATTTGTTTTCGGCACTAAAAGAAGCGCAGAAAAAATTTAACATCAAAGGCGTAGTAAACGGTGCTTTGTATAGCAAGTATCAACGCAATAGAATAGAACGCATATGCGATGCGCTAGGCTTAAAGATGTTCTCACCCCTATGGCATATAAACCAAGAAACAGAAATGATGGAGCTGCTTGAAGAAGGATTTGAGGTTATAATAACAAAAGTAGCAGCAGAAGGTTTCAATAAAAACTGGCTGGGAAAAAAGATTTCAACTAAAATAATTGAACATCTGCTTGAGCTAAAAGAAAGATTTGCAATAAATGTTGCTGGCGAAGGAGGCGAATTTGAAACCTTTGTATTGGATTGTCCTCTTTTCAAAAAAAGAATAAAAATACTAAAGTATGAAATAATCGAAGAATCAGCGCATGTTGCAGAATTAAAAATCAAAAAAGCTATTTTAATTGAAAAATGACTGGAATTGATGTTTATGAACCAAGAGAAGACTCTTTTTTGATTTTAAAACACATCAAAAATTTTGCTAAAAACAAAATAGTTCTCGACTTAGGTACAGGAACAGGAATCCTTGCTATTGAAGCTGCAAAATATGCAAAAAAAGTTTATGCAGTGGATATTTCAAAGAAAGCCCTTGCAGTAGCAAAACAAAATGCAAAGAAAGCCAATACAAAAAACATTGTTTTCTTACGCTCAGATCTTTTTTCAGCTTTTAAACAAAAAGCTAAAAAGAAGCCCAAGTTCGACTTAATCTTATTCAATCCTCCATATCTACCAACACATCCATCAGAGCCAAAAGAACTTGCACTACAGATTTCTGGTGGAAAACACGGCTACGAACTTATAGAAAGATTTCTCCTAGATGCAAGTTCTTTTCTTAATCCAAACGGCGTAATACTTCTTGTGTTTTCAACACTTTCAAAAAAACACAAAGTAGATAAGCTTATTGAAGAGCATTGTTTTATTGCAGATGAACTCGATCGCAAAAAGCTGTTCTTTGAAACCCTTTTTCTTTACAAAATCGTCAAAAGCAAGTTCTTAAAAGACGCAGAAAAACATGGTTTAAGACAGATAGTTTATTTTGCAAAAGGAAAGAGGGGCTGGATATACAAAGGTTATTATAAAGGAAAGCAAGTTTGCATAAAGCGTAAGATTCCTCAATCAGCCGCTCTGAAAACAATAGAAAATGAGGCAAAGTATCTAAAATTGCTTAACCGCTACGGCATTGGACCAAAATTCTACTTTAAAGCAAAAAACTATCTTGTCATCGAGTTTATCGACGGCAAACCGATTGAGGAATTCATAAGGTCAACTAATAATGTCGAGATTATCAAAAAAATACTTTTCGCCATTTTTAAGAAATGCAGAAAACTAGATCAACTTAAAATAAACAAAGAAGAAATGCATCATCCACGAAAACATATTATCATAGGATTAAGAAGAAAGAAGCCAACCGTTACGTTAATAGATTTTGAACGAGCGCACAAAACGCAAAAACCAAAAAATATAACTCAATTCTGTCAATACTTGATCACAACTAAAATGATAAGACTGCTTGAAGAAAAAGGTATTTTTATAGACAAAGGCATTATGCTTCACAGAGCAAAAGAATATAAGCACAACCAAACAAAAAAGAATTTCGAACAAATTTTAAAAGAAATCAGATTTTCACCATAGAAAAATGGATTTGCTATCGATAATTACTTTAATAACCGGGATAATAATGTCATTATCCTATTATCCTCAAGCATTTAAGATATTAAAAAGAAAGCAATGCAAAGATATTTCACCAGTAACTTTTTTTCTCCTGTTTTTTGGTGGGGTAATATGGCTGATCTATGGCATCGTAAACCAATTATTTGTTATTGCCATTAGTTTTAGCATCGGTATAATCGGTGTCTTGCTTGTGCTTATTGGATACTTCCTCTATCATTAATAACAAACCCTTTTTATCACAATCCGGATAACTACACGGGCAAATATTCAAGTTCTTTTCTTTATTTACGCACCCAATTTTAGCCATAAACTAAATATCTTAGAAGAAAATTTTTAAACTTTGTTCCTGCTTTCTTTTCAAGGGCCCGTAGTCTAGTGGCTATGACGTCTCCCTCACGCGGAGAAGGTCCCCGGTTCGATTCCGGGCGGGCCCATTTATATCAAAAAATGAAAAAAAGAAAAT
>CAZFJK010000008.1:0-30088 GCA_964519225.1 uncultured Methanosarcinales archaeon | reverse complement strand
CTTTTTAAATCTTTCTCTCCAAAAAATATAAAAAATATAATCTATATAGATTTCAGTAAAGTGTGGGGTGGTCCAATGTTTTGTTTTCCTCCTGAACACGCATATGAACTTACTGACTTATTGGCATCTTCGAAAAGATACCAAACAAAACCAGACTGCATAATCATAAGCGCAGGCTATGATGAATTCCCATCGCGAAAAAGCGCAGTAGAAGAAGCTGTTTGGGGAGCAGCTTGGTATGCAGCAAAAGGAAAAGAATGTATAAGCGCAAACATCTATCGATTTAAACCAGAAGAAAACGGATTTTCTTGCAATAAATTCACTGATTGCTTGCTTCATGGTGTGCCGCTAATCGTTTATGCACTATGCAATCTTGCCGATTTAAACAGAGAAGGCATCGAATGCCGCGTCATTGGAAATAAACATGTCAAAGCCATTGTTGGTGTTTTCAACAAACTATTCGGAACAAACTACAAGCATGTCCAAGAAGGAAAATCAATCGGTGAAAATATTCGCCTAGCATCGCGTGATTTCTCAAACAACGCATTATTCGCTTTTGTTCCAGCAGACCTGCCATTCTTCTATGACCTTTGCTCAGCACTCCAAGATGCAGGCATCAAGAAAGCATATGCAGTTATGGACTTCAATGCAAAAGAAAATTTTGAACCAGAAAACAATTTCTGGCCAAGAAATTATTACTTTCCTTTTAGAGACAAACGCGTATACATAACAAAAGAACCCAATCTAATTATAGGAAAGTTTAAGGAAATAAACCTAAATGCATTTGATTTAATGTATTCAAACAGAAAACATGGAAAGTATATCCTTGCTACCACAAAAGCCCTACTAAGAAGCCCATTAAATTTAATAGGGGTTCTACCAACTTTAACAGGCATACTGTTTTCATACTTTGGCCTTGCAAAAGTTCCAATCTCAAGAGCACCACTTCAAGCAGCAGGAAAGGTACTAACAAAAAAACCAATCATAGTGAAAGCAAGACACAATGACGTTACAAGATTGATGGACGTCGATAGCTGGTATGATCTTGCCTTAGCACAAGCCATGCTTTCACCTGAAACATATCCGCATTGGAAAATGATCGAGCAATTCAAACAACAAGGAATGCCAGAACTTGGAAATATAATTCCTTACTACCAATCACTTCCAAGTTGCATAGCAGAACTTCATCAAGATCTGCAACAATATGCAGGAGAAGTAGTTGATGAAGTTAGAGATTGTTTTTCTAAGAGAGCAAAAGCAATAACCAAAACCTTTCAAAGACATAGTCTGAACTTCGATGAGTTTTGCTGTTTATTCACAAATGCGATTCCACCAATCAATCCAAAAACGATAAAAGAAAATGCAGAGCGCGGAAAAAAAGCACTTGCAAAACGCCTAAAAGAATTCATTTCTTTACGATCTTAGCAACAAAAAATCCTTCTGTGTCATTATCCTGAGGCCATATCCTCAGGCACTTTTTCACCTCATCGCTATATTCTTTGTTTTCAAACATTGTGATCGGTTCGCTTCTATTTATTCTCAGCTTTATTCGTTCAACTTCTGCATTAGAAAACCGTCTCAAAAGAAAATCAACAACCTCTTCATTCTCTTCAGGCTCAACAGAACATGTGCTGTAAACAAGTGTTCCTTTCGGCTTTAACAACTGAAACGCCTTACAAATAAGTTTTTTCTGCAAGCCACTCAATCTTTTAATTGCTTTTTGATTCCATTCCTTAATAACCCTCAGACTTTTCCGTATAGCACCAGTAGCTGAACATGGCGCATCAACAAGAATCCTATCAAATTCAACATCCCTTATCGATTGCCCGGGCATTATTGTAATGATATGATTGCTAACACCGCAACGTTGCAGATTCATTCCAAGTAACTTTATCCTGTCTACTGTTACATCGTTTGCAACAATCAATCCTGTATTGCGCATCATTGCAGCCATCTGCGTTGTCTTGCTACCAGGAGCAGCGCACATATCGAGCACAAATTCGCGTGGCTTTGGATCAAGCACAATTGGCGGAATCATAGAAGCTGCTTCTTGAACAAAGATATATCCAAGAAAATGTGCTTTTGTATTTCCTATATCAAACCTCTTTTCTCTTTTATGCTCGATAAAAAATCCTTCTTTACACCAGGGAATTATCTCAAGCTTCCAATCAGCTAAAAGCTCTTTTGCGCGTTTAATCGTGGTTTTCAGCAGATTCACTCTTATGCTTTTTCTTAAGTAAGAGAGCGAATACCTTTTGAAGGTTTCCCAATCAGTAAGTGCAGAATATCTTTCAACAAATGCCTGTTTGAATCTTATTTTCTCAGCCTCAGGCAAAGAAACTAATTTATGCTTAATATTTAACTTTTGCATTCTATTTTTTCGGTTTGAGCAAAGGAAAGAAAATAACTTCTCTAATGCTGGATGCATTCGTCAATAGCATAACCAATCTATCAATTCCTATGCCTAGGCCGCCGGTAGGAGGCATTCCGTATTCAAGTGCTGTTATGAAATCATAATCTGCTGGATAAGCCCCTGTTTTTCCTTTCTTTCGTTCTTTTTCTTGCTCTTCAAATCGTTTTCTTTGCTCAACCGGGTCATTTAACTCGCTATATGCATTAGCCAACTCCATTCCACAAACAAAACTTTCAAACCTTTCAGCAAGAGCAGGATTCTTTCGATGCGCTTTTGTTAATGGACAAATGCTTTTTGGATAATCTGTTATGAACGTTGGTTGAATCAGATGTTCCTGGACCTTCTGCTGAAATATCTCATCAACTATTTCATCTCTTGTGGCATTTCTCTCAAACTGCACACCCATTTCTGCCGCAATATCCTTTAATTCCCTGTCCTTCAGTTTATTTACATCTACTTTAGTAAGCTTTTTGATTGCAGCAGCCATATGCATCCTTTTCCATGGCGTTTTGAAATCGAGATTATAATCTCCGTACTTAACTTTCGTCTTTCCATCATTTATTTTCTTAACAACGTACTCTACCAGTTCTTCGGTCAATTTCATCATATCTTCATAATCAGCATATGCCTGATAACATTCCATCATTGTGAATTCAGGATTATGCGTCCTGTCAATACCTTCATTCCTAAAATTTTTGCATATAGTATAAATCTTTTCGTATCCGCCGACAAGCAAGCGCTTTAAATAAAGCTCTGGTGAAATACTCAGAAAGAGATCCATGTCAAGCGCATTCAAATGTGTAATAAAAGGTTCTGCTGCAGCACCACCATAAGCAGTCTGCAGTATTGGGGTTTCAACTTCATGAAAGCCCTGAAGATTCAGAAATTCCCTAACCGCATTTATTATCTGTGTCCTCTTAACGAATCTTTCTTTCACATCTTTATTCATAATCAAGTCTAAATATCTTTGTCTGTATCTTATTTCTGGATCTTTTAATCCGTGCCATTTTTCTGGCAATGGCCTCAAGCCTTTAGCTAAAAGTACCAACTTTTTTGTCCAAACAGTTACTTCTCCTGTCTTTGTTTTGAAGACATGTCCCTCAACGCCAATGATATCACCAACATCAAGCAAATTAAGAAGTTTGTATTGCTTTTTACCTTCATCCCTTCTGATATAAAACTGAATCCTTCCACTAAAATCTTCAATATGCCCAAAGCTAGCGCCACCCATTATTCTTAAAGACATAAGCCTTCCAGCAACAGAATAGATTTCTTCGCTTCTTTCGCCTTCCTTCAGTCGCTCGTATTCTCTTTTCAGTTCGGCTGCCTTTCCATTTACAAGAAATTTGTACGGATATGGATTTATCCCGAGCTTTTTAATTGCTTCAAGCTTTTTTAAGCGTTCTTTTATCAGTGCTTCTTCAGTCATTCCAAAAGTGAGAAAGCGCAGTCTTATATAAAATTTATCAGAATTCTTATTTCTCTTTTTTCCAGCTATATGTTCTTATTCTTTTATTTGGATAACCACAGCTGGCGCATTTCTTTTTCCTGATATGATACGTTCTTCTACCGCACCTCCTGCATCTAATATGTGTTTTTCCTTTGCTTTTCTTACCCATGCTTGGAGTTCCCTTCGCCATTTTAACTAAGAGAAATTGGTTCTTTATTCTTCGCTTGGTGATATAATTGTAATGGTATCACCCCTTATAAACACAGTTCCCAATTTTCTTTGTAGCTCACCTTCAATAAACTCTTCTGCATTTTCTAGCACAATATTTATATGTATATCAAATGCCCTAAGTACACCAGTATACCGTCGTCCATTCTTTAGTTCTACCATCGTTCTTTTTCCTAACGCTTTGTTAAGCGCATCCAAAGGTCTCATTTGTTCGGCCATTCCAACCCCCTATTTGAACTATGAAACCAAAAAATTTTTATTTGTATTTAAAGTTTCCGTTTTCAAATGATTTCACAACGTCGAAGCAAAAGAAAACCAACAGGAGGAAGGTACAAAAAAGATAGAAAGAAAAGAAAAACAGAAATGGGCAATAGACCTTCTTTTGCAAAACTCGGCGACAAAAAAATTAAAATCGTTAGAGTACGTGGAGGAAACCTAAAGCCAAAAGTTGTTTCTTTGGATTTCGCAAATGTCTATGATCCCAAAGCAAAAAAAGCAAAAAAAGCAAAAATTCTGTCTATTCTTGAAAACAAAGCAAACCCTCACTTCGTCAGAAGGAACATAATTACAAAAGGAGCAGTAATCGAAACAGAGCTTGGGAAAGCCAAAATAACAAATAGACCAAGTCAAGAAGGAACAATAAATGCTGTTTTGATAAAATGAATTCTGTTATTCACTTTGATGTTTTACGTGAATTAGAAAATGCTAAGAGCAAAACATTAACGATAATCGTTATTCAAGAACTTGCGTTTACAGATTTTGATGGCGAAGAAAGAAAAAAGTTTGCTGAAGTAGAATACTGGATTAGAAGCAATCCTATTGGAAGAGAATATCTCCCATGGGAAGATTATCCATCAGTCTACGAGCGTCTCAAAAAAGTAGATGTACCATTTTACAAAAAACATAATATAAACGTTAAAACAAATTAGAAAAGCCTTTTTTGGTTTATCCTCTTTCTGGTAAGCATCTTTTTAAGCTCCTCTGCTTCAGTATTCTTATCAAGAATCATCCTCGCAACCTTTATTGGAAATATTGTTTCCAAAAGCTCGGTTAAAAAACGTTCAGCGTAATCTAAATTTCTTTTCGATTTTAATACCACTCCCGCCTGAATCTCATTTTGTTCTTCTCTTTCAGGAACTTCGCTTCTAAAATAGTCAATCCAACCAAAAGCTGAAAGAGCAGCATCCCTTAACTTTCCCCCAACTAAGTAATTTATCACTTCTCCAATACATTCATTTAGTTCTCCTTCTAACCTTCTTCTTCCTCTAAATACCGTTCTGTCATCAACGTAATAAACAAATCCTTTTTGTGTTATTACAACATTCCTCAATTCACGCAAAGCGATAACTTCCAATGTTTTGCCGTTGCTTGGCTTTTCACAAATGCAATAAAATCCTCGTGCATGTAGCACAGTTTCTTCAAGCTTTTCAGCAAATTCCCTCAGAATCTGATTTATCTTTCTCACAGATGTGAAATATCTTTTGTTAAACTTTTTATGCGAGAGCTTTCCAAAGAGCGCTCTAATGTAATCGTCTACAAGACGCCTACAAGCTCCGTACAGTTGCAAAGAAAGAAAATAGCGTTCTCTCCAATCTTCAGCATTCCTGTATATCTCCAATAGCTCTTTTAATTTAGGATATCTCTTAGTTAATTCTTTTGCTAGTTCTATACCGATCGGAGCATAACATAAAAACGCCGATTTGTAAACACCGGGCCTTAATTTAAACATGCCTGAAAAAATCCTTGCAAATTTTTGCTTGTTTTCTTTCATCAATTCAAAATCATTCTTTGTTCGCCTGAATACTTCCTCGAAAAATCTCCCTTCCATCTCATAAAATTCTTTTCTGACGCAATCAAATAAAGCTTCGTGCGAGTGCATCAATTTGCTCAATGTGGGGCCAAAAGGCGCAACTCTGAAAGCAAAATCAAGATATTTTTTGTAATGTTCTGTCTCAATCAATCTTTTTAATAACTCCAAATCTCCAAGCAGATATTCAACGATTGTATGTCCTTTTTCTACATTGCCATCAATTACAGCTTTTTCATAAGCAGCAAGTTCCTCATAGTCTAATCCTTTTTTTCCTATCGTGAAATACCGAGCTACTGTATCGAGCTTTTTATCCGGCAGAAAACCGAGTGCAATCTTTGCCCAAGAAAGTAGGTCTATAATTAATCTTCCCCTCATTTTGAACCGTTCAAAAAACTTAATTCTGCTTTGATAGCTGGGTTTGCTTTTTTCCCAGCCAGGCCTAAAATCACCCCTATCCCGCAACTCGATGAGGTCAAAAGCAGCGTTATAAACATAAACCACAAAAGGATCTTTTTCAAGAATATAGTCTCTAACTAGTCCTATCATCTCTTTTTCATTCCCTGCTCTTTGAATAACTATATTCTCTAAATCCAAGTTAGAACAATTTATGCCTCTTATATCGTTTAATGTAAATATTCTATATTCGCGTTGGTTTCCAAAAACATAAAGACAGCCAACCCATCTTATTGTATAGTCTTCTTCCATAAACAAGGGAACTTCAATGTCTATAAACAAACTTGACATAGCTAAAAATTCATCACGCGTTAAACGCGCTTTTTCTTTCAAACATCCTTCGCTCCCGAGCATAATCTCACACATTCCTTTTCTTTTTCTAATCTCACCGTAGCCATAATTTTTAAGCACTTCTCTGGCTTTATCAACATTCCCTTTAACAAGCTCTTCTAGAGCAGAATGAACCTCGCTGCTGAATTGCACTTTCATACATTGTTCTGCAACAAACCATCTTATTAAATCTAAATCATGCGACGTTTTTATTCCTTGTTTTCTAAGCAACGCTCTTGCCTTTGCACTGCTCCTCGCGACAATCCATCCTTTATAATCGCCTGTAGCATATCGAAAATCATTTCCTAAGTTCTCAAGCGCATCGCCATCAATTTTGTCAATACAGCAACTGAATGCTCTGTAAAAAGGAAAACATATTTTACAAATAGTTTTCTCTTCGTTTCTTAACATTAAATAAACATTTCCCTGTCTTAAGAAAACATCAGCTATAACATACATCAAAGAAAAGTTGGGAAATTATTTTAAAATAATTTATTTTTTGCAATAAACATGAAGAAAAAACTCCTTACCCTATACAATCAACTCTTAAAACATTTTGGGTACCAAAAATGGTGGCCTACAAAAACAAAAAAGAACAAGCGATTCGAAATAATTGTAGGTGCCATCCTAACACAAAACACAGCATGGCGGAATGTAGAGAAAGCAATCGATAACCTTTTGGCAGAGAATCTCCTTGATCCAAAAAAGCTTACAAAGACAAAGAAAGAAAAATTAGCAACCCTTATCAGACCAGCAGGATATTACAATCAAAAGGCAGAACGATTGATTTTAGCTGCAAAATTCTTTATAAAGAACAAATCCCCTCCAACACGGGAGCAATTATTAGCCATGAAAGGAATTGGCCCTGAAACAGCAGATTCAATTCTGCTATATGCATTCAACAAACCATACTTCGTTATTGATGCTTACACACGAAGAATCCTATCAAGACTTGGTCTAATCAAAGGCGATGAAAACTATACAGAACTTCAAACTCTTTTTCATAAATCTCTTTCTGCTGACCAAGAACTCTTCAAAGAATATCATGCACTTCTTGTTGAGCTGGCAAAACGATTTTGCAGAAAAAAGCCGATATGCGCTTCCTGTCCGATAAGAAGACTATGCAAGTTCTGCAAAAGATTTATATAACTCTTTTTTTATTTCAATTCTATGATTCCATATGCCCTTGCTTTAGTAATCGTCATCTTGCTTGCAGTTGTTATTATTAAATTCATTAAAAAAATTCTTTTGGTTATCATTTTTCTCCTTTTGTTGTCCATGCTCTTTTTAGGATACAATGGCTACCTTATCTATAAAGACATACTCGATCTTCAGCAGCATCTAGGAACGAGTCAAAATGCATTCCTCCTATCAAAAAATGACAAGTTTATCGCAGGATTTAGCGCAGCTTTTTCTAGTGCTGAAAAGCCAACCCTATTCTCAGAAAAAGACATAAAAGAAGCAAACAGTGATTACAAAAAACTAGCTGAAAACAATTATAAGCTTTTTATCTTATCAAGCAAGGTATTTGATGATCTGCCAAGCACAATTTCTTTTAATGATTTTAATTTTGAAAAACAACCATTTATTGCTTTATTTGAAAGCATAGACCCAGTCAACGATACAATTGCATACTTAATCTCGACAAAGCAAATTCCCGATATAGAAGAAGCTAGTAACAGAATGCGAAATGAACTAACAAAAGATATCAAGGATGAAACGGCTTTCAAAGGTTTGTTATTCGCACTGGCTGTTCAACAAATATTCAAAGGAGATAAAAGTTATATATTTGAAGCAATAAAAGAAAAAAAATTAACTGTTTATCCAGAAACACCTGCTTTCAAAGCAATAAAATTCATCCCGAATGCTGTACTAAACAAGTTCGCTAAGATATTCGGTTAAAATTTAAAAATGGCATTTTTCGGTTTGTTCGGAAAAAAGAAAAAGAAAAAAGAAGAGATCTCTCCGGCTGCAATGCCAGAATACCCAACAGGATTGCCGCCTGCAACAGAGGAATTTGGGTTGCCATCGCATCCAGCTCCAGCACCTGCACAAGCTTCAACAGAGCTTGCACCTTTAATGCAAAGAGCAGAATCGGGTGTTGCTACAAGCAAAGACATAGAGGTTTTAAATGCAAAACTTGATGCGTTGAAAGCACTGCTTGAAAGTATTCATCAAAGATTGGCAGCTCTCGAACGGCTTGCCCAAGAAAGCAAAGAACATGAATACAAGTATTATTAAATCAAAAAAAACCATAAAAATAATCGCGATTCTTCTCTTTTTCTTTATTACAATTTTGGATCAAATCATAAAACACTCAATTAAAAACCCGATCAAAAACACTGGCTCTTTATTCGGTCTTTTCCAAGGGCAAACATCTGCTTTTATCTACCTCAGCTTTATCGCGATAGGGCTGCTCTTGATTTTTTTTGACAAAATAAATCCTTTTGCATTTAGCATTCTACTTTCTGGAATCATATCTAATTTGATTGACCGATTAGCCCTAGGCTATGTAATTGATTATATTGATTTAAGAATATGGCCCGCTTTTAATATAGCAGATATAGCAATCACCTTCGGCGTAATACTGTTGCTTATTCAATTACGCACTCCTTACACGGCTTGAATCCAGCTTCCTCTGCTTCTTTCTTACTTTTAAACTCTATTTTGTCTTCGTCCTTTATCTTATCTACTTTATCGCACCATTCTTCATGATAAACCTTGCCGCCCTTCTTTGCTATGTATTTCTCTTCAAACTCTTCTTCAGTTCCAGTTTCAAATTCTTCCTCAATGTTCAAGGCAGAATAAAGCAAAGCTCCTGTTGTGATTATTAATCCAGCAAGAACCAAACTTAACTGTAATGATCTTGAATAGATCATAAATAAGTTTATCGTGAAAAGAACATTGTAAATAAAAAGACCCCTCCATCGTGTTTTACCACTGATCCCTAAGCCAAAGCAAACCAACGCATAAATCAAGAAGAATCCAAAAGCAACAAACTCAAATTTCCTAAATAACTCACTGAAACCTTCTTTGAACAACACCGGAACAATGCTTCCAAGAGCGATCATCGAAGCAACAAACATACCAGCAGTTTCTTTTCGTGTCATTTTATCATACCATTTCCAATTCAAGATTTTTTAAATATTTCTATTCTTGAGTAGTAATGTTTAATATTTTTACAAAAGTTTTTTGAAACTAATCAGAACTCATCGAATTCTTTTATCTTTTCAAGATAACCTTTTTCTTTCAACCAAGCTATCTGTGCCTTTGTGTATTTCAGAATAATATCACCTTTTTCCTCACCGCCAAATTCCCAAGGTTTAACCACAACAACATCTCCTTCCCTTACCCAGAGGTATCTTCTTTTGCTTCCTGGAATTCTGCAAATCCTGGTCTTACCATCAAGACACCTAACACGCATTCTTGCACCACCAAGGCGCTGTTCAACTATTCCAAAACACTCGTTTCCTTTTGGTAGCTTAATCCTTGCTATTTGTGCTTCTAAAGCTTCAATCCTTGCCTGTCTTTGCTTTTTCCTGCTCATAAATATTGAACAACCAAAATTATTTATAAGTATTTTGGAAAAGAAATAAGAAACTAGGAAAAAAGAAAACAAAGCTTTTATATTTTTAAAAGCAAAGTATTAAAAAAATGAAAAAAAGAGGTAAGCGAAGGGGAAAGTTTATCTTTTTTCTACTTTTGTCTATTTTCATTCTTTTGGCCTTGATCCTTATCCTCCCAAGGACTGTTTTAATACGTGGCAATGTGGCTTTGATTAGGATAGATGGCGTCATTACATCTAGCGAAGGTTTTAGTTTTACTAGACAAGCATCTTCAGAAAAAATAGTTAAGGCATTAGAAGGGGCCGAAGAAGATCCAACCATCGAAGCAATTTTACTTGAGATTAATTCTCCAGGAGGCAGCGCGGTTGCGTCCAAAGAAATAGTGGATGCTGTCAAGCGATGTCAGAAACAAAAACCAGTTTATGCTTTAATCAGAGAAATTGGAGCAAGCGGAGCCTATTGGATAGCGTCAGCCGCAGACAAAATAATAGCGAACGAACTTTCAATCATCGGAAGCGTTGGCGTAACAGCTTCATACCTTGAATTTGCAGGTCTGCTAAAACGATACAACATAACTTATAGACAGCTTACATCAGCAAAGTTCAAAGAGGCAGGAAAATCCACAAAAGAACTTACCGAAGACGAGAGAATTTATCTCCTTTCAAAAATAAATTTAATACATCAGATCTTTCTTCAAGACGTTGTAGAAAACAGAAAACTATCAGAAAAAGTGAAAGAAGAAATTTCACAAGGAAAGTTTTTCTTAGGAAAGGAAGCCCTTAATCTTGGCCTCATCGATGCTGTTGGTGATCTAAAAACAGCAGAACAACTGCTCAAAACAGAACTCGGCGTTAAGGAAATATCATTTAAAGAACAAGATGAAAGAAGCGGCATCTTGAGTGAGTTATTCGGCGTGTTATCAGAACAATTTTTCAATTTGGGCTACGGTATAGGAACAGCCCTCTTAGAAAATCGATTAAAAATTCAAACATAAATGAACAATGATTGAAAAATCGCTTGGAAAAAAAATTCTGGAACAACTGAATAACCTCATTCGCTTGCACAAAGAAATCGAAAAGGTTTTAGATGCAATAAAAAGAGCAAAACAAAAGGCCATAAAACCAGAACACTTAGAGCAAGCAAAAGCAGAAATTAGCGATGCAAATCAGTACTTAAAGCACGTCCTTTCGATATTTTGCAATGACCTTAAGAAGCTACTTAAATCACTTTTAGCATTAGACGACGCTGTTAACAAAAAGTTTCTTTTCATTGATAAACTTTTACTAGGAAAAGCTAAAACTCCGTCCGAAAGCGAGCTTAAAAAACTTGTAGCTTTAGGTGAAGAAATCAAAGACATAACATTAAGGATACATCAAGCCGCAAAACTAGAAGAACTTGGCGTTTTAAGCCAACAGATTGAAAAACCTTCTCTTAAATCAATAAAACTTCTAAACTATGCAAGCAAACTCACACAACTCCCCGAATCCAAAGAAAACAAATTTCTAAAAATCGTTGAAAAGAACGTTATTCTTCTGAAGGCAATCGACCTAGACATTCTCGCAGTGTTTATTATACTCGATGCCATTCTTTCGCATTTACATGGACGTGCTTTTTTAGTCTCGCCAAAGAACAAAGAACTTCTTAAAAAAATAACAGTTTCATATAAACAAGCAAAACGCGAGTTTGCTGATAAAGCACTTTCGGTTTTTCAGCAAATCAAAATCGTAAAAGCAATAAAATAGAAAGAAAATAAAAATAAAGCAGATCAGAGAGTCTACCTTCTCTTCTTTTTCTTTGCCTTTTTCTTGACTACTTTTTTCCTAGTTGCTTTCTTTTTCTTTGCCGCCTTTTTCTTTACTTTCTTCTTCTTTCCACCCCTCGCCATCGGTGCCATACATACATTGCCTTTCTTGTCAATGAAATACAGGTATCCTGGTTTTCTCTTGATGCCTACTTTTGCAACAACTTGGACTTTGCCTTTACCCTTTTTTCTGCCTCTCGCCATCTTTGCTCTGCTTACGTTTCCTTTCTTATCCAAGAAATAAAGCCAACCAGGCTCCTTTTTAATGCCTAGTTTCGCAACAACTTTTGCCATTTTTTTCATCCACCCCTTTTTGTTTTTCGTCGAAGAAATCTTCTATATATATAAATGTTTTGATTTTTTTCGTCGTAAATTAAACACGCGCAATGTAAACCAGTCCTCTTTCTCCATTTTTGAAAGAAAAAGCCCTTTCACTTAATGAAGCACAGCGAGCTGCTAACTTTCTCTTATGCATTTGCCAATGCTTATTTCCACTTTCGCAGGGATACACTAAGAACAGCACATAGTATTCAACTTCAGGATTAGCTTCTTTTATTCTGGATAACTCTTCTAAATCTTCTAGAACACCATTTATGTTCATCGTAATTGGCCTTGTTTTTTTCTTTGCTAAAATTCCTGTATAATTTGTATTTACAGTTTTTAGTTCAACACATAAACGTGTGTTTCCATGTTCAGAAAAAAGATCAACCTGATGTCGTTTCCCGTCAATAAAGTATGCTTTTTCGGGCTCAACCTTATATCCCAATTCAAAAAGAATTCTTGCCAATTCGACCTTTACCCAGCCCTCAAATTTTGCTCTTTCTTCTACAAAAATAGCGCATCCGTTGTGCTGTGAAATCGTGTCAATCAATTTACTAACTATTTCGTCTAACATTTTTTTATTATGAAAAATTTTTAAGATATTCTTCTATTTCTCTTGCCTTTACTCGCTCTTCATCACTTCCTCCTCTAAGATAATTTATTAAATCATACACGTCAACCAGAGAATACACTCCAACGCCAGTTTCTTTTTCAAATGCTTTTTTACTAGCTTCACACCTGTCTAAGCAAACAAAGATTCCAATCGGATTTCCGCCCAACGCTCTTACTATCTCAATCGCTTCTTTTTTCGTTCCGCCTGTTGTAAAAACATCGTCAATGATAATCACGTTTCCATGAACATGACCTATGCATGTTCCTCCTTCTCCATGCCTCTTCACTTCCTTTCTATTATAAGCAACGCTAGTTTGTAGTCCGGTCATTGCTACATAGCCTACTGCAACCAACATTGCCAAAGGAATGCCTTTGTAAGCTGGACCAAAAAAGCAATCTACCACTACATTGCGCAACCTGTCAGCCATACTATGCGCTATCGCATCCAAACTGGTCACGCGCTTTAACAGCTCTCCTATATCTACAAAATAAGGAGCTTCTCTTCCACTTTTAAGCTTAAACTTTCCAAACCGTATAGCTCCACAATCAACAAGAATTTCAATTATACTTCGCTTTTCCATTTTAAAAAATTCAAAAATCAAATATTTTTAAAGTTTTTTAAGTCAGGCTTTATAAAATTGATTTCATTTAATTTTGTCCTTGCACACATTTACAATAAGAGTGTACATTGGCACAAATCCCGCCGAATATTGAGAACAGTCCCCAAAACAAAGGTTTTGTTAGAATCCCTACAAAAGTTGGTTCACTTACTGGCAAAAGGTACATACCCCAAGTAAACAAAAAACAACCCAATACTATACAAAAATGTCCAAATATAGCAGTTTTCTTTTTGATCATTTTAACGCCTCCTTTCATAATGAATTGTTTCGATTTTTTAAATATTTGATCTTTAGCAGGCGATTTATATAACTTCAATCTTGTCTTTCAAGGTCAGCTAAATTAACCATATCACTCCTGAAATCACTTAATCTTGGGCATGCGCAGTTAATCCAACTTTGAATGAAAGGAAAGTTCTCTTTTTCAATCTCGCTTATTTCATCACCGATAAAGAGATAAGCTTTCTTTCCCATCGCTTCAATTTTTTCTTTCATCTTTTCTGCTTCCTCAATTCTACATTGGCCAGGCTTTATTGAAGTTATTATGCCAACAACATCACTTGCATAAAATCGCTTAATAGCAACTATCCTTCTTTTCTTAACTTCTTCGACACTCTCTTTGCTTAGCATTTCAAACGTTCCACTTAAAGGATTCAACACAAACACATCCTTTTCTGTTGAAAGTGCAATACCAATAGGATGAAATTCGCCGCTCCCAAAGTAGACAAAGGCATCTACTTTCCCAGAAATTCTCTTTGCATTCTCAAAATTACAACCCAGCACAACACCACCAACAGTTACTTTTTTTCCGACGCCTTCCAAAAATTTCTTAACACTATCAAAATCATGTTCATGGTTCACTATTCCTATCAAACCAATCTTTTCAGGAAGCTTCTTTGCTTTCTCTTTAATAATCTCTCTTATTTTTTCCTTAGATATTTCAATCCTTACAGGAATAAACGCTTTTTTCATTTTTCTTCTTTTCTCTTTCATCTTCTTTCTAAAACATTATGATAAAAGTTATGCTTTGATTGATTGTTTTCAATTCTTCTAAAAAGTTCTTTTCTCGTATTTTCAGGGATTTCTTTTCTATACATTTCGATAAAAGGTTTCAGTGCCACACCCCCGCTCGGTATTTCTATCATTATATAATCGTTTCTTCCACTACAATCATCGTAAAAAATAATTCCTTTCTTTTCAAGATTGTGAAAAGGATTAAAGTCCTCTGGAAAAGGACTTTTAGGTAATTCTCTTCTAACTCTTTTCCTTTTAACGACCAATGGCGGACAGTCATCGAAACAAACAAACCTCATCCTCTCACCTTTCTTATTTACAAATTCAACCGCTATCGCTTCATGTCCTGTTCCTTGAAATTCAATCACAAACCCATTATGCCTATATCCTGCATGAAACAATCTCTCAGCTATGGTTTTGAAGCAATTCTTTAAAGGCACAGGGGTGAATCTTCCTTCTTCATCTGAAAAGATATTTCTATTTACAAAGACATAAAACCCAGCTCCGTTTCTACCATCGGCATATAAATGCTGAAACCACCCATCATAAATTGAAACGCCTTTCCTTTTAACAATCGCCTTGTCTATTTCAAACAAAGTTCTCCCAAGAAGATATTTATCAAGCAAAAAGAAAGCGACAGCTTCATCGTTTGCAAAACAAGGATCAATAAATTTTCTTATCTCACTGCCCGAATCCTTCAGTATC
The DNA here is from genome assembly GCA_964519225.1 of uncultured Methanosarcinales archaeon. Lineage (GTDB taxonomy): Archaea > Nanobdellota > Nanobdellia > Woesearchaeales > B54-G15 > B54-G15. Next base: position 14,768 of record CAZFJK010000008.1, on the reverse strand, counting down.
TTTTCAAGCCATTCTACGCGATGAGGAAAAAGAGATCCGATCAAGTAAACAACCGCTGCATGCATGCAAAGAATTTCGACATGCTTTGGCCCTCGTTTTAATCTTCCAAAATAATTTTCATTACATTGGCACTCTATCTTAATACGTGTTTGATCTGTTCTAAAAGCATAAATAGAAACATTATATTCTTCTCCCCAGCCCTTTCCCGGAACCTTTCCGTAAATGCTTCCTAATCTCGCTCTAACTTTTATATCTCCCACATCTCTATCCCAATATTTCACGATTCCTTTGTGTGCTTTTTTTATTCTCTCTCTAACCAATTCAGCAGGTGTTTTTTCACGAAGCAATCGCTCAATATTTCTTTTTCTTCTTTCAGTTAATGCACCTCCTCTAACATTTAACCATCTTGGAAAATACCTGTTCACCAAACTCTCAAGTTCACTAGGCGAAGCTATCTGCACCCGCGCTTGCAACACCGAAGTCGGAGGAAAAAACAAAAAAGAATCTCCTAAATGAAATCCTAACCCATATCTTCTTCCTTTTAAATTGATAGTGACTTGACCTTTTTTCATATTAAAGTTCTTAACGTTCTTTTGGCACAACCAAAACCCAACAACCTCTTTTAGAATTAGAAAATTTGTTTATTTATTTTTATCTGCTTGCATCAGCCTGCCTTTCAAGTTCATACTTTTTTGTTATAGCATTTGACTGCGGACTGCATTCATAGGCAGCAATAATTTCATTTGCCAAGCTTTCTGAAATACTTATCTTTGTATTAAAACATTTATGATACGCTCCCTGAGCAATATGTCTTAAAGCAAGATCAATCCTTCTCTGTGGAGCACAATCAACTGCTTTAGGATACCTTGCACCGCCGTATTCAATAGCAATAACCTCGTCCCTTGGAGCCGCGTTTTCCAAAGCCTTAACAAAAACTTTTACAGGATTTTCACCTGTTTTCTTTGCAATAATTTCAAACGCATTTTCCACAATTCTATAAGCATTCAGCCATTTCCCAGTAAATTTATAACTCGTTTTGAAATGCTTTTTTCCTTTATGTCCGCTTACCATGATCTTGTTAATCAACCTTTCAACAATGAATGCCTTGTTTTTGTAAAATCTCCTACAAGCATATCGTGCAAAACTTCTTGGCACTATTTTCGGTTCGAGGTTAATATATTTAACAAGTCCCTTATCTTCAACTTTAATGCCTTCCACGCTCCATTTTCCAAATACCTTTGGTTTTTCAGCCATTTTTAGTCTTATTACCTTCTTGCCTTTTCAATCTTTCCAGCAAGTAAAGCACTTAAGGATTGATCATTAACAGCAACAACCTTCCATCTTACACCTGGGATGTCTCCTTTTGCCCTGCCCATCTTCCCTCCAATAAATTCAACTGTAACTTCATCGTGCTCGTCAATAAACTTGGTTGCGCCACTGCCAGGAACAAAAGCAGTAATCTGCCTTCCGTTTTTAATAAGCTGAACCCTAACACATTTTCTCATTGCGCTGTTCGGCTGCTTTGCCTCAAGTTGTACTTTCTCCAAAACTATGCCTTTTGCCATTGGAGCTCCCTCTAACGGATCACTTTTTTCTTTCAATCTAAAAATTCGCCTAATGTATTTTCTATCGTGCCGTCTACCTTTTTTTCTTTGTTTCTTTAATTTCCTTCCAGCAAATAATCCCCTTGATTTCTTTGCCATGTTTTTAGATTTTCCCGCCTTTGATTTAAAAATTCTTCGGTATTCTGATTTCTTTTACATTATTAAAAAATCTCTTAACGATCTTTTCCGCTAGTCTGAGATTTTCAGCATTCTTACCGATCATCTTCCCTCTTTCGTGCTTATCTTTTGGCGTTATTAAAATCATACCGTCTTTTTTCTCAAAGCGCTCAATCTTGCACGGAAAAAAAACATTTCTGATGAATTGCTCAAGTTCATCGCTGTACTCTACTATTTTTATCTTTTTCTTTAATGCCTTTTCAATTTTATCTACATTCTTTGCTTTTATACCAAGTGCTTTTCTTATATCTCCTTTTTTAACAACAAAAACAATCCTGTCATTGTGTTCAAAGCAATCTTTTACTCCAGCCCCAGTAAGCATTTCAAAGATAGAAATAAAACGCATTGATTTTATATTGTACTTTACTCTCATTTATTTCCTCCGCGTTTTTGTTTTTGCTTCTTTTTTAATTCCAAGAACAGCAATAAAGAAAGGTTTCCTACAAAACATACCGAGTTCTTCGTTTGTTTTCTTTAGCTTGCTAACTTTGCACTTAGAAAGCTTAGCTAAATATTTAATCTCATTTTCAATATCCTCTGGACAATTCGAAGAAAGATATACTTCCTTAATTTCATCTCTCTTCAAACCCTTTACTACTCTTTCTACTCCGATAACTGCGTTTTTTTCATCAACAGCCTTCCTTATATCCTTCAATGCCATTTTATTTCAGCTTTGTAACAAGCCCTGGAAGTCCTGTTCCAACAGGAACCGGTTGATTAACCATAACGTTCTCAACCACCGAGCTTAGCTTATCCTCTTCTCCAATCAAAGCAGCGTTTATTAAATGCTTTATCGGTGTTTCAAAGCTTGCCCTTGCCAAGACGCTTGCTTTTTCACTAACAACGCCATATCTTGTTATTCCTTTTATCTTTCCTGTAGCGCACATCATATCAGCAACCAACATTATGTGCCTCACATCCACGTTCAAACCTTGCGACTCCATTACTTTCATAACTTCATTGATGATCGCTTCTCTCGCTGCTTCTATGCCCAAAACAGCAGCAATTTCGTGAATATCATTCGTGAGTGTTCTTTTTTCATCGACTTCTGGCATTCGCAAAATCTCTTTCAGGTTTGATCCAGCTGTTATAATAATGTATTCATCACCCCTCTTCACCACAAGAACCTGCTTTATCCCTTTAATTCCTTTAATAAAAATGTTCTTCAATTTATCTTTAAGTTTATACAATTCTAAGAGTCCCCCTTCTTTTTTTAATTTAATTTCCAGCCCTCTTTCACTTTCTTTTACAGAACCAGTTTTCGTCTGCTTTTTGACGGCTTTTATTACAGCGCCGAGATTTATTCCAAGGTCGCGCATTTTCTCTTTATCGAGAACAACTTCAACAGTCATGCTTCCAACATTAACAAAGAATTCTTCAGCTAACTGGCCAAGCTTTGTTTCTCTTATCGAGAGGGCAATCTTCTTTATGTCTTTCCCTTTATTGTAAGGCGACTTTAGATATATCTCCATCATCGGCGTTTGAATTTCCTTTCTTCCATCAAGGATCTCGATTATTCTCGGCAAACCAATAGCAACACTCATTTCAGCGACACCAGCAAAATGGAATGTGTTGAGTGTATTGTGAGTGATTATTCCTTCAAATGTTGTGAATGTTTCCAAGCCTGGTACAGAGAAATCATATACATATTCGTGTTCAGCGTCAACATATTCAATTTCTTTTATTCTATCCCAAATTACATCAGAATAAAACATTCGATGCATTGTTGTAAGTTCATCATCTATATCAACATTCTTTTCTTTAGCAAGCTCTTCAAATAATTTCATATACCTAAATAAGGTTGTTCTTCCAATCCTTTGCCTTTTAGTAAAATTATTTACATATCTCGTTGGATATCCAAGTTTTTTTGCTGTTCTGTAAAAAAGATCTCCAAAGCCACTGATCATATCAGTGTAATCATATGATTTTTCATTCCAGAATTTCTTTGCCATTTCTGCCAATTTTTCTAACGCGGCAATTTTAGAAGGAATGCTAGATCCAATCCTGGCTAAAAATATTGGTGCGTATTTATATGGAATAATTAACCAATGCAATCCTTTTCTATCCTTTACCTTAAATGAAAAAATCTTAAATCTTGATAACAAGAGAGCAATACCGTCAAGCAGTTTCTTTGAAGACGAGCAAACCCTTATCATTTTCCTATCAACATGAAAATTCCCGTCCCCATCAAAATAGCCTTGAAGCAGACCCGCAACAAAAGAATCGTTTGCATTAAATACGAATTCAGGAACCCTTTTTTCTTTGCTACTTTTACCACATAACATAGAAATGAATTTTCCTAAAAATGTAGAATAAACGGCAAGTGTTCTGCTAGGTCCATATGCTCCAAACTCAATCTTATCAACATAGTCAATTCCAAGCTTTTCAGCAAAGTTTTTCGCATGCTGAATGTACACATCATCAATATTCGAAATTCCTACATAATGTTCATTTCCATAACCTTCAGCGAGATAAGCTCCAATGAACCAACCGGTATTCCAATCAAGAGGGATGGTATTTTTAATGGGTTTGCTTTTTCCTTTTTTACAAAGCATATCATTTTCAACATACGCAAAATCATCTTTCACAAAATCACTTATTCTTAAAAATTCTCTACATTGATTTTTCTCTAAAACAAAACTATTCAAAACAGGCAACCTATCACCAATCCTCAGCTTACTTCCCTTTATCGGAACAATTTCATTATCTTTCCTTATAACAAAAGAATGGTTATCAGTACATACAATCTCTCTTCCAGACGATGTTTTTATTTTCATTAGTTTTTTTGGCGCTTTATGTCTACTGCATTCTATAACCCTCTTCCATTCAATTTTTTCATCTTTATTCAAACTTGGAACATAGAGCTCAATATCATGCAAAGGAACAACTTCACTCTCTCCGTTTATTTTGTAACTTCCTTTAAGTTCGATCAATTCATCTATTAATTCTCCGATTTTAACAATCATTACTTTATTATCTATCCTAACAATAACCTCTGTATCATGCGAAGTAGACATCTGCGTACCTGGTTCACCAATACTTTCAGCAGCAACAAGGCCGACGCATTCACCAGGCGCAATACGGGAAGCAAGATACTCTTCTTTCAATTTCTCAAGCGCAGCTTTAAGTTTAGTTTTTCCAAGATTTGCTTGCTGAAGCTCCTCAATAATGCTTGGAGGCAATATCTTTACATATTCTTTAAATTCTTTTAAATCTTTTAAATCAGACATTTGATATCACCGATTTAACATTTATTTTTCCACCTTCGCTTTTTGCTACATCAATACCATCTTCGCCATAAGTAAATTGAATTATATTGCCGCCAGCTTCCCTCACTGTCCCGTCATATTCAACTTTTAAGTCCTGTAAAGCATTTGCTAATCTTCTATACAAATAGCCGCTCTTTGGCGTTCTAAGTGCAGTATCCATTAATCCATCTCTCCCTGTTATTGCTGCAAAGAAAAATTCATGGGGCAGCAAACCTTCCTTATAACTCCTTCTAATAAATCCATGTGCAGCAGGACCGAGATCATGTTTTCTAAAGCAAGATAAAGTTCTATGTTTATAGCCACGTTCGATCCTCCTTCCCCTTAAAGCCTGCTGTCCAACTGTTGCACTCATCTGAGTTAAATTAAGGTAATTTCCCCTTGCACCGCTTTCAGCCATAATCTGAAAAAATGAGCCAGAAATATGTTCTCTTATTAGTTCACTTGCTTTGTTTCTTGCCCTGTTTAATAACTCCAAAATCTTCAACTCAACGGTCTCTAGCAAAGTTCTACCAGGATAAACTTCAAGCATTCCTTGTTGGTACAATCCTATTACATTTTCAGCTTCCTCTTCAGCCTTATCAAGAATTTCCTTTACCTTCAATTTAATTTCTCCGGGCAAATCCGCATCAGCCAAACCAGCAGTAAACCCGTACTTTAGCAACACTTTAATTCCAAGCTTAGATATCAAACCTATTATTTCAATAGTTTTCTCAGAGCCATACTTCTTGTGCAATGCCCTTAACATCAAGCCAGCTTCTGGACCAAGGCAACCTTTATCCATAACTCCTTTAACCAGTTTGCCATCTTTTATTATCACTTCATAATCGCCTTCTTCATTAACGCCTTTTGAACTGCCAACAAAACAAAAATCTTTTGGAAATATACAACTAAAAACTTCTTTTCCAGAAACAAATTCCTTATTCGGCAACCTGCTAAAATCTTCAACACCAATGCTAGCTAGAAGATCAACAGCCTCGTTTCGTTTTAACTTCATACCTTTTGTTAGCAAGTAATTGCCACTGATTGCATCTTGAATACAACCCATAATTGCTAAGCCGTATCTTGGCGAAATCAATTGCGTTGGAATCGCCATAAGCTCTTTAGCTTCTGCTCTTGCTTCTTCTGTTTGAGGTATATGTAAATTCATTTCGTCGCCGTCAAAGTCCGCATTATAAGGATGACAAACAGCAGGATTTAGTCTAAATGTTTTGTAAGGTAAAACTTTGATCCTATGAGACATCATGCTCATTCTGTGCAAAGAAGGTTGTCTATTAAAGACAGCAATATCGCCATTAAGTAAGTGCCTTTCAACCACATAACCAGGGGCGAGCTCTTCGAGCAATTGTTCTCTGGTTTCGTCAGTAATTTTTTTCCTCTTTCCGTCGGGCCTTATAACATAATTTGCTCCAGGATAATTTGTTGGACCTGCCCTAACAAAATGTTTCAAATATTCAATGTTCCATTCAGTAACCCGCTCTGGTATTGTTAGTTTCATTGCAACAATCAAAGGAACACCGACTTCATCAAGCATAAGCATAGGATCAGGACTTATTACTGTTCTCGCACTAAAGTTTGTTCTCTTTCCAGCAAGATTGTGCCTTATTCTTCCTTCCTTGCTTTTAATTCGTTCAGTTAATGTTTTTAGAGGATGTCCGCTCTTGTGTCTTGCAGGAGGAATTTGTGCAATAGTATTATCAAAATAAGTGGTAATATGATATTGCAACAGCTCCCATAAATCTTCGATAATTATCTCTGGTGCTCCCGCATTTATGTTCTCAAATAATCGCTGATTAATCCTAACTATATCACCAAGCTTGTGCGTTAAATCATCTTCGCTTCTTTCACCAGTTTCAAGCGTAATACTCGGTCTCATAGTTACTGGAGGTATTGGCAGAACAGTAAGCACAGCCCATTCAGGTCTCATTGCTTTTGGATTTATACCAAAAATCGCAAGATCATCATCTGGAATTTTTTCGAGCCTCGCCCTTATCTCAATTGGACTCAACTTCTTTTCATTCTCTAAAAAAGTGGTCGGCTTTTCTAATGTAATCTTTAATTGTTTAGCTCCGCAATATGGGCATTTATTTATTGTCTTTAATTTAGTAATAATCTTCTTTATCTCTTCCCTTCTCCTTTCAATACCTTCCTCCTCTTCGATTTTTTTCAACTTCGTCTTGTAGCGTGAAATAACATCAATAGGAATCAGAATTCTTCCGCAATCTTTGCATGTGCATCTAAGCAAGTCATAAATCAGTTTAACAAACTTGACATGCACTACAGGCCTTGCAAGTTCGATATAGCCGAAATGTCCAACGCATTCCTTCAGCCTGCCACCACACGTTTTGCAGCGTAGTCCAGGATCTATAACGCCGAGCCTCAAGTCCATCAAGCCGCCATCAACAGGATAACCCTCTTTATCGTAAAGCTCTGGCGTAACAATTTTGGCACTCGCCATCTTTTTGATAATCTTTGGACTTAGCACTCCAAAGATTATCCTATCAATCATCTTATACACAATTTTAGTATTGATTATGGGATCTACCATTTTTACGCTGATTTATTCAAAATTTGTCTTTCAATCTTATTTTTGGATATACACCTAAAGCTTTGAATTCATCTAAGATTAACTTAAACGCATAACTCATTTCTATTTCATTTACTTCTCCTTCATCACCACAAACAGGACAGTATAGCCTCTTTCTGTAAGCATCATGAATCGCAATTAAACCGCATTTCTCACAGACGGGAACAATCGTCTTGTCTGAGTCAAATCTTTCTTTCAATAAAAGTGATGCACCATGCGCAACAAAGCAATCTTTTTCCATCTCTCCAAGCCTCAAACCACCTTCTTTTGCTCTGCCTTCTGTCGGCTGTCTCGTTAAGAGCTGAATAGGACCTCTGGCTCTTGCGTGAAGCTTATTTGCAACCAAGTGCCTTAGTTTCAGATAATACATATTACCTACAAAGATACGTGCTTTCATTATCTTTCCAGTGATAGGATTGTACATCGCTTCAACACCATTTTCCCTAAATCCAAGCGAGAGCAATTCCTTTCTCAAATCAGCCTCACTCTCCGCATGGAATGTCGTGCCATCAACGTATCTGCCTGCAAGAGCACCTACTTTTCCACCAACGAGCTCTATCAAATGCGATATCGTCATTCTGCTTGGTACTGAATGCGGAGAGAAAATAATATCTGGAACAATCCCAGATGCTGTGAATGGCATATCTGCTTCTGGAACTATCAATCCAATCACGCCTTTTTGACCATGCCTTGAAGTAAATTTATCACCAACTTCTACAGGTCTGTCATCCCGCACTCTAACTTGAACAAGCTTATTTCCTTCTTCGCTTTCAGTGATTAAAACAAAGTCTACTACACCTTTTTCGCCATGAGGAATAATCACACTGCTCTCCCGTCTTGTCGCAGTACTTAAGCTGTACTCATCTAAACTGCTCAAAAACCTTGGCGGGCTTGTTTTACCAATGACCACGTCACCTTCGCTTACTTTCGCTTCTGGAAATATTATGCCGTCCTCTTCAAGCAACCTATAATCATGTTCGCTTTTATACCCAACGACTTCCTTTTCAGGAACACATATCCTATCTGTTAAACCACCGCTGTATCTGAGTTCTTCTGTAACGCTGGGTCTAAAATAAGTACTCCTTGCAAAACCCCTTTCTATCGAACCTTTGTTTACAATAATAGCATCTTCCATATTGTAACCTTCATAACTCATTATCGCAACAACAACATTCTGTCCCGCAGGTCTAGCAGCATAATTAGAAACAGTGTAAGTAATGGTTTGCACAATTGGAATTTGAGGATAATGCAGCAAATTTACATCCATATCCATCCTAATCAAATAGTTTGCTACATAAAGCCCCACTCCTTGCTTAATGTTTTTACCACCATAATTGACTCTCGGTGTTGGTGTATGGTTAGCAAAAGGAACCATGCTCGTTGATAAACTAAACATAGCAAAAGGTGTGATTTCCAAGTGCGTATGCTCTGGTGTTAGTTCATCCTCGCTAAAAGCAACAAAGGCATTTTCTTCTTCAGCAGCATCCAAGAATTCTATAACCCCTTGCTGAATTAAGTCATTCCAACCAAGCTCGCCTTTCTTGATTTGCTCAATGTGTTTTTCAGTCAGCAAAGGAACCCCATCCTTCACCACGATTAGAGGTCTTCTAGCCCTACCTCTTTCGCCCTCGACTCTTACTTCATTAAGGTCTTCGTCGTAATAGATATTAACATTTGACGGAATTGTGCCACGACGTCTTTCAGTTTTAAATAAATCTACAAAGAACGTTGGATCATCTACTTCGCCAACATACTTTCCGTTTATGTAAACATCTGCCGGCATTTTAAATCGTTGTTCTAACACCAAGTTTTTTTAATTCATTTAATATAACACCCTCATCACTATCGTGACTTATTATACAAAACAAAGCAAGATTTTTTCTCAATCCGATAGGTGTTCCTTCGGGCGTTTCAATAGGGCATAGCCTTCCTAAGTGTGTAGCATGCAATTCTCTTGCCTCAAAGTTTTCTTGTTCGCTGCTAAGTGGACTAATTACTCTTTGCAGATGGCTGAGTGTTTCAACAAAATTAAGCCTCTGAATTCTTTGACAAATTCCCTGTCTATTTCCAGGCCAATTTCCTGTCGCCATTGCAGAGTATATCCTTGATGTTAAAAGTTTATTTCTTAAAATGCTTTTAATCGAAGGGAATTTTCCTCTCTTAACCATTCGCTGAAAATTGTAAAGTAGATCTCCGAGCAATATTTTGAGATTAACCCTAAACAAGTCAGCAAGCAAGTCGCCACTCAGCTTTAATCGTTTGTTCATATAATGATCTTTATCATCGGACATCTCCTCATTAACGGCGTCGATATAACGCTTAACTATTTTACAAAGATTTATAGCTTTGTAAATTCTATCTTCAGGCCTGTTTCCAAGATGGGGCAATAAATATTTGTCGAGCATTTCTCTCATTCGTTCTATGCGTGTTTCTTTAGGCTGTGTGATCCCAACCGTCTTTCCGATCTTGTCCAAAGCTTCCTCTGCGCTTTTTACATTTGCAAAACTTACAAGATTGATTATAACCTCATCGTATTTCTTTTCCTTTGAAACAAAATTAAGAATGTCTTCATCCTTTGTGACACCAAGTCCTTTTAAGATTAAAACAAGAGGAACCCTCTTCACCCTTGCAAAGGTAATGTAAAAAATGCCATCCTTCATCCGCTCAATAGTATGTGGGATCTTCAAGTTTCCCTTTTCAGAAAAGATCTTTCCAACATAAGGGCTCGGCCCAGAACTCTTATCCACTATTAACTTGTTCGCTCCAAGGTCTTCTATGCAAATAATAACTTTTTCAGTGCCGTTGATAATGAAATACCCTCCAGGATCATCAGGATCTTCCCCGTGTTTGATTAATTCTTCCTCCCTCATTCCATGTAAATGGCAATATTTGCTTTTCAGCATGATCGGCATGTTTCCGAGCAAAACAGTAAAATTCTCTCTTTGAACACCATTAACATAGCTAACCATATCAAGATAAATAGGTGCTGCGTATGTTAGCTTTCTCAATCTTGCTTCCATTGGAAAGATCAACCTTTTGCTGCCATCCGCCTCAATGATTTCTGGTTTCATTACACGAACTTTCTCAAGCCCGATCTTAAATTCTTCAAGATCCTGGGGTATGATTGGCGGAATAATCTCTTTGTTTTCATCAATAATCGCCTGAAGTTCTTTGTCAAGAAAATTGTTAAAGGATTCAATATTTGAATCAATAAAACTTTGCTCAGCGAAGAACTTTTTAATCAAAACCTCATGGCAATCTTTCATCCAACTACCCCCCTATAATAAATTGCTTTTCCAGAAGTTTTGCTTTTTCTTTCTATTTTGATGACATCGCCTGCTTTTGGATTTAAATGCGCAATTGCGGGATCACTTTTCAGAATCTTTGGTAGTTCTCTGAAAGTTATATTGTATCCAGCAAACAGAGCCTCTTTCTCTTTTTCGCTTAATTTTGTATGTTTAGGTACAAGTACGTGTTTTGTTACATCGATCTTTCCCATTTTTATTTGGAAAAAAATGGGCCGGGCGAGACATTCGGCATCTTCCTCTTGGAAGATGCCTTCGAACTCGCGACCACTCGGTTAAAAGCCGAGTGCTCTACCAGGCTGAGCTACCGGCCCACACACGCCCTGGCCGGGACATCCAGAGCCCATCCTTTATTTTCTGTTTGAATAGGCCCTTTCGAACCCGGGTCGTGGCCTCGACAGGGCCACATGATAGTCCACTACACTACCAGGGCATTTTTTGAGCGCTGATTGTATGTAATCGGCATTATTTGCTTTCTATCAACGGAAATTTAGCTTATTTTGACTTATTTCCGCGATAGAAAGCTTTTCCGCATGATGCGATTTTATTCTTTTCTCCTTTAAAAATTTTACGCAAAAGAGGCGTTGATCAAATCCTTAATTCTTAAATAGAGGTCTCCTTAAGGGCCAAATAGATTGGTCTTACTTCCTGTTGTCTTGGTTTTGTTTTTTTATTCTTTTCAAAATCTTTTCTAAATCTTTCAAATCAAAATATATTGCCTTCTTTAAAAAAGAAGCTATAACCATGTTAGAAAAACCAAAAATCGTCAATACCAAGAAAAATTTTTAAACAAGTCAATTTTTCCAAGCTCAAAATGAGGTGGAAAACTCCATATATAGCAGTTATCTTTCTTTGTTTGTTTGCCCTTATTATACCAAGCTCAACATCTGCTGAAAATCAGCAAACATTGAAAGCGTGTATTTATTTCTTCTATGGCCAAGGTTGTCCGCATTGCGCAAGAGTTGAGCCATATCTCGAAACTTTGGAAAAAATATATCCCGGCATTAAAATCCATAGATTTGAAATTTACAATAACAGAACGAACCTCCAACTTTTAATGAAATACTTTGATGCATATAATGTTTCAGATTATGAACGTGGCGTTCCTGTTGTTTTTCTTGTCAACAAATATTTTGTAGGTGATAAGCCAATACTTGACCATTTGCTTAATGCTATAAAGGAAAACAATGTAAGTGCATGCCCAACGTTAGAAAAGCGAACTGAAATAAAGAAAGCTGTTACAGGTCCTGCTTCAACCGTTGAGCAGCGTTTTGGAACAGTGCCAATGCTTACAATCATTGGCGCAGCTTTAGTAGACTCGATAAATCCATGCGCCATTGCAGTTCTACTTATTTTACTAAGCGCATTGCTTGTAACAGGCGAACGAAAAAGAGCATTAAAGGCAGGAATTGCATTCACTATTTCTATTTATATAGTTTATTTTCTATTTGGACTCGGCCTTTTTTCTGCTTTGCAAGTAACTGGCTTAAGCTATTGGTTTTACAAATTCATTGGCTTACTTGCTATTATAATAGGCATACTAAATATAAAAGATTTTTTCAAATATGGCGCTGGTGGTTTTGTTATGGAAATTCCAAGGAAGTGGCGCCCATCTTTACAACGGCTGCTTAGAAGCGTAACTTCGCCGATCGGCGCTTTTTTCATGGGTTTTCTTGTTTGCTTATTTGAGCTTCCCTGCACTGGTGGTCCATACATTTTTGTTTTAGGGTTGCTTGCTGAAAAAACAACACGCTTAATAGCAACACCAATTTTGCTTATCTATAATCTTTTCTTCATATTGCCTTTAATTATAATAACCCTTTTTGTGTTCTGGGGTTTCACAACAGTTGAAAAAGCAAAAGCGTGGAAAGAAAGAAACATAAAATTGCTTCATTTAATCGCAGGACTGATTATGATTGCACTTGGTATTATTGTAATGAGTGGCTTGGTGTGAAAATGTATTGCACTTTAAATTTAAGCATCCTCTATTTGACAGATCAAAAAACACCAAGAATATCGAAGAAGCGGACTTACTCAGCAAACTGAGAAAATTCTATCAAGGTTTCTATAGAATTATCCTACAGAATTATGCCGTATCCAATTAACCTGAATCTATTTCCAATTCTCCTGCTTATTGTAACTTTATTGCCGACTTCAGCACAAACAGGCAATTTAAGTACGCACTCTATTTTGTTTCCATTCTCTAAAACCCTTGTTATGATGCCGACCGTTGCGGCGGCATTAACATTAAGCATAAGCGGCTCGTTCATCCTAAGTGGTTCAACCTTTAGCTCTTCTTTTGTACCAACAACCCTTTCGAGCAAATGAACTTCAAGCTTTAATTTGTTCCACACAGGAGGCATCTTTCCAGGTAAACCAATTATGCTTCCAGCAAGTGCATCACCTTTAGCTAGACTCGGATCAAGCAATGTTTGCACACCAAGATTTCCTCCTGGACCAGCTTCGTCGACTTTTCCACCGCCAGTTCTTATTTCTATAATTTTTGTTGTGATTGGTTTCCATTCCTTTTTTCCATGCGATTCTATTTCTATTCCTGGCTTCAACTCAATCTCATCTCCAACTCTTAACTTTCCCTGTTTTATACTGCCACCTAAAACACCACCAACGAGATTTTCCGGCAATGTTCCTGGTTTATTGACATCAAAGCTTCTTGCAACCAGCATGACTGGATCTTTAGTTGGATCTCTTTTTGGTGTGGGAATGAATTTTTCAATAGCTTCAACAAGGACGTCTATGTTAACTTCTTGCTGCGCTGAAACAGGTATTACAGGAGCATCTTTGTATGGCGTATTTGAAAGAAATTGTTTAATCTCTTCGTAATTCTTAAGCGCTTCCTCTTCGCTAACTGTATCGATCTTATTCTGAACTACAACTATGTTTTTTATTCCTGTTATTTGCAAAGCCATTAAGTGCTCCCTCGTTTGTGGCTGTGGGCAGCTTTCGTTTGCAGCTATGAGTAACAAAGCACCGTCCATAATTGTCGCTCCGCTAAGCATAGTAGCCATCAAACTTTCATGTCCGGGAGCATCGACAAAGCTTACTTTCCGCAAAGGCTCTGCCTCAGCACCGCATTTACATATCTTTTTTACGCCATACCTTCCGCATTTTGAACATCTGTAAAAAATACAGTCCGCATAACCAAGTCTAATGGTAATACCTCTTTTTAGTTCTTCGCTGTGCGTATCTGTCCAAATGCCAGAAAGAGCCTTAACCAAAGTAGTTTTTCCATGATCAACATGTCCTACCAAGCCGATATTAACTTCTGGCTGCACTAATTGTTTCATCTCCTCAAGCCAACTAAAAGGATTTAATAAAGTTTTCTAATGAATGGCGAATGCCTGTTTCAATAAACATAACTTTCGATTCTCTTTAAAACATTTCCTGGAATACTAATGGCCGAATGATTAGATATCCTGCATATCAAAATAGCACTTTCTTCAGCAGTTCTTCTGTTTACAATATCTTTATATAATCTTCTTATCCAATCGGAACCAAACAATTCTGCTGCACACCAACAATAAATCATTGATAACTCATCGATTTCACCGTGAAGCAATTTTTGTCGAATTATTCTTCCATTCTTTATTTTGTTCTTGCTAAGATTTGTTTCAGTAAGATATTTTCCTGCGACGCATAAAAGAGGAACTACTTCGGGTCTTTCAACCGAATACCTTTCTATATATTCTTCTAATGTTTTATAGGCATTTCCAAAACTAGTAGAATCTTTTCCGAGCAGTCCAAATTGATTTACTAACTGTTTTGCTTTATCAAGGTCTCTTGTGGAAACTAGTTCATCAAGCACAATCCT
>CAZFJK010000007.1:16757-39631 GCA_964519225.1 uncultured Methanosarcinales archaeon | reverse complement strand
GAAGCAAAGGTGTTGAAAGGTTTTTTAGAAAGGCATCCAAATGCTTATATTGCTGGAACAGAAGAAGGCATAGCGAGGGCAAAAGAGCTTGGAGTTCCCGATGATAAGATTTATGCTACTTTTTCAAGAGAAGAAATAAAGAAGAAAGCCGATGAATTTCTGAAGCAGATAAAGGAAGGTAGTGCAAGGTATGGGATTAGTGTGGAGGACTTTATTTATAGCTACCAAATCGGACAAGGCATTGGAATAGTACTTAGTGGAGGATTCTATCTGATTGAGGTTGTGAGTGGAAAAAGAAAATTTGATGTAGATGAACTTTCCATAGCAATATGCACTGGAGGTTTGCGTGGTGGATTAACAGCTTTAAAAAATGCAGCTATAAAAGCTTTGGTTACATCCCAAAGGATAAGATTGCCGCCTTCGTTAACTTTACCTTTGTGTGCAATAATTAATTTTGCAGCTGAGTATGGTATTAATAGGATTGTTAACTATTTAACGAATAGAGACGAACAAACTGGTTTTTGGTCATGTATGTTTAATAAATACAGAGGTCTTAGTCTTGAAGAAATTAAAGAAAAAGTTAGAAGAGAGAAAAAACTTCTCGATGAAGTCCATTCGAAATATCCATTATCTGCTGCTCTTGAAGATGAAAATTTTAGAAAAATGGCAGAGGAGATAAGAAAGAGCTTTACACAAAGCTGAAATCTCGAAAAAAATAAAAATTAAGAAGACTCATCATTTGGTATGGATCTGGACAGATTTGTCGAGAATTATAGAAGGATGATTCGTAATGTTTTATTGAATGGAGAAGAGATAAGTAAAGAGGAATTGAAGCGGGATTTTGTTGTAAGGACTGGAGATTATATTAGATGTGCTAGGAAGTTCGTGGCGAGTTCTGGTTTGGAAAAGGAAGAGTTGGAAAAATTTTTAGAGACTTTGGATAAAGAATCCCCAAGCGATCCTACCATCTTTGCTCTTAGCTATGCCTTGATGGAAGCGACGGGAACTGGTGAATGAATATTTTAATCCTGTTTTAATTCTTTCATGAATTGTTCTAAAAATTTAATGAGGAATTCATGGCGTTCTTCTGCTAATCGCTTTGCTGTTTTAGTTTTAAGAATGTCTTTTATTTTTAGAAGTTTTTCATGGAAATGGTTGATTGGAGTAGAATGTCTGTATTCTTCGTAAGTCATTTTTTCTGGATTCTTTGGATTTGTCTTGTCGTAGAATTTTCCTTTATTGTAGCCGCAATAGGCGAAAGTCCTTGCTATGCCTATAGCACCTATGGCATCGAGTTTGTCTGCATCGTGAAGGATTATTGCTTCCGGTGTCTTTGGATTTTCATCTGCTCCTTTGAATGATATGCTTTTGATTACGTGCATGATTGCATTTATTTTTTCTTCTGGAATCTTGATGGATTTTAAGAAAGATTGTATCATGTTCAGGCGCTCTTTGTGGTTTGGAAAGAATTTTCTGTCTGCTATGTCGTGAAGATAGGCTGATGCCTCAAGGATGAAACTATTGCAGGGAAGGTTTTCTTCTTTAGCTATTTTCAGGGCAAGTTTCCTGACGCGTTCAGCATGAAGAAAATCATGGCAAGGCGTAGCTGGAAGATGTTTCTTTGCGAATGATTTTATTTTTTCTAGCGGATCGTTTGACATGCCGTAGTGGAGGGAAGAGAGAATATTTATGGTTTGCGGCAGTTTTTAAGTATATTAGAAAACACTAGGTAGAATAACAAGATCTCTTTTCTTCTCTATATAAAGGTGTTGAAAAAGTTTCTGGAGGAATTCCTAAGCTTTTTTCGCACGCTTCGAAAATGGTATTCGTTTCGGGTGTTTTAGGATAAAAAGGAATGACATTTTTTAAGGTTCTAAAGGTTTTTCTAAATATTTTTTTATGATAAGGAAGAACAAACGAAATATATTTTTCTGCTAACTGTAAGATGTAGTTTCTATATGTTGTAATCTGTGTCAAAGTTGATCCGCTTAAAGGAAAAGTTCTGGGATCGTGGGATTTAAGTTCGTCCTTGATGTTTGCTAAGTATTCATAAACAAACGTGGACAAAAGTTCTTCTTGCTCTAAATTCGAAATGCAAATTGCTGGGTAAAAAACAGTTTTTAGAATTAATTCTGTGAAAAAATAAATTGAAAAAATTATTGAACGAAATATCTCATTCGGTGAGAGCTTCTTTGTAGAATTTAGAAATCTGTTTTCTAAGAAGTTTATCCAAGTAGAAAAGCTCGTTTGGGAGTAAAGGAAAGCAAGGTGGTTTGCACCAGCATAAAATCTTTTTTTCGCTGAGGGATAGTTCCTTTCTGCTTGATTTTTTTTACCAGCAAAGAAAAGAAACTCGCTTCGACAAGCCTTTTGTAGAAAAAGAGATAAATAATGCTTGTTTCTTTCGTGCTTTGGGAGATATCTCCGCATAAAGTATTCGAATAATTTTCGATCTTCACGAACTATAGCCCACTCTAAGCCTGCATATAAGGCGTAAAAAGACGGATGTCTAGCAAGCAATGCTCTTACTTTTTCTTTTGTATTGATATTCAAGACTTGCGTCACTAGTTCATCCAGTGATGACTCGTTAATTTCTTCCATGCTGAGTTGGAAAAGTTCTGGAAGTAAAAAAGATTCATTTACCGGAATGGAAGGACACCACATGCACCACTTCGGAAGCTCTTTCATATAAGGTGAAACGAAGTTAAAGTTTTAAAAGTTTTTCCTTTGGAGTAGTAAAGAATGTAGAACGTAAGATTTAAATAAAATAATCATAATTATACTAACCATGATTATTGTAAATCGGAAAGAAGTAAATGAACTGGAAGAAAAATTGAAGGTAGGAAGATGGGTTTTGCTATTCGGTAGAAGGAAGACAGGTAAAAGTTTCTTAGTAAAGAGATTTATTAAATGGGATGATTTTTTCTTTGTAAAAAGGGATAGATCAATTATATCGGAGAAAGAAGGTTTGACGGAATATAACAGCTTTCTGAAAATCTTGAAAAGAGAATTGGAAAGGGATAGTATTGTTGTAGTTGATGAGTTTCATAGATTGGGTGACGATTTCCTTGATTTTCTTCATTCGTTGGGAAAGGTAGGAAGGCTTATCCTCATATCTTCGACGCTATACTTGTCTAAAAAGATACTCGGATACAAATCTCCTGTTCTCGGGCTTGTTTCTGAAATGCCTTTGGGATTGATAGATTTGGATGATGCCATCAAGTGTGTTAAACGATATAAGAAGAACAAAAGGGAAATTCTAGAAAACGCTATTTTAATAAGAGAACCGATTGCAATAACTTATTTCGATGAGAACAAAACAGCAAGGGAAAGCGCAGTTAGGATGATTTTAAGTTTGCTAAGAACAGTGCCTGCACTAATCGGGGAGATTTTCCTTGAAGAAGAAAGAAGTTTATCTGCTGTTTACGAAGGTGTGCTTAGAGCTGTTGCTCAGGGAAAAATAACATCGAATGAGATATCTGATTATTTGTATGCAAGAAAGGATATTGAGAAGAACGATCCTAGCTTGGTTCAGCCATACTTAAAGAATCTTGTTGACTTCGGAATTTTGAGGAAAATAGAAGTATTCGGTAAGAGGCGATTTATCTACAGGCATTCGTCTCCTCTTGCTTGGTTGTATTATTATGCTGATGAGAAATATAACATATCAGAAAGAGCGATTAGCAAGGAAGAGTTAAAAAGGGTCGTTGATGAGGTTTTTCCTTCCATTGTTGAAGATAACGTTAGGATGTTTCTGGCAAAGAAGTTTGGTTTGAAAGAAACGATTTTGCAGAAAAGAGATTTAGAGATAGATTGCTGTTTAACGAGATTCAATAAACCGAAAATTTTAGCTGAAATAAAATGGGGAAGAGTTAGTAAAAAGGATGTGAGAAAGGCAGAAGAGAATCTTTCTAAAATAGAAGGCGATAAAAAATTTTTGTTTGTGCCTGATAAGAGCAAGATAGAAAGCAGGTTGAATGTTATGGATGTAAATGATTTATTATAAAGTGAGGGGGCGTGCTGAGAAGTGGACATGCCAGCAGCAGAGGGCTTGCTCTATCCTTTCTTGTTCCTGTAACCCCACAAGCACGATCGCCTGCTGCTTAGGGCTGCTCCCTTCCGGGCCTGACCCGGTTCACAGCAGGAACCGCCCTGTGGGACAGGAATTCATAGTCGGGATAGAGGGCTCTCATACTGCTGAAACATGCCGCCTTCCCAGCTTCGGCTCCGCCGTAAAGCCGATTTGCGGTTACAGGTGACGGCTAGCCACCCAGCCTAGCCCCCTCAAAAGAATTAATTGAAGAACGGTATTAAAAGGTTTTTGTTATTCTTTTTTAATGTGCTGCCAGAGGAAATGAAAATATTCTTTGTAGGACTCCGCTACCTGTGGACTTATGATTTGAACTATAAGAGGAGGGCGCCGCCAAACAGCAAGCACAACCTCCGGGCCGCAAATATTTGTTGATACAGAAGATTTTATTTTTTCTTCGATATAGCCTGCTTCTGTATACGGAAGGGAGTTAAGATACTTTATACGATCTATAGCATCATAATTATAGATGTGATACATGGGAATCTTCAATGCTATTCTTTTCTTGTGGAAATGTGGGATGTATGTTCTGAGCATTTGTGGTGCTGTTTTAGGGATGCCGTAAACAAGAATTGGCTCTTTGTACTTGAGGAAGTTATGAAGAATGCTGATGAATGGTTTTATGCCTTCATAAACAAAAGATTCTCCTGCCTTGGCCTTTGACAGTTCTGCTGCTAGTTTTAATTCTGGAATAATTTTTTCAAGGCGCTTTTCCTGAAGCTGAAGAAGGAGCTTTAGATTTTCTGGATCAGTAGCGTGGAATTGTTTAGTTTTGTTCTTTGTTTCATAGCCAACCAATCCTTTCTGGATTAGGTTCTGGAGTGCGTCATAGACGTTTGCTCTGTGGATTTTTGTTTTCTTAGCTATTATTGTTGCTGTTGCTGTACCAAGCTCGAGTAAAGCTAAATAGATCTTTGCTTCGTTTTTTGTAAAACCTATGCTTTGAAGAATTTGTTCTTTTTCTTGAAGCGATGTCATTGGATTTTTCCTGGAAGAGAATGTTTATTAAATTTACGAAAAAACTCGCAAGAACATTATCCTATAAAACAACAAAAAATAAAAAGAGAAAATAAACGGATTTTAGAACAATGTATGATCGTTTACCTAAAATAGAATTATTTGCCTATACTAAGGGAAGGGGTGCGGGACCAGAGGAATTAAGCGTTTACGGCGCTTTGGGCTGCTTTGAACAACCAACTTCTCTTGAATTATTTGTTAATGATGCTGAATTAAGCCGAGAAAAAAGAACAAAAAAGATTGAAAGGATACTGGCAGAGACTTCTGGAAGGGGTCACGGCAGTGTGCTCGATCAAAACACGTTTATTTTTGTAATAAAAGATATACCGAGAATAGCAACTTTGCACTTATGCCAGCCGCAGTATTTAGCTCATCTTCAACAATCCCTTAGACGGGCGACTGCAGACAGAGGATTTTACCTTCCAGAAGAAATAAGAAATTCTAAATACAGCGAAGAAGTGAAAGAACTGTTAAATGATGCTTTCAGGTTTTATGATGAAATGCGCGAGAACGGAATTCCGGCAGAGGATGCAAGATACGTTCTGCCATTATATACAAGAACAAATATTCAAACGCTTGGCGATGCGAGAGAGTTGATGCACCTTCATCATATGAGCAGAAAACCAGAATTGCCGTCTGTGATAAGGTATGTTGTTGAAAAGATGATCGAAAGAGCAAAAGAAGTAGCTCCAAGATTGATGAAGAAAAGAGAAACGAACTATGAGGTGCTTGCATGGTATCCTTCTGCTCAACTATTTGCACAGAGCAACCAATCGATGAAAAATTTAATTGAGAGATGCGATAAAAAGAATTTGGTTGCTTTCATCGACGGTTGTTATGATTCCATACCTTTAGATAATCTTGAAAGGATAATAAAAGAAAGGGATGAAGCTGGTTTGGCTATGCTGAAACATCTGCACTTTACGTTTTTAGCTAAGATGAGTTTGGCATGCTGGCATCAGGCAATAAGACAAAGAACATGGGATCAAAGTGTAGAAAGTATTTACGATGCGATTGAAAGAGGAGAATTCAAGATGCCGCCATCGATAGAAAGATCAAAGTTTAATGAAACATATCAAACTTTCAATGAACAACTTCGGGAATTATATTCTAAATTAGTAAAAGAGGGAGTGCCTTCTCAGGAGGCTATTGGAATCGTTTCTCATGCATTGATGGTATGGGATTTAATCCATGTTAATGGTTGGAATGCCATACATTCTATAGGCAAAAGAACATGCACAAAAGCTCAGTGGGAAATCAGGGATGTTGCAACAGAGATTGCTAATGAAATAAAGAGAAGATGTCCTGAATTAGGAAAGTTTACAGAACCGCAAGGGATTATCTACGGAAGGTGTCCTGAGAGAGAGCCTTGCGGACGTTGCATATCAAAGTAAGGCTTCTTTTCTGCCTTTCCTTCTTTCTAATTCAAGAAGAAGTTGTTTTTCTGTTCTTGCGACGACTTCTCTTATTTGCTGAACAGCATCTATGTTTACAGAAATGCTATCTATTCCGAGCTTTACGAGGAATTTTGCCATCTCAGGCTTTGAGCCTGCTTGACCGCAGATGCTTGTTTTAACGCCATAACGCTGGCATGTTCTGATGACCATTTCGATTTCTTTAAGTACGGCAGGATGCAGTTCATCGAAAAGCTTTGCTATGCGTTCATTGTTGCGATCAATACCAAGAGTAAGCTGTGTTAGATCGTTTGTGCCAAATGAAATAAAGTTGATTCCTTCTTTGCAGATGTCTTCGATTATAAAGCAGGATGCTGGTGTTTCTATCATGACGCCGAATTCTATGTCTTTACACGGTTCTAAGCCAAGCTTTCTCAGCATTTGCTTTGCAAAGCGGACTTCTCTTAAGCGTGTTACAAATGGAATCATAACGCCGATATTTTTATAGCCCTCATCGTGTAAACGTTTTATTGCTTCGAGTTCTGCTTCAAGGATTTCTGGTTCATCTAGAGCACGCCTTATGCCATGCCATCCTATCATTGGATCTGTTTCTTTTGGTTCGAGTTCGCCGCCTTTTAGGCTGCGATATTCATCTGTGCGCATATCAGAGGTTCTTACCCAAACAGGTTTATCTTTGAATGCTTTTGCTATTCCTCGCAGGCAATCCATCAGAAGTTTTATGTAATCTTCTTTTCTTCCTTCGCGGATATACTGTGCTGGATGGATGCCGCCTTTAACGATAGCGAGTTCTATTCGAACAAGGCCAACGCCATCAGCGCCTGTTTGTGCTGCTTTTTCTGCCATTTCAGGCAGGTCGCAGATTACTTTGATTTGCGTGGCTGTGATGATTTTTGGAGCAGCGGCTGGTGGAAGAGCTTTTGGCGTTGGTGCGATTTCGACTTTGCCTTTGTAGACAACGCCGTGGGTTGCATCTACTGTAACGATTTCACCGTCTTTAAGCAGTTTTGTAGCGTTTTCTGTTCCAACTATGCAAGGCGTTCCCATTTCTCTGCTTACTATTGCCGCGTGCGACGTCAGGCCTCCTTCATCAGTGATAATAGCTGCAGCTCGTTGCATTGCAGGAACCATGTCTGGTGTTGTCATTGTTGTAACGAGAATGTCGCCTTTTTGAACTTTGTCGAGGTCCTGCATTGAAAGAACTATTTTTACTGGTCCTGTTGCTATGCCAGAAGAAGCTGTTTCGCCTTTGAGGATTATTTCTCCTTCTGGTGCTGCTTCGATTGGGCGTTCAGCTTTTTTTGGTTTGAATGTTGTTACTGGCCTGCTTTGAACAATGTAGATGTCTCCTTTTTCTATTGCCCATTCTATGTCCTGTGCATAGCCATAATGCTGCTCTATTTTTCTTACGATTCTTGCAAGTTCAACGATTTCTTTGTCTGTGAGAACTTGCTGTTTTTCTTCTTCTGGTGTTAATGTTTTTTCAACGTTTTGTTTTTTTTCTGGATCGTATACGATTTTTATTTTTTGTTCGTGTATTTCGATTTTCTTTATTTTAAGTGTTTGTTTATCGACTATGTAAAGGTCTGGAGTGACTCTTCCGCTGACTACTGCTTCACCTAAGCCAAAAGCTGCTTCGATTACGATTTCATTGGGATTGTTTGTTGCCGGATTGATTGAGAAAGCAACGCCTGATTTGTCTGATTGGACCATTCTCTGAACAACAACTGCAATTAAAACCTTTTCATGAGAGAATTTGTTTTTTGTGCGGTAGTAGATTGCTCTTGCTGTGAAGAGGGATGCCCAGCATTTTCTGACAGCGTTGATTAAAGCATCTGGTCCAAAAATATTGAGAAAAGTTGCTTGCTGGCCTGCAAACGACGCTTCTGGTCGGTCCTCAGCTGTTGCTGAACTTCTTACTGCAACAAAGCATTGCGGTGGTTTGATTAGATGCTGAGCTTCTTTTGTTCTTTTTGGAATGCAGACTGTTTCATAGGCTTCTTTTATTGCTTCTTTTATTTCATCAGGCACTGGAGTTGATTCTATCAATTGCTGGATTTGTTTTGCAACAGCTTGAAGTTTATCTGTATCTTCTACATTAAGGTCTTTGAGCAATGAGAAGATTTTTTCTTTTATTCCTGTTTTTTCAATGAAGTAACGGTAGCATTGGGCTGTGACGATGAATGCAGGAGGTATTGGGAATTCTGCATTGAACATTTCTGCGAGATTTGCTCCTTTTCCGCCAGCAACTGAAATGCTTTCTTTTGAGAGCTCTTTAAGCCATGCAATGAATTTTACGTTATTGGATTGCATTTAAGCACCTCTTTTTTCTTACAAGTTTTGCTTTTTCTTACTAGTTTTATGTTAAAGATGTTTGTATATTTAAAAGTTGTCTGGTTTTTTGTTTCCTACTATTGGGAGACAAGGAAGTATTATAAATGGATTTTTTTCTTTTTCTTTGAAAGGGGTGGTTTTTATGAGACGAGTTTGGATAGTATTTGCTGGTTTGCTTATATTCTTCAGTATGTGCATCTGTGTGTTTGGACAACCACAACAACAATGTCAACCATTTAACTTCTACGGATATGCAAAATTAGAAAATGGAAGTGGAGTAGGCAATGCGAATATTACAATAACGATTTATAATATGAGTGCGAATCATACTGAAGTAACTGCGTTAAGTAATTTAACTAATAGTAGCGGATTTTTTAACATCAGCGTGAGTCCTGCAACTGATGATTTAACATTTAAAGTTAGCATATACAAAGAAGGAGGAGCTATGCATTTAGTTGGGCCAAGTGTGCCTGATTTATTTTGTGTGGAGTTTGCAAATCTTACTGGTATCAACTTTACACTTCTTGAAGCAGCGAAAGTTAATATAACTGTAATAAATGGTAGCGGAGATAATGTTAAGTTTTACTATGAGATTAAGGATACTAAATTAGGTTATCCAATCGCAGAATATTTTAATGATTCTTCTGTTGAGACTGGTGGAAAAACAGATGCTGTTGTTTATTTGCCTGCTCACAGGAATTATTCAATTCAGGTTTTTCCTGCTGGAGTTCCGCCGACGAATTATGATTTGAATAATATAAGTGATTATGATTCGCCGAAGAACATCAAAGTAGAAATAAATGCGACACCTTATTGGGCATGGGTTTCTGGATATGCAAAGAATAGCAGCGGTTTCAAAAACTGGGATAATCTAACTGTTGTTGCTTATTCACTTGAACCAGGAAATATGATTTCATTTGATCATCCTTTTGAATTGAACATGAGCGCTTGGAGAAATGAAAGTGATTTTTACAATGCAAGCGACGGTTTTTACAATATAACTCTGCCTGGGACTGCACAGGGAACAAAGATTCTGCTTATTGCTGTTGCTCAGAAAGGAAATCAAATTTATTTAGATTTCAAAAATATAACAATAGATTCAGACGCACCGAGAGAATTAAACTTTACAGTCATGCCTGCTTTAGGGAATCTTACCAACTGGGAATTAGACACTACAAACCAAACAGTGAATATCCTAAATAAATTTGTTCCCTTTAAATTCGAAAATGAAACTGGTACTTTGATGAACGGTAGCAACATACACGTAGAAGTTGAATTTGAATATAGTGATATCACATTTTCAATTATGGATGACACAGAAACTGGCACTGTTAGTTTTCCTGTTGCAGAAGGGGCAAATATGAGTGTTTTTGCTTTTGCTCCTGAAAGCGCACCAAGAAAGAAGAAGTTTGATAATGTGCAGAATGATACTTACACAGTAAAAGTCTATCAGTTCGGAATAAAGGATCCTGAAGAAAATCAAATTAGTGGGCCTATTCAAATAGCTTTTTACAAAGTTAATGAGAGTCTTTGCGACAGACCATATCCAAATGCAAGCTGCAGTTTAAAACCAGCAGAAAACGCATCGCACTTCAACCCGTTCCGACTCGTTTTCGGCGGAGGCAGAATGAGTATGAGAATGGAAGATCAGCAACATGGCATTGTTGTTCATTATGTTGATGTTGATTTGCTTGCTTCAGGACCTCCTGATATTATATTCGACGACCAGCCGAATGAAACAACAAGTGATACTGGTTTGGATGCTGTGTGGCGCTTTGGAAGCATGGGACCAGAGGTGTACAACTTTGTCATTGTTGGTGTAAGGCTTGATCCAAGCGTAGATTTTTCTGCGCCGATAAAGTTTAAGCTTGACAAACTTTATGGAGAGAACTGGAATGAGATCTACAATGGAAGCGGAGAGTTGCCCGATGATTATTCGGACTTTAATAGCAGCATGTTCAATCTGAATACATGCAACACAACAGATCAGATGAGCATCATAAACGGAAATGCGTTTTGCTACGTAAACACAAGCGATGGCATGCTTTGGTTTAAGATTCCTCACTTTAGCGGTGTTGGTTCTTTAGTAAGTTCGATAACCAAAGGCAATGTTACTGCAGAAGCAGAAAGTGATGCAATAACTTGTATGCCAAATTGCAGTTTTGAAGTTAATGTTACAAATAAAAACTGGACCATAGCGCAGAGCTTGCATAATATTACAATTAATACTACAAAAGATAGTGGATTAGGCACACTTAAGTATGTAAAAATATATTGGTGGAATGAAAGTGGAAGTACATGGACTTTGCTTGGTGAGAACAATACGATTCAAAACAATTACAATCTGACGTTTTATAATTCGAGTGATTCGAGCACAATTCACAGATATAAATTTGAAGTGAATAAGACTAATAACAAAGGTGTCGTGCTGAATTTGACATACAGTATCTTTTCGCCGATTATCAGCTTGCCGCTGCAGATTGAACTGCAATGTGTTGAAAACTGGAGTTGTAGTGATTGGAGTGATTGTGAAGACGGTGTGCAAACAAGAACTTGCACAGATTTGAATGGGTGCAGCGCAGACAGAACGGAAACTCAAACTTGTTCTGTTAGTAGTAGAAGAAGTGGTGGTGGGGGAAGCGCTCCTATTACTGAATATAGTATGGGAGAAGGAGCGACAAGTAAATATGTTGGTTTAAAGAGAGGAGGAAAGGTTAAGTTTAAGATTAAAGGAAAGGAACATACAGCAAAAGTAGATAAGGTATTCAGTGATCATGTTGTTTTGATAATTGAAAGCGATCCGATCAGTGTTGAGCTTTATGTAAATGAGACAAAGAGGGTTGATGTTGATGCTGATGGAACCGATGACATAGAGATAACTTTGCATAAGATTGAAAGTGTTAAGGCTTATATGACATTTACTTTATTGGGTGTTGAGGCTGAAGAAGGTGAGGAAGAAAAAGTAACAGAAGAAAAAGAGCAAGAAAAAGCTGAGGAAGAAGAAGAGGTTGTGGAAGTAATAACGCCTGAAGAAAAGAAAGAGGCTAGAGAAAAAGCGATAAATAAAGCAGTAATCGCTGTTGTTATTGGAATTATAGCATTGATTTTTGTTTTGATTTTGTTCGTGTTAGGAAAGAAGCGAAGGTAGTAAAATAATTAAATCCTTTTTCTTTTTCTTCTTTTGGATGTTTAAAGATTTAGATGAATGGATTTGTTCGCTTAAAAAAGATAGCAGGGAGAAGCTGATTCTTGTTGAGGGAAAAAAGGATAAAGAAGCATTGGTTATGCTTGGGATTAAACCTGAAGCTGTTATAACCTTGAAAGGTAAGGCTATGTTTGAGATTGCAGAAGAGATTGTTGGTTATGGAAAGGAGTGCATTATCCTTTTTGATTTGGATAAGAAAGGAAAAGAATTATATGCTAAAATAAGCAAATTGCTCAGAGATTTTGGTGTAAAGATTGATGATAGGTATAGAAATTTTCTTTTTAAGACAAGGCTCAGACAGATTGAGGGATTAGTTAGCTATTTGAAGACGATTGAAGCATAGCCTACTGCATTGTTGTAGTCTTTTGTTATGTCACCGCTTGTATAGTATTTAAGGAGTTCTGCTTTTTCTGCGCCAAGTAGCTTGCAAAGTTCGATTATTGTTGCTATTGCGAACTGGCCGCATATTGTTGCCTGTTTTTCTCTGCAGAAGAGGAGAAATGCCTCTGAATCAAGCTTTTCTATGTATGATATTGCTTCTCTGTCGAGTTTGTAAAGATTTTCTTTTCTGTTTTCTGTGAAAGGCAAATAGCCATAGGTTATGCCATAATGGGTGAAATCTGAAGAGGCTATCGGAAAGATTCGTTTGTTTTGTGTTTTTGCTGTATTGAAGATTTTTTCAGCAATAGATTTATAGTCATCTACTCCAACGATTATTGGAGCAATAGTTATGTTTTCAAAAAGATATTGAAGAAAAGGAAGCTGAACCTCGATGCTGTGTTCTTGTGCATGAATTGGAATGCTTTCTTGTATGTTTAGAGCTGAAATGAATTCCTTATCTGTTTTAGCAATGCCGAGAGGTGTTTTGAAATCGTCTTTTAATGTATAAGCTCCTCTTCCTGTTACGTGGTTTGTTCCTAATATGACAAAAATGTCTGGTTTTTCAAGTGAAGCTATTTCTCTGTAGGCAAATGCTGCGCATGATCCGCTGAACTGGTAGCCTGCATGAGGTATTATTGCGCCGAGTATGTTTGATTTTTTTGTCTTGTCTGGTAATGATCCTGGACCAAATTCGCTGTTCTTGAAGCAGCGTTCGATTTCTACTCTTAGCTCAACTGGATCAGCTTGATAGAACATTCCAGATACAATTGGTTCTCGCATACAGGAAAGTTTATATTTTGATTATTTTAATTTTTGCCTAAATGAAGTTTTTGCTTAGTGTTGTTATTTTAGGTGTGTTGTTTGTTCTTGTTTTTGTTTTAGCTATGCAAAAAAGCGCTGGAGAAGCTTGCTATAAAGATTTTTGTTTTAAGGTAGAACTTGCAAGAACAAAAGAAGAAAGGGAAAGAGGATTAATGTATAGGAAAAAGCTTGATGACAATGCTGGGATGTTGTTTATATTTGAAAAGAAAGGAATGTATGGTTTTTGGATGAAGAATACATTAATACCGCTTGATATAATCTGGCTGGATGACGATGGAGTAATTGTTTATATTAAAGAGAATGCAAAGCCATGTAAACACATATTATGTCCTGTTATAATGCCGAATAAAAAAGCAAAATATGTTCTAGAAGTGAATGCAGGTAAAGTTAAAGAACTTGGAATTAAGCTCGGAGATCAGATCTTGCTTAGGATATAGTTGAATTCTTTTAGGTAAAGGTTTGCTATATCTTTGTCTTTGATTATGAGGAGATTTTCATCGTTCTTTGTGTTTGCTGATTTTGTTGGATTGAAAGAGCCTGTTATAACTGTTTCGTTGTCGACGATGAACACTTTGTGGTGGATGTATT
This sequence comes from uncultured Methanosarcinales archaeon, assembly GCA_964519225.1. Lineage (GTDB taxonomy): Archaea > Nanobdellota > Nanobdellia > Woesearchaeales > B54-G15 > B54-G15. Next base: position 25,782 of record CAZFJK010000007.1, on the reverse strand, counting down.
CTTTGAATGGGTCATAGAAAACAGAAATGTTTTGATAGCTGAGGAAATGATACGTGGAATACGGTGATATTCTGCTTCTTTCAAAAATGCCTTTTACATCTATTCCTTCTGCATGTTTTAAAGCAATGATTGTTGCAAGTTTTGATGAAGTAAAGACATATTGCATGAAATAGATTGAATGCTTTGCTTTTCTAAGTTCTGAATAAACAGCTTCTTCGCAATCATCTTCTGGGCAAAAGAAAACAGAGATTGTTGTTTTGTTTGCTTGAATCGAATTTACTTCTGTTTTTTCTCCAGAAGCGAATGTTTTAGCGAGAAGTTCTTTGAATTCTTCTTCATAAGCTTTTGCAATAGTTGGCGAAGTGATTATAATTATATTGTTTCTATGCCTGTTTTTAGTTGGGTTGTATGAGCCTGTTATTACTGTTCTGCCGTCGATAATGCAGAACTTGTTATGCATTAAGCCTGGATGAATAGATTCGTTATGCAGGACAAGAAGCGTTTCAACAGATGATGACTTTTCTTTAAGAAGGTCTATGATCGATTCTAGAGTTAGGGAATAGAATGCGCAATGAATTGATTTGTTTGCCTTTTCTAGATTTTGAATAAAGGTTTTTTCGCATGATTGACCTGAGCACATGAACGCAGCTATATGGCTGTTTGGTTCTGAAATTGTTATTTTTGATGTACTTTTATCTTTTAAAACGCATGAGTTGATTGAAAAGATAATGAATATAGAAATCGTTAAGATAGAAAAGAAGCGTGTTTTGTTCATTGTATTCCTTTTATTTTTTTTATTGTTCTGAGTAGCTTATATCTTATGTCTGGGGTTGTGCGTTCGAGTTCTTCAAGCAAGGATGCTATTCTTTTGTTTCTTTTTGGCGGCTTGTATTTTATGTGTTTTAGTTTTGCAAATCGTTCTGCTTCTTTGTCTGTGATTGGCAAAAGCAAAGGAATTATTTTTTGGTTCTTTTGTTCTTTTCTTTCTTTCTTTTTCAGGCTTGGAAAAAGTTCAGAGAGAAACTGTTCTATTATTGTATCTGCTGTGTCGTCTGTTATGATTTTTTTTGCCTCTGATTTCTTTCTTACGATTTTAACTGGTAGATTTTCGAGAATTCTTGGAATGAAGAACTTAGCTATTTTTCCTTGAACGTAGATGATGTCTCCTTTTTTGAAGAGCTTGTTTAGGCGTGTATACCGCCTAATTCTGCGTTCAATGACTGATGGAAAGCACCTGTCGCAGAATTCGTGTTTTGTTTTTGCTTTACATAATTTGCATTGCATCTTTTTCGACGATAAGTTCTTTTTGTTTTGTTAGGCACTATTTACTGGAGTTGCGAAAAATTTAAATAGGAAAATAGTTACTTATTAGTAATAAGGGGCTGGTGGAAGTTTGATAATCATTTATTACGCTCAATCACCTCTTTTTCCTGCGCGGGCTTCTTCTTGAAGCCCGCGTGGGTTTTATGCTCATTTTTTCTTTTTTTGTTTTTGTTTTGATTCGTGCAAAAAGGGTTAGGATTATTATGCCTGCTGCAAAGCCGCAGAAGAAGATAATTATGTGAATGTATATAATTTTTTTCTGTGCTTCGGTAAGTGGTTTTTCTTTCTTTTCTGGCTTAGTTTCAGGTTGTTTTGCTGATGGAAAGTAGATGTCAAGATTGCTAAGCTCAAGGGCATATTCAAGATAAAGCGCTGCAAGGAATGGTTCTTCTTCTTTTAGTGAAGATGCATATTCATAATAGGAATAGCCAAGTATTGGAAAGATGCCTTTTTCCTGCTGTTCTGCGATTACTCTTTCGATTATAGAAAGTTTTGATTGAAGTAAAGAATCAAGCTGTTCTTTATGGACGCCTATCATGTTTATTACGATATCTGCTTCTGCTTTTGCTTTTGTTGCTCTAAACATGCATAGGGCATATTCGCCATCGTCGAGATCAGAATATGCCTGATCTAATTCTTCTTTTGTTGAGGTTAACTCTTCGCCGAGGAAGAGTTTTGCATATTGATAGCGTTCTTCTGCTTCACTCAACCTTTTAAGGCAACCTTCTTTGAGGGCATCCTCTTTGAATATGAATTCCATTCCTGGTTTGCCGAAGAATTGATGCCAAGTAGTTGCAGAGTAAATCCTTTCTGTTACGTATGCTGCATCATAAAAGAAATCTTCATCTTGCAGCTTAGATGCAGAAAGCTCATCCAATGTTTTTCTTGCTTCGAACAGCCTTTCTTTAACGACCATGTAGGATTCAAGGTCTGTTATTGTTTTTATTGCTGTTTTGTTAAGCGATTTATCGAATTTTTCGATTTCTTCTTCAAGCTTTGTGAGATTTACATCTTTTTTTAGGCTGAGGAGAATGAATCTTGATTTAACATTCGATCCAAAGCAATAGCTTGCAGCCGAATAGAAAAGCCCGTTTTGTTTTGCTTTTATTCCTTTTTCGTAAAGCTCTACTGCTTTCTTTTTTGCTTTCTTCAGGGATTTTGTTTGTGGTTCAAGCTTTGAGATTTGATCAAGCAATGATTTGCTTCTATTGCACAGAAGCTGAGCTAAGTAGGACATTGTTTTTTTGTAGTTCGGGTCTATGGAAAATTCCTTTTTCTCTTTTAATTTTGTTCCTGTAAATGTTGCGAATGCTTCATTTATGTCAAAAACTTCTTTTACTGTGATGTTTTTTTCTTTTCCATACTCTGTTAGATCAATCTCGAGCTTAGCTAGACTGATTTTTCCAGTTCCTTTAGGAATAAGAACTGTGGTGAGGTTTTTTTCTGCTGCTGCATCTATTTTTTCAATGAGGCCGCTTACTGGGCCGATAATGCCTCCGCTGTTTATTGTGCCAGTTATTGCTACTGATTCTTTTATCGGAAGTTCAAGCAGAGATGAAATTGTTAGTATCGTTATTGCCGCGCCTGCGCTTGGTCCGCCGATTATAGCTGAATCTGCTTTTATCGTATAAAAGAAGTCGTACTTAGAACAATCAAAATCAATGAAGTCGCATGCTATATCTCTGGCGAATCTTGTGCTTATTTGTGTATCGTATTTTGTGAGAGGAAATGTTTCTATGTAAACGCGGCCGTTTCCTGGTGTTATTCTTAAGAATAGGTCTGCGATGACACCGGTCGTTTCTTCTGCTGTTTCTTTTACTGCAAGCAAATACATGTGATTTGTTTCGAGCACTGCTTTGGTTGAGAGAGAAAGCGCTGGAAATAGGGCTAAGAAAATAACAGGAAGTAATAATGCCCTCTTTTTCATTTTTAACTTATTTTTTGATGATTGTTTTTTAAGTGGAAAAGAAAAATTATTTTTAAGCTTTTGGATTGTATGAGTTAGCAATAGGTGTTGCAAAGAAAGTTTTTTATATAAATAGGTTAAGTTATGGTTATGAAATCGTGGCGTTTTAATGTTGGAATTTTAGTATTGGTGGTTGTTGCTGTTGTTCTTACAAGTGGTTGTGCCCAGCAGAGTATTGAGAAGATTCAACCGATGCAAAGCCAGGGAACAGAACAGGCAAAAACAGAAATTAATTTGGAAAATAGGGGTCTTAAAGTGAGGATATCTCCAACAGAAGACAAAAAAGTTAGTGGTGTTATTACAGTGACTTTACAGAACATTCCAAGCGAGACTACAAAGATTCTTGTTTCCATGGTGCCGCAGGGATTTAAAGGAGATTTGTACAATTCTCCGAATGTTATATTGCAATGGGTAGATGATCCATTTGCAGGACAAGAGATACTGCTAGACACAACAAAACTGGAAAATGGTGTTTACGGAGTAGGAATTTCAGCAACTTATGAAGGTGCTCCAGAAGAAAGTCCCTGGATAGCCCTTGTTCAAACACAAGTAATTGTACAAAATTAGAAAGAATTGATTTTTAGAGGCCTGCTTTGAAAATTTTACTATTTGGACTTGTAGAAAGTTATTTGAAATTTTTTATAATCGGTCATGCCTACTTGGAATGGATTTTCCATTACAGTGTCGATTTCTTCGACACGATATGCTTGTGCATTTTGTGGGATTTGTTCTTCTCTGCCTTGGAGTGGATTATATTTGCCGCCGCTTGAAAGGATGTTTAATATGGGCTCTTCAACTATAATACTGCCTATTTCTTTTACGGGAATTTCGGATATGCCTTTTTTTAGCTCGATTAATTTCTCTAGTTTTTCATGCGTTCTCATTTTTGTTCACCTTTTAAAGGTGAGCAAGCTAAAATAAAATGTTTTTGGTATTGGAAAATTTATTAAATAAATTATAGGCTGAAAATAAGATGGAGATTTACTGCGAACACGATAAAAATGAGGAAGAATTCATATTTTTTTTGTAGATGAAAAAGATATTTATTTCTTAGTATGGTTCCTGTTTCGTCGAAAAACCAGACGTATATGTTTATTTCGGACAAGAAGCCGAAGCTTTTATCTACTACAAAGATGGGGTGGGTAAAGAACACGTAAGAAAGATTTGCGAGAGGATAGTGAAAAGATTTGGTGGTAGTGCCGAATTTGCTGATGATTCTTCCGATACGATCGGATATAAGAAAGATATAGAAATACCTGATTCCTTAGACATGTCAAAGATGGATGGAAAGATTTTTATTTAGCCAGAAATGTGGGTAGCTTAGAATGGGTGAACTTCAAGAAATTCCGACTGTGAAGTTTGAAGATTGGGAAAAGCTTGATCTCAGGGTCGGAACAATAAAAGCAGTAAAAGTGCATCCGAATGCAGACGAGCTATATGTTTTGCTGATTGATTTAGGACCCGGTGAGAACGATAGACAGCTTGTTGCAGGATTGAGAAAATACTATAGTGAAGATGAATTGCTTGGAAAGAAAGTTGTTTTTATCAATAATTTAGAGCATAAGGAGATAAGGGGTGTAAGAAGTCAAGGAATGGTACTGGCTGCGGATGATGGTGTTAATCCAATAGCCCTGCTTACTGTTGATAGAGAAGTAAACAATAATGCAAAGGTTAAATAGATTTGACAGAAGGCCGATTATTATAGGTATTGATCCAGGAACTACTATTGGCTATGCTATTTTAGATGTTGATGGAAACATATTAGAGATTAATTCTGGAAAGCATTTGAAGTTAAGCTGGATCATCTCACATTTAACTGAGTTTGGCGAGCCTATTGTAATAGCGTGCGATGTCAGTAAAGCACCGAGATTGATTGAAAAGATTGCAAGAAAATTCGGAGCAAAGATTTACTGTCCTAAGAAGGATCTCAGCTGGCCTGAAAAGCTGAGAATAACAAAGCCGTATAAAAGATTTGTAAAAAACAAGCACGAAAGAAGTGCTTTGAGTGCTGCCTTGCATGCTTATGAAAGCATCCACAGGGTTGTTGAGAAGATAAAAAGGCAGTACAAGGAAAATTTTGGGAAATTGATTTGCCGCGTTGTTAAAAAAGACGTTGCGATAAAAAAGGCTAAGATAGAACTAGATCAGCTAGCTCTTTGAGCTTTATCTTGTGCTTTTTTCCAGATTGTTCTTTTGCTATAATTGTATTTCGTTCTATTTGAATGATTTTAAGTTTCATGCCTCTGAATGTGATCTGTTTTCCTGGTTTTACTGGAATGTACTTAAATAAGACAGTAACCCTATACAGGCGTTTTCCTGTTTTTTTGCTGACGGTATGAAGTTTTCTTGATGTTATTAAAATTCCTGGAAATCGTTTTTGCAGCAGAAGACCGAGCTGTCGTGTGAATCGTTGAGATGAAAGGTAAAGATCAATGCCGTTTTTAAGGCGGTTTTCTTTAGCGATGTTTATTTTGCTTTTTTCTATTTCTTTTCTGACGAATGAGATTATTTCTCTTGTTGGATTTCTGAGCTGAAGGATTCCTTCATAGTACTGGGCATGCTTCTGTTTTTGCATTTTTTTTTCAGTTAAAGAAGAAATCTTTATAATCATTGCCCTTAGTTAAAGGCTCATGAAGATTCTTGTTTATGCCAAGCCCGGAAAAACAGAAAACAAGGTTATACGTTTTGATAGAGAAAAAAGAGTAGCAGAGGTATGGATTAAGGAAAAGGCAGTTGAAGGAAAGGCCAATCAGGAACTCATAAAATTTCTTACAAGATACTTTAAAAAGAGGGTAAAGCTTTTAAAAGGTAGAAAGAGCAGAAAGAAGATTGTTGAAGTAGAAGATTGAATTTTGAAATAAAAAAATGGCTGGATTTTTAAAGCGGATTTGGTGGTTTCTATGGAAAAGCAATCATCCGCTTAGCTGGATTGCTAACATTGTTATAGCTTTTGTTGTGATTAAATTTGTTTTCTATCCGTTGATAGGGCTCTTGCTTGGAACAAGCTATCCGATAGTTGCTGTTGTTAGCGGAAGTATGGAACATGACGGTGATTTTGAAAAATGGTGGAATTCGATTGCTGTCTGCAGTAAAAGCGCGTGCTTGCAGAAGGATTTTTACGAGGAGCATAACATAACAAAGGAGATGTTTATGCGCTTTCCTTTTAAGAACGGATTTAACAAAGGAGATATTATGATTCTGGTTGGTGTTGAGCCTGAAGAATTGAAAATCGGAGATATTCTGGTTTTTAAAGACAAACAGAAAGATCCGATCATTCACAGGATTGTGAAGAAATGGAAAGTCAATGGGAAGTGGTATTTTCAAACTAAAGGAGACCATAATCTGCAAAGCATAACTGGGACGAAATTGAATGAGGTTGGTATAAGTGAAGAAAAGATAATCGGTAAGGCTGTGTTTAGAATACCTTATTTGGGATGGATAAAAATACTGTTTGTCAAATTTATAGGCTTGTTTAAAGGATAGGTGATAATATGGTAAAGTTTTGTCCTAAGTGCGGATCAATCTTGGTGCCTGGAAAAGAGGGTGAGCTTGTCTGTCCTAGGTGCGGCTATAAGTGCAAGGGTGAGCTTAAACTTTCTGAAAAAGAAAAGAGTAAAGCTGAAGATGTTGCTGTTGTTGAAAAGGAAAGGGAGGTTCTGCCTCTGGTTAAAGCAAAATGTCCAAAGTGCGGGCATGACAGGGCTTATTTCTGGGAAGTTCAAACAAGGGCAGCGGATGAACCTGCCACCAGGTTTTTTAAATGCGAGAAATGCAAATATGTTTGGCGGGAATATGAATAGGATTTGATATATTCCAGTTACTAAATCTTTAAATCTTTTTTCAGTTGATGATATTTTGATGGGGAAGCTTGTTGTTTTTGAAGGAATAGACGGCAGTGGGAAGAAGAAGCATGTTGAATTGCTGAAAGAGCATTTGGAACAAAGCGGTTTTAAAGTTGCTGTTTTTTCTTTTCCAAGATACGAACATTTTTATGGTCAGTTAATCGGAAAATATTTAAGGGGAGAATTCGGAGATCCCGACCCTATTTTGATTTCTGTTTTGTTTGCTATTGACAGGTTGCATGCAAAGAACGAATTGCTAGATGCATTGAAAGAAAATGATTTTGTTCTTGTTGATAGGTATGTGCCGAGTAATCAGGCGCATCAGGGTGCAAGGAGCGATGACTGGAAATGGTTTGTTGAGTTTGTTGGGGAAAAGGAATACGTGATAAACAGGATGCCTCAGCCGGATCTGGTTATTTACTTAGATGTTCCTGTTGATGTTGCAAGAGAAAGGATATTGAAGAAAGGAAAGAGAAGCTATATTGAAGAGAAGATGGATAAGCATGAGAAGGATGCGGTTTATCTTGCACAGGTGAAGGAGATATACGACTGGCTTGCACAAAGTAGGAAATGGGCAAGGGTTGTAAATGATGATCTGCATAGGGCAAGTAGGGAAATTTTTGAAAAAGTTATTAAACTAGTTAAGCGTGAGTAGGCTTATGTTAATAGATCCCTGGGGAGCTGAACTTGTTGAATATGAAAAGGTTATCAAGGCTTTCGGACTCGAATTGTTTAAGGCAAATAGTTTTCCTGAGCCGAATAGATTAATGCGAAGGGGTGTTGTTTTTGCTGGACGCGATCTGAAAAGAATTGCTGATACGGTAAAGAAAAGAAAGGAGTTCTATGCTTTAACCGGGATTATGCCAACTGCTGAAAAACTGCATTTCGGAAATAAGATGGTGATTGAAAACATAAGGTATTTTCAGGAACATAGGGCAAAGACTTTTTTGCTCGTTGCTGATTTAGAGGCGATGATTGCAAGGAAGATTTCACTTGAAGAAGCAAGGAAAAGGGCTTTGGAATTCCATATTCCTGCTTATATTGCTTTAGGACTTGATCCAAAAAAGACGATTTTTTACTTTCAGAGCGATAATAAGCAGTTGACGAGATTGGTTTATGCTTTTTCAAGACGCGTTACTGCAAGCGAATTCAGAGCTATTTACGGAACAAACGATCCTGAAAGGATGCTTGCAGCCCTGACACAGGCTGCTGATATTTTGTTTCCTCAACTTGAGAAGAGGATGCCGTGCATAGTTCCTGTTGGGATTGATCAGGATCCTCATTTGAGGTTGACGAGGGATATAGTTAGGAGAACAAAAAATGAATTTGGGTTTGTGATGCCATCGAGTGTTTATCACAAGTATACTCCTTCGCTTGACGGTAGCATGAAAATGAGTAAAAGCAAGCCTGAAAGCTGCATTGGGCTTCCTGAAGATTCTAAAGAAGTTTGTAGAAAACTGAAGAAGGCATTAACCGGCGGCAGAGAAACAATAGATGAGCAAAGAAAGAAAGGGGGGCAGCCAGAGAAATGCGTTGTTTTTGAATTGCATAAGCAGCACTTAATTGAAGATGATAATGAACTTGCGGAAATTTTTAATGATTGTAAAACAGGAAGGCTTCTTTGTAAAGAATGTAAGCAGATTGCCTGCGAACGATTTGCTGAATTTATGGAAATGTTTGAAAAACGCTTTGAAAAAGCCAAGCGAAAGGTTGATAAATTGAAATTTATTTCTGGGTGAAGAATTTGATAAGGTGTTTATAGTTGAAGAACGCTTCAGAGATCAAAACTTTAGATGAATTTAAGCGCTTTTTAACTTTATTAAACATTGAAGAAATAAAGTTTGTTCCATATTTTTATACGAAAAAGAAAGAGAGGCCTTATATTACTGAAGAT
>CAZFJK010000007.1:11804-16657 GCA_964519225.1 uncultured Methanosarcinales archaeon | reverse complement strand
AGATTTGGTATTAAGTTGAGTGGAAAATACACGCTTGTTGTTGTTTCTGAGCCTAAAGAAAAATGTTTATATATCATAACAGCTTGGAAAACGAGTAGAAAATGGCAAAAACAGATACAAAAATAATATACGACGAGAATGAGGATATTCTTTATTTATCTAGAGGAAGAAAGGCTAAGGCTTCTATTGAAATAGGCGATTTCGTTATAGATATTGATTTTAAAGGCTTCGTTTCTGCGATTGAGATTTTGAATGCGAGTGAAAATCTTGGCGTTAAACCTGATGTTTTGAAGAAAATAAAAGAAGCTTTTATGTATGTTGTGTACAAACCAAATTTCTTAGTTATTTCGTTACATTTCTTATTTGAAAAAGAAAAGCCGGAAAAGATTATTATTCCATTGACTTTGAGTTTGGGACACAAGAAGATGATTAAAAAAGAGGTTTGTTTTGCTTAAAAATGAAATCCAAGATAGCGCCGTTGCCCGGAAGTTTTATGTTGACAGCATTGGTTGGATTGTTGTTATCGATATTTTTTGTGTGGCCTTTATCAGCGACATGGGGATTTACATTTACGCTTTTCTTTGCAATAATGTTTGTTGCAGCGATGATTAGTATGACAAAGGTACCAAGTTACTAAGATTTGAATTTCACTAACTTTAAATAATGGTTTGCATATATTTTATATAGATGGGTTGGTGGGCGCTTAGCAAGTGTAAGCAAGATAAGAAACTTGTGGATATTTTAAGAAATGCTGGATTTGAGCTGAATTCTTTGCATAAAGAAGTTGAGCCGAACAAAAAGGATTTTGTTTTTAGGTTTGTTGCATTTGCTTTAGGTCTGCCTTTACCGTTTAATCTGAAAGGTGTTATCGATCATCTTGTCGTTGATGAAGCGGATTCTGGTGCGGTAGATAAGATAAGAAGAATTAAAAGAAAGGGTGGCGTGATTCTCTATGCTCCAAACCATGTTTCAAATCTTGATAGTTTTGTCATAGGTTATGCTATTTATCAAATGCATTTGCCTTTTCCGATTTTTGTTGCAGGCAAAAATCTTGCTAAAGGCATTTCACGGTATATCTTACCTTTGCTTGGAGCAAGTTTTTTAGATAGGGAACTGATTGAAGGAAGCGTCAGCAAAAGGGTTGGTGCTGCTTATTGGAAATTCTATGCTATGCATGTCAGGGGATGGGCAAGAAAGAGGGTTGCTGTTTTGAGTTTTTTACAAGCTGGACGACCTTATGATGGTTTGCAAGCAGAAAAGGAAGCTAAATGGAGAATGATTGACCTTGCGAGCAGGATAAGTAGGGAAGAAAGCATTCCGATATATGTTGCACCGATAGCATTGAGCTATACAAGGGTTCCTGAAGATGAAAGGATTTTCAGATGCGCAAAAGAAGGAAAGATGAAAGGAGCAAGAAGTTCGAATTTATTTGTTGCTTGGTTGAATGTTAATAAGATAATGAAGGGAAATCCTGTTTATGTTAGATTTTTTGAGCCGATTGATATTAGAGAATTTTCAAATGTTAGGGAAGATGCGCAGGAATTGTTGATGAACGTTCTTGACAGAACAACTGTAACATATACTCAATTTAGTGCGTTTGTTTTAAACAGCTTGTTTAAACGCAGGTATGAATGTCTAAGGCATCGCTATGTCAATGAATGCAAAAAAAGATTAGCACATCTTTGCAGAAAGGCAAAGAAATTAGATTTTGTTTTGCGGAGAGAAGACTTTGTTGCTGGAGTAGAATGGTTTTCTGAGAGAGGTATGCTTAAGCTTAAGTGGGATAGGATAGAATATTTAGATAAGGATGTTAATATTTTAGAGTATTACGCAAATCTTGGAAGACATCACTTTAAAGTTTGAATTCTTCTTTGATTTCTCTTAAGGCTGTTGGAGCTTCTCCGCTGTGCCAGCTCATTCTCGGTCTAACGCGCATCGGATACAGGCGTTCTACTATTTCGTCGAAGATGATTGCTGCTCCTTTTACCCTTGGAAGGGAGTCTATTTCTTTGTCGAGGCTTCTTCTAAGATAGGTTTGCATTAACAGGCCAAGCGCATCTATATCTATCTTTGCTGTGAGTCTGTGTGCTATTACAACATCTGATTGTGTCATCACGTCGGTATGTATTTTTCCTGGTTGCTGCGATGCAAGCACTAAGCTAATACCTGGCTGTCTGCCTTCGCGAAGTATGGTAATCAATGCATCTGATGCTGCTGTTTTTCTGTCGCGGGGAATGAACTCGTGAGCTTCGTCGAGAAAGAGCCAGACTAAAGGGGTTTTCCGCTTTGTCGGTTTTTCAGCAAGGAGCGTTGTTGTTTCTTTTATTGCTGCATATTCCTCAAGTTTTCTTGCTGCCATTCTTTCCATGAAGAGCTTTCTTGAGATGATGCCAATAACCAATGCTCTTACACCGAAAGTTCCTGGCATGGTTGCGTAACAGCTTATGTCAATTATTGAAACCTTTCCTGGCTTGGCAAGTTCTGCTATCGGTGTTGCCTTTTCGCTGAACAGACCCCATGCCTTTGCTCTTTCAAAGTTGCTTTCAACGAGATCTTTTGTATGCTGGTCTGCTTTTTTGTCCTTTCTTATGGCTGAGATGATATCATCTAAAGTGAATTGTTTCTTCTCTTTTTTAAGTTCGTTGATGATGCGGTCGATTAGTACTGCTGAAGGCGATAATGGGTCAAGACCAAAGGCTTGGCACCAGTCAGTTCCAGAGAGTTCGCTCGGCAATAAGCTGAATGGAAGGTCTACTGGCAAGCCCTGTGCTTTTGTTTGTTTAAAAAGTCCTGCCGGAACATAGATGATTGGATCAAATGCTTTTGGTTCGAGATTCCATTGTTTGAGCAGATCACGTTGCTTTGTGTTTGGATATTTCAGTGTCCAGAAGATACCCATCGTGTCAAAGATTATGAAGGATAGATTCTGCTTTATTTCTTGGGGTAAGTCCAGCATGCCTTCGCAGATTACGGCTAAAGTATAGCTTTTTCCTGAACCTCTCTTTCCGCAAACGAAAACAACATGCGAGCGGTTAACATCAAGCAAGATATCGCTTGCTAAAGAAGCTGTTTGTCCCATTCTAACGTAATGTTTTCCGAGAAATATTGTTGCTTTCTTTCCGAAGCGTTTTTTGTCGGATTCTGTTCTTCCGATTATTATTTCATACATAAAAGAAGCGATAAAAAGGAAGAATAAAAAAGTTTGGTTTTTGCTTTTGTTTAGTGCTTTGACTACAGGTCTTGGACTGTCAGGATTGAGGTTCTTGCTGTTTTGACTTTTGAATCCATTCCAATGATGAATTGTATCCTGTTTCTTTCAGCAAGCTCTGCCATTGAGTGATCGATTATTGCATCGACAACTATTGCATAGATTGGTGAATTCATTGTTCTGATTGTTGATGCAAGTTCTGATGCAGGTACTTTTGCAAGGATATTGAGTTTTTTATCGAGAAGATATGCTCCTCTTGTTCCGATCAGGTCTTCAAGGTAGTCCTTAAAAGTTGCGAGTTCATCTTCTGTTGGCTTTTGTTTTTGTCTTTGTATTTGATGATGGACGTGTCGATGGTTTTCCCTTGGTAATTCATGCTTTGCCTGTTCAAGCGTTACCTTGTTGCGAAGTGCTTTGTGAATTTCTTTTTTTGTGAGTTCTTCAACCTCTTTGCCATCAGGAGCGCGGGCAACAAAGTCAATATCCGCAACCGAGGTTACTTCCTTTATTATCAGATCGCCGCCTCTGTCGCCATCGACAAACAATGTTGCTATTTTCTTTTTACTTAACTCGATTATTGTTTCTGGGCAGGATGTTCCATTCATCGCAATGACATTCTTGATTCCATGTTTTAACAGGTTGAGAACGTCTGCACGACCTTCAACAATGATTATCTCATCACTGTCATCTATTGCCGGTCCTGCTGTAAGCCTGTCCTTGCCGTATTGCTGTATTTCCATTGTCCTTACTGCTAAAGTTACTTCATCTGCTAATTCCTGGCTATCAGGAAGCACCCTCTCTGTAAGCTGTTTCAGTAATTCTTTTGCTCTTTCTATCACATACTTTCTCTTGCTGACCCTGACATCTTCGATTTCATTTATTTTTATTTTTGCATTGCAAGGGCCAATGCGCTGTATTACTTCAAGAGCGGCTGCTATTATTGCTGTTTCTGCTTTGTCGAGAGAAGATGGTATGACTATGCTGCCGTATGTTTTTCCTGCGCGTGTATCAACATTAACTTCTATGCGTCCGATTCTTCCGCTGCGCTGCAGTTCTCTAAGCTCAAGATCTGAGCCGAGGAGTCCTTCTGTTTGACCGAATATTGCTCCAATTACATCGGGTCTTTCGACAACACCATCGATTTGGATTGAAGCGTGAATTATATATTTTGCTGCTATAGGTGAGATTTTTCCCATAAATACCACCCCGTATCATTTTTTATTCTTATACTGCCAGAAAGAGCTCTCTATTTCTAATACATTGCTTTGCGTTTATCTAGCGATGAATTCGGTGATTGATTGGTGAACATGATAAGCTCCCTCTGGCAAGTTTTTTTGTTTTGACGCTGTTTGTGATTATAAAGGTTCATGTTGCCCGTACCTAACCCTCAATCGTCATTGCTTTCCTCGGAAACGGAAATGCTCGATTGAGTAACACTAATACGGGCTAGAGAGAGGAAGTTAGATGATTATATAAATTTTTTTATTATCGCGAAGTTTTGAAAGAAACCCACGCGGCTCCCAAAGGAGCCGCGCAGGAAAAGAGGTGTTGGTGAGCTTTTATTATATTTCGTATTAGGGGGTGTTATTATTAGTAAGGAGTAACTGATATATAAATCTTTCGATTTTTTCTACTTTTGAGTAAT
>CAZFJK010000007.1:5343-11704 GCA_964519225.1 uncultured Methanosarcinales archaeon | reverse complement strand
TTTCGATTTTTTCTACTTTTGAGTAATTACGTTAAAATTAAGAGTTAGATTTCTTTGTTTGTGTTGAATGAAAAAAGCACGAGAGGAATGGAAGGTTTATGGTGGTGTTTTTGATAAAGCGACATACGAGGTTTTGTTTAAGCTAACTGGAAAAGGATTGTTTGACAGGCTTGAGAGTCCGCTCTCGATAGGAAAGGAAAGCAATGTCTTTAGTGCTGTAGGCAAGCACGGAAGGGTTGCTGTTAAAATTTATAGGATTACAGCATGCGATTTTAACAGGATGTACGATTATATCAGGTATGATCCAAGATTTAGAGTTGCAAAGAAGCGAAGGAAGGTTGTTTTTGCATGGGCTTTAAGGGAATATAGAAATTTATTTAGGGCGAGAAGTACGGGCGTTAGAGTTCCGACACCATTAGGTGTGCTTGATAATGTCCTGGTTGAGGAATTCATCGGCTACGAAGATGAACACGGCAGGGCTGTAAGTGCTCCAAAGTTAAAGGATGCCGTTCCTGAAGATGTTGATGGGTTTTTTGACGATTTGCTAAAAAATTTAAAGCTGCTTTATAGAGCTGGATTGGTTCACGGTGATCTTTCTGCGTTTAATATCTTGAACCATGATGAAAGGCCTGTGCTGATTGATCTATCGCAGGGAACTGTTGAGAAGAATCCTTATTTTAACAGCTATTGGGAAAGGGACGTAAGGGTGATTTGTAATTTTTTTAACAAAATAGGTTTGAAGGTCGAACCAGTAGAGGTTTTAAAAGAGATAAAGTTTAAAAAGTAAGGCTGGAGCGGGATTTTTATGGAGTTTAGTTATAAGTTAAAGATTCCAAAGGAAAGGATTGCTGTTTTGATCGGTAAAAAAGGAAAGGTTAAAAAAGATATTGAACGGGCAACAAAAACAAAGTTGATTATTGACTCAAAGGAGGGTGAAGTTACTATTCAGGGTGATGATGCCCTTGGGCTTTATACTGCAAGAGAGATTGTTAAAGCAGTAGGCAGGGGATTTAATCCAGAGATTGCAATGCTTTTGCTTAAAGGAGATTATGCTTTTGATCTGGTTGATATTAGTGATTATGCAAAGACAAAAAAGGATTTAGTTCGGCTAAAAGGAAGGGTGATCGGCGAAGGAGGAAAAAGTAGAAGACATATAGAAAATTTAACCAATACAAATATAGTTGTTTATGGTAAAACAATTGGAGTAATCGGAAAAGCTGAAGATGTTGTTATTGCAAGGAAGGCTGTTGTTGGTTTGCTTGAAGGAAGCAAGCATGCAACTGTTTATAGAATGATTGAAAGAAAAAGAAGAGAGGCTAAATATTTAATTTAAAATGAAAAAACCTGCTGCGATTGAACTTGCAAAAAAGCAGAAAGAGATTTCAGTAGCTGAATTTTTCGAAAAGAACAGGCATTTGCTCGGATTTGACAATAAGAAAAAAGCTCTGCTTACGACAGTGAAAGAAGCTGTTGATAATGCACTTGATGCCTGCGAAGAGGCAGGAATTTTGCCTGAGGTTTTAGTGGAAGTTATTGATATGGAGCCGAATAATAGTAGGAAGCACCTCAGTGGAGGAAGGTACAGGATTATAGTTGAGGACAATGGTCCTGGAATAGTTAAAGGACAGATTCCAAATATTTTTGCAAAACTGCTTTACGGAAGCAAGTTCCATACTTTAAGGCAATCTCTAACAGGAGATGAACCAATAATCGTAAAGCAGAATGGAAAGATAAAGATTGTTAAAATTGGTGATTTGATTGATAAATATATAGATACTGAGGGTGTGTTTAAATGTAAAAAGCTAAACTTGGAGGTTCCTTGCTTCGATTGGAAACGATACAAATATTCGTTTAGACCAGTAAGTCATTTAATTAAACATAAAAGAAGAAATGAAATTTATAAAATCACTACCTTGTATGGTAAAAATATTAAAGTAACTGGTTGTCATAGCGTTTTTACTATCGATAAAAAAACATTAAAGGTTAAGGAAATACAGGCAAGAGAATTGAAGAAAAACGACATCATCCTTGCTCCCAAAAAATTGAATATCGAAGAAGATATAAAAGAAATTAATATCTTAGATTACATTGATGAAAATTATGCAAAAAAACACTATTGGTATTTATATACGAATAAAAAAATAATTGCAGAAATATTTTCAAAAGCGGAGATAATTCATAAAAAGAGAAGAAATAGATCAAGAAAATATTTTAGATTTATTAATAAAAACAGAATTGTTGATATCCAAGAAGATTCTTATAAACAATATATTAAAAAGGGATTCCTGCCTGTTTGGTTTGTTAAATTCTTAAACGAGAAAATAACCGAAGGTGTTATTAGAACTTATTACCATGGTAAAGAATATGACGTTCCAATAATATGGCCTTTAACAAGGAATTTTATGAAGCTAATCGGATTATTTATTGCAGAAGGTCATTCTGATAGGAGGCAGATTGGTTTTACATTCTCAAAGCATGAAAGAGATTTGGTAAAACTCGTCTGTGATGTTGGATTTACTTTAGGGACAAGTTACACCGTAGAAGAGCGATCACACTCTGTAAGGGTCAAATTGTTTGGAGGGCTCTTGAGTTATTTATTTAGAAAATGGTGCGGACATGGAGCTAAAAATAAAAAAATTCCTGATTTTGTATTTAATGCTCCACATCATTTAAGACAAGATTGTCTTGATTATTTGTATGTTGGAGATGGGCATAATACCAAAAATAGAAATATGCTTACTTTGGCTACTGCTTCTAAAGAACTTGCTAATCAAATAATCTACCTATGGTTAATGCAAGGAGTTATAGCAAGTTACAGTAAAAAATCCCAAAAAGGACTTGGCAAGATTCCTAGCACGATGTATTACGTTACTGTTTATGGTGATGACATAAACGTATCCAACCATTTCTCAACAAGAAAACCGACAAAGAGAAGGAAGTATAATATTAATTCGAGACTGCTCTTAAAATTATTAGGGATTCCTCAAACCCAACATACTTTGAATTATTTAGAAAAGTTAAAAAGCCTTTCCTTTGATACGGAGTACAGTAGGAAATATTTCGAAAGATTATTTAACACCAGGAAAGTAGGATATAAACTGAAATTTTTATTAGATAACAATTATTTAGTTAAAACCGCAAACAACACTTACCTCATTACACAGAAAACAAAACGATTGTGTTATCAACTTCTGAAACTAAAAATACTTTTAGAATCTGATTTTATATTTTTACCTATTAAAAATATTGAAGTGATTAATGATGGTTTCGAGTATGTTTATGATCTGTCTGTGCCAGGCTATGAAAATTTTGTAGGCGGATTTGGAGCAATTGCTTGCCATAACAGTAGGGGTCAGCAAGGAATCGGCATTTCTGCTGCTGCGCTTTATGCACAGCTAACGACAGGCAAGCCGATCAAGATTTTGTCAAGAATTTCTCCAAAGCATAAGGCGCATTATTTTGAACTAAAGATTGATACAAAAAGAAATCAGCCGGTTGTGTTGAAGGATGATGCTGTTGAATGGAAAAAAGAGCATGGCACAAGAATAGAGCTTGATATAGAAGGAATTTACCAGAAAGGATTGCAAAGCATTGATTCTTATATCAAGCAAACTGCTATTGTTAATCCGCATCTTACGTTGATTTATACAAATCCTCTAGCTGAACAATTTATTTTTACGAGGGTTAGTGATAAACTGCCGAAAAAGCCAAAGGAGATAAAGCCACATCCCCATGGTGTTGAGCTTGGAAGACTGCTTAGCATGTTGCATGAAACAAAAGCTAGAACATTGGCTGGATTTCTCATGAATGAGTTTTGTAGGGTTGGAGCTGAAACTGCAAAAGAAATCTGCAAAAATGCTGCATTGCTGCCTGATAGCAATCCAAGAGAGTTGAGCAGAGAAGCTGCTGAAAAGCTTTATCAAGGAATACAGAAAACTAAGTTGATGGCTCCGCCTACTGATTGTATTACTCCAATAGGTGCTGAGTTGCTTGAAAAGAGTTTAAGAAAAGAGATTAAGGCTGAATTTTATTATGCAGTAACGAGGAGTGCTGCTGTTTATAGGGGAAATCCTTTTCTTATTGAGGCTGCTGTTGCCTACGGTGGTGAACAAGCAGCTGATGATACGATTACATTGTTAAGGTTTGCCAATAGGGTTCCTTTGCTTTATCAGCAAGGAGCCTGTGCAATTACAAAATCGGTTCAGCAAATAAACTGGAGGAGCTATGGCTTGCAGCAAAGTAAAGGCGGTTTGCCAATAGGCCCTTGCACAATAGCAGTGCATATTGCAAGCGTTTGGGTTCCTTATACAAGTGAAAGTAAAGAAGCAATAGCTCACTATCCTGAAATTATAAAGGAAATCAAGCTTGCTCTGCAGGAATGCGGAAGACGGCTTTCTGGATATGTTAAGAAAAAGCGAAGAATAATTGCTGAAGGAAAGCGGAGAAGTTATATCGAAAAGTATATTCCGCATGTGAGTGAGGCTTTAGGAGAATTGCTTGAATTGAAGAGAGCAGAGGTTGGTAAATTGAATGTTTTGCTGAAAGAATTGCTTGAAAAACACAGGGGAAAGCTTGAAGAGATAAAGGTTGATGCAAGTGAATTCGATGAAGAATTTGCTTTAGATAAAGGAGGCGAAGATGAAAAAGATGAAGAAGAATAGGGATGTAAAAACATTAAAGCTGATAAAAGATTTGGCTAGAGGCGTCTATCAAAGGATTCTGAGGAAAAGACAGCCAGAGCTGACTATGCCGATAAGAAGTTTGGCGAATGTAAAGTATGATCCTCGAGATGGTTATTTTGAATTGATTGGAAAGACAAAAAAGAGAACGCTGACAGCGACAACTGTAAAGAGTTTTGCTCAAACGCTGAGGATGCTTTCTCTTTCAAAGGATGTAATCAAAAGTGATGATATTGCAACCAAAAGAGAGGTTTATTATGTTAGCAAGAATTGGGGGGATGCGAGGTTTAAGGAACAGCCAGAAAGCGATGCTGTGATGGACGATATTGAAGCTATGTTGATGGTGAACAGGGAACAGCTTGGTTTTGTGCCTGAGGAAAGGGGTGGTGATGTTGCAGGGAAGCTGATTGTGATTGATAAGGACCCTGCTAGCGGAAAGCAGATTAAGATTGATTGTACGAAATTTGGAAGCGGTGCTTATAGCATTCCTATATCTGTAGAACATCTTAAGTTTCAAACAAAGGCAAAATTCATACTTGCTATTGAAACAGCTGGTATGTTTCAGAGATTGGTTAAACATAAGTTTTGGCAAAAGGCGAATTGTATTTTAGTGAGTATGCAAGGAGTTCCGACAAGGGCATGCAGAAGGTTTATCAGGCGGTTAAGTGATGAAATGAGGTTGCCTGTTTATGTGTTTACTGACGGTGATCCTTACGGTTATTTTAATATTTACAGAACCCTGAAAGTTGGGAGCGGGAATGCTGCACATATAAACGAATATTTCTGCGTTCCTAAGGCAAAGTTTATTGGGATAACGCCTGATGATATTGAAAAGTATAAACTGCCAACGCATCCTCTGAAAGATGTTGATATAAAGAGGGCTAAAGATGCATTGAAGAATGATCCATTTGTTCAGCATTACAAGGAATGGCAGAAGGCGATAAAAAAGTTGATAAGTATGAAAGTTAGAGCTGAACAGCAGGCTTTGGCTAAGCACGGATTGAATTATGTTATTGAAGAGTATTTGCCCGAGAAGCTGAAGAATCCTAAAAGCTGGTTGCCTTAGTTTGCCTTAGAAAAACTTTTATAACCTATTATGCTCCGTTTTCTTCTAGGCGGGGGTAGCCAAGTGGCTAAGGCGGGCGGCTGCAGACCGCTTAATCGTGGGTTCGAATCCCACCCCCCGCTTACTTTTACTTTAAGAAATTAATTCAAGCCATTCTTTGCTTGGCTTCGGTGAAAGAGCTTAAAGAATTTATCTGGAATTATTTTTCTGGCTCTGCTTGTTTTTCTTTTTTGCGCTGCCATTTCTCAGCGTATTTTTGAGCGTGTTCAGCTGAGCAGAAGAAAAGTATTTTTCCATCGAATTCTCTTTCATAAATGGTTGATGGATCTTGGCCGAGAAGTTTTCCGCAGTAGGCGCAGCAGTGAAGCTGGCCTCTTCCAGAGGCTCCTTCCATAAAGCCTTCTTCCCAAGCGGCAATTTCTGCATCTTCGATTAGCTTTTCTCTACCTTCTTCAACATAGATATCTTCTTCACGTTCGCCTGATTCCATTTCCTGTTTTGTTTCTTCGCTTGTCTCTGGCATATCTTCCTGTTCATAAACATCTTCATAGACAGGTTCTTCGTTTTTTGGCATTTTTTCTTAGGGAAAGGGTTTTTGTTTAAATTCTTTTCGTTA
>CAZFJK010000007.1:0-5243 GCA_964519225.1 uncultured Methanosarcinales archaeon | reverse complement strand
ATGAACCTGATCGATTTTGCCGAGATAAGCAAGGGATTGGATATGCTTGATAAGATTAAATTGATTCTTTTTGCTTCTAAAGCAAAACCTGCGACGTTTGTAAAGTTAAGGATAAATCCGAAGTCGCTTGGTGAAAAATATCAATTTGATCAGGTATTAAAGAAAGAAGGAGTTATTTTTATTGCAGGACGGGATAAGAGCTATGAAGTGATTAAGTCGATAAGAGGCAATAGGATTAGATGGGAGTTTGAAGGAGTATGGATTGGTTATGATTTGTTCTGGACAAAAAAAGATAGGGAAAGATTTTTGCAGTACAGCAGGTTGATCGGAAAGCAGCCGAAGAGGGCGCATTTGATTGCAGGAAAATTGTACGGCTATCCTGAATGCTGTATTAAGCAATATGTTAGGGAAACGCCAGAGTATATTAAGAAGCATTATAGCTGTTACGAATATTACAGCAAGATACAGGAAGGCGATCAAAAGTATCCTTATGTCTTTCATCAGCCTTGCAAGATCGATTGCAAAGCAACTGCTGCATTGAATAAGAGATATGAGGATGTTGTTAAAAAGAAAAGCAGAAAGATATGGAACGCCTTCAGATCAAGAAGAGAATATGCAATGGATTTGATCATAGACAGTTATTCTGACATTACGATTAATGGAAAAACCATCTGGCCCGAGAAGGACGGATTTGACTATGCTGTTATTACAAAAGGAAGGATTGATGGCTATTATCAGTTGATTTCATTTGTAACGAGAAGATATTTTGAGAGGGGAACTGTTTTCAGAGGAAGGGTCTTAAAGCAATATCATTACGCTAAGATAAAAGTGGATAGGATTAAGGATGTTATAGTTGGATTGCATCACGAAAGAAAGCATCCTCTGATAGGAAGAAAGTACTGATGGTGCTTGATGCAATAAAGCTTGCTGAAAAAACCGAAAGGATTGTTTGTTCTGATGAAGGAAGGAAGTATTACAGATTCAGGGCAGCGAAGTTTTATGGAGGAATAGCTACTGCTGATTGTGTTGGTTGTAATCTAAGATGTATTTTTTGCTGGAGTTATAATATAGTGAGGAATGCTGATAAGATAGGAAGATTCTACTCTGCCAAGGATGTTGCTGATAGGTTGGTTGAAATTGCAAAGAAACACGGATTTAATAAGTTAAGGATAAGCGGAAACGAGCCGACGATTTGCAGAGAACACTTGATTAAGGTTCTTGAAGAGCTGGACAGGCAGAAACGCAAATATCTTTTTATTCTTGAAACGAACGGCATATTGCTTGGAGCTGACGAAAGTTATGCTGCTGAATTGAGTAAGTTTGACTTTTTGCATGTAAGAGTTAGCTTAAAAGGAGATAGTGAAAAGAGATTTGAACAGCTTGCTGGAGCAGATGGGAGATTTTTTAATTATCAGCTAAGGGCTCTCGAGAATTTAGTTAAGCATGGAGTAAGCTGTCATGCTTCAGTTATTCTTGCTGAGAATGTTGATGGACTGAAGAAAAGGTTGGAAAAGATAGATAAATCGCTTGGAGATGTTGAAGTTGAAGAATTGATTTTGTATCCCGATGTTAGGAGAAGATTGAAGAGGGCTGGATTATTGCCGAATCGTTGACTAGTTTCCAAGAGAAGCACCTGAAATGGTAGTTAAACATAAAGATTCCGGTTCAAGAAGTTTTATAACATAGAAAAAAGTTGTTTTTCTTGGATGAAAAGAGATGTACTTCTTTTGGAGAATCAGGGAAGGATTGCGCTATGCACTTTATGGACGAAAAAAGAAGATGTTTTAAAAAGGATTCCAAAGGAAATAAAAAAGAAGATACGTATTGCAGGGACTCTTTATACATCGTATGGAATAAATTTCTTGCTCGAGACATTAGATGCAGTTACAGAAGTAAATGTATTAATTTTATTTGGGGCTGATCTCTCAACATCGGGGGAGGATTTGGCAAGGTTGTTTAGTGGAGAAGTCTCTTTTAACCTTGTTTTAGATAAGAAAAAAGTTGATAAGCTTATCAAAAAAATTAGGCTTCTGGATTTGAGGGACAAGAGTTTTGATGAGCTGGTCGAAACGATTAAAAGAATTCCAAACAAAGCTTCAAGAAGAAGTCGGCTTAATCTACGTGTGTATGAGAAAACAATTGATTCATTTCCTGAAGTTGTGTGTGCTGTTCCTATCTATGAAGAATCACTTTTTAAAGCGTGGGTAAAGGTTTTAAACCAGATAGTATTATATGGATTTAAGAAATTCTCTGAATATGGTGAAGAACAGCTAGAACTGCTGAATGTGGTTGTTACGCTGAGAATAAAAAATTCATTTGTTCTTGAAAAAGAGTTCCTTAAGTACTTTGATCAGGACGACTTTGAGAAGCATGCAGAAGAAACTTTGAGAGGGACGAGAAAGCAGGGAGTTGAATACACTTATGGAAGCAGGGCATTGAATCATAGGATAGCAGGAAATCAAATCCAAGAAATTGTAGATAAGCTTTCTGAAAAACCTTACTCAAGAAGAGCTATTGCTATTCTTTGGGATCACGAAAAGGACAAGAAAAGTCCTTTTCCACCCTGCTTGATAGTTATCCAAGGGATTATTTCTAATGATGAGTACTACCATACTGTTTTCATAAGAAGTAACGATATGGATAAAGGATGGCCAATAAATGCGTATGCTCAAATAAAACTGGCGGAATACATAGTTAATGAGATAAACAAAAAGAGCAATACTGATTACAAGGTTGGCGGAATAACAACGATATCCTGCTCTGCACATTTGTATAAGCACAGTTGGGAAAGGGTAAAGAAGATTTTGAAAGAGAATAAATCAGCGCTGGAATCTTTTGTTCCAGATGAAAGAGGAAATATATTTATCTCTGCTTCAAAAGATGGAATCGAACTACAACATAGAACACAAGACAATCGATTGCTGAGGAGATTTTCAGGAAGTGTTGAGGAAGTATATTCTGCTGCAAAAAGGCTGTGCCTTATTCCAGAGCACATGCTTTATTTAGGAAGAATTTTGGGAAGATTCGAGAAAAATTTTTAATATTCATAGTAAGTTAAGCTAGAAAATAAAGGAGGTGTGCAAATGGCGAAGGTTGAAATTGATGAGGAAATGCTCAAGGAAGTTGAGAACGATATAAGGGATTTGATAAACTGGATTGAAGTATGGAATGAAGAAGAGAAAACTGGCGGAACAAAGCTGATTGAAGATGAGCAGGCAGAGAAGATGAAGGAAAAGCTGAGGAATATTGCAGAGAAGCTTGGTTTGGCAACGCTTTAAGGTTTTTTCGATTTTTTTATTTTTATAAAATAAAATTCAGGTTTAATTCTTTTGCATATTCAATGACTTCTTCCAGTTCTCTCATTGTTAGCTTTCTGTTTATTTCTGGAAAGTTTGATGCAAGGTAATGGGGATAGTACTGATCCATTATGTTGACGATTACTTTTCTGCCGAGATTGTCTGCTATGAATCTCAGGATAGGTTTTGTGCAGCAGTCGATATGACCTGGAAGAACGAGATGTCTTATTACCATATCGCTATGCTCTGTTTTGGCTGCATTTAAGATGTTGTTATATACAACAGAACAGTAATTCTTTACTTTGCTTAATTTTTCTGCACAGCGATCGTTTCCGTATTTTATGTCAGGAAGATAAACATCGACAAATAAACGCAATGTTTCAAGAGTTGATTGTGAGAAATAGAAATTGCTATTCCAGATAACAGGAAGATTTATTTTTACAAGCGAAAGAAATCTTGCTATGAAAGGCAGCTGAGGTGTTGGTTCGCCGCCAACAAGGTTGATGTTTCTGCATGCAGAATAGGTATCTGTTATTCTTGCGAGTTTTACCGGAGTTATTTCTTTTCCTGCTTCGATACGCTGAGATATTGTCCAGTTTTGGCAGTACTGGCATTTGAAGTTGCATGACCAGAAGAATATTGTAAATGACGGAACGAAGAACTCTTCTTCGCCGAGATGTTCGAAATACGATGCTATGATCATTTTATCTGTAAGCTGACATACGCCTTTCTGAGCTGAAAGCCTGTTTACTTTGCACTGCCATGCACATAAAGTGCATTTTTTAAGCTCTGCCATCAGGGTATCGGCTGCTTTTCTAAGCTTTGATTTGTTCTGCTTGAACAGCGGTTTTTGCTTTTCTTGAAGAACAGCAAAATAATTTTTCAGAACAGAGAGATCTGCAGTTTCAGGATATCGTGCTGGATCAATAACTTCGATTGGCATGTTATTTTTTATTTTCCTTTGTTTTTTCTAGTTCCCTTTCCCTAATTTTGTCTGCGTATCTATGTGCTAAATGTAGTGGTTCTGGCAACTTATGTGGAGGCTTGACGAGACGTTTAACGAATTCAACCGCTGTTTTTAGGCTTATTCTGTGACCTATTGAAATGAATAATGGCTTTGCATATTCTCTTGTTTGCACGAGCTGGGCAACGATTCTATCTTTGTAGATAAGCTTATCGTCTTGAATTTGCCCGCAGACTTTTTTCTTTGCAACGCCGATTGTTGGAATGTCAAGCAGCAGTCCAAGATGGGATGCCATTCCAAGAAATCTTGGATGTGATATGCCATGAGCATCAACAAGAAGAATATCTGGCTTTTTTTCAAGGAGATGGAATGCTTCGACTATTGCTGGGCTATCCCGATAAGCAAGGAAGCCAGGGATGTATGGTATTGGTGCTTCTTTGATCGCGTATTTTCGTTCAACTGGCTCGAGCGTGTTGATGTCGCAGACAACAATTGCTGCAATCACTTTATTATTTATGTATGCTGTATCAACGCCTGCGACAAGCTTCACTGCTGATTTATCAAAGTCATCTCGCTTTATGACGCGTCTTGCAAGTTTTATTTGCTCTTCTTTAAAGCGGTGTATTGGGTATTGCATGTATTTGGTAAGCGTTTTGAGGTTTATAAGTTTTACTTGCTATCCGAAGACAGAAGAGAGTGCTTTTGTGAGTTTTTTAAGGAAGAGGACTACTCTTTGGAAAAACGTAACTCTTTCAAGAGAGATTGTGAATTGTGCATATTCTTGTTTTCCGTCATAAAGAATGAT
Source organism: uncultured Methanosarcinales archaeon (assembly GCA_964519225.1). Taxonomy (GTDB): domain Archaea; phylum Nanobdellota; class Nanobdellia; order Woesearchaeales; family B54-G15; genus B54-G15. The sequence continues at coordinate 178 of CAZFJK010000007.1, read as the reverse complement.
TAATGACATCTGATTTGTTCCCGGATCAAGATCAGAGCCTTTTAATGAGATTCTCATCTGTTTATCTGTTTCAAGATTTTGCAGGGACCATTCCTTTTTGTATTTATTCTGCTTTAAGATGACTTTCACGTTTGATGGATTCCTGTAGGATAGTTTTTTTATTGTGAATGATATTGTA
>CAZFJK010000006.1:14577-41544 GCA_964519225.1 uncultured Methanosarcinales archaeon | reverse complement strand
AGCTCGGTCAGTATCTTATCGAATGCTTCATCTTTCTTTGATCTATACTCCTTAAGCGTCTTTACAGTCTCCCCAATAGCTGCAGGATTTCTTGTATATTCGGCTATGTATATTATTTTTAAACTTAAATCTTCTATAACATATTGCTTTCTTTTGCTCATAGCTCGAAGAAATTCTTCACATTCTCTGAACTCTTTTGCAACCGCCGAAACAGCTTTAGAACTCATTGTAAACAGAGCCACGTTTCCAAGCATCTTAGCTATAGTATCACTTTTGTCTAATCTTTGATATTTCATTATCGCCTCAAGCGCTTCTCTATTCCTCAATTTCTTTGCAACCTCTACGGCAGTTTCAGTATTTTGTGTTTGATCAATTATCTTGTAAATAACATTTGCCACTACCTCAGCGATCTCTTTTAATCTATACTTTTTAAGCTCCTTCGCAACTTTTGTTACAGTCTCACGACCTTTGCGAGCCGCCGCCATAATAGCTCCAGCTACTTTAATCCCATCTAATTCCTTAAACATCTCTGCAACCTCTATAACAGCTCCAGAATCTCCTGTATGGTGGGCTACGTATGCAATAGCTTCTGCCACTATAAGAGTATCCTCCAAGTTGTTTTTTAACTTCCTTTGCTCAAACAACTCTGCAACTTTCCTAACAGCTTTAGAATCTTTTGTATGATTAGCCGTTTCCCAAAGGGCCCTTACAACATTGGAACCTTCTTTTGTTCCTTGATATGCTTTGATTACCTTTTTTGTTTTTTTAGCTCTCAACTTTTTAACATTTTCTTCCAGAATTTGATGAACTATTACCGAAATGGACGTAGAATATTCTATGTTTGGTTCCTGAGATCTGATTGCGCTTGCATTCTCCGTTTGTTCCATGATAGATCAACACGAGAAATGTTTTTTATATTTTTTGGTGTGAATATTAGACTTTTTGAAGTCTCAGTGGGGGCATCATTCTTGAGCAGAACCCAAGTCACCCATCGATATCTTCTGTTCGGGTAAAACGACAGAACGTGCCTTATTTCATTAGAAAGCTAACCCATATAACTAATCTCTTCTTTCATCTGCTTTGCTCTTGCAGCTCTGCTCTGCTTTGCAAACTCTTCATACGCCTTTTCAATATCTTTAGTCACAGAAGGACCTACTTTCTTCATAGCTTCTTTGAAATGTTTCATCTTTACTTCCTTGCTTTCAATGTTCTCTCTTAAAGCTATCATAGCAGCCTCTCTGCATAAAGCCTCTATATCAGCACCAACATAGCCTTCTGTCATTTCTGCAAGTTTATCAAGATCAACATCTTTTGCCAATGGCATATGTTTTGTGTGAACTTCAAAAATCTTCTTTCTTGCCGCTTTATCAGGAACTGGAGTTAAGATCAACCTATCAAATCGTCCTGGTCTAAGCAAAGCAGGATCAACTATGTCAGGTCTATTTGTGGCGGCAATTACAACTACATCATGTAATTCTTCTAAACCGTCCATCTCGGTCAGAATTTGATTCACAACCCTTTCAGTTACGTGGCTGTCAGCACCCATTCCTCGTCTTGGCGCAAGAGAATCAATTTCATCAAAGAAGATTATAGTAGGACTAACTTGCCTTGCTTTTTTGAAAACTTCTCTAACAGCTTTTTCACTTTCGCCAACCCATTTTGAATTGTGTAAAATCAAGGGAACATTTCCTCCTACAAACGACCCTTCTTCAGTTTCAATGTCATACATAACTTGTGGTTTTGTTTTGGTTTTTGATGCAACTTTCGTCCACAGAAGCTTTCCTTTCGAAATAAAGTTAAGTACTTTTAATTCTTCAATTTTCTTATTTTTTGCATACCTGTTGAAAAGGTTAACTATCCTCTTCAATCTTAGCAAACCGACCCGTCTTCGTCCAGAAATCACATGTTCAAAAGATCCATCTGGAATCTCTTTTCCATATCTTAATCCCAATTTTTGCTTTACTCTTTTCAGTAACAACCATATCTCCGCAGGTACAAGGTATCTTGCATTGTATTCTCTCCGCACATCATCCTTAGAAGTCTCACCGAAAATTTCTTCCAAAAACTTATCCATTTCTTTTTTTCCATACGTAGAAACCATGTGCAACCCATTCTTTTGTTTCCAAATCTTGTGCTTTATTCCAAGGACAGTTAAGGCGTAAGAAATACCTTCAACAAGATCCTTACTTAAACTTCCATATTCTATTTTCGTTTTTGATATGCTTCCATCTCCTTTGAACGCTCCTCTCAAAAAAGCAGCAATCACACTTTTTTTTGCTTTGAGTATTTTTGCTGGAAACTTAATCGTCGAACTCTTTTTTCCATCGAACTTTTGTTCAAATATCTCTTCTAAAAACACCTTTAGGGGGGTCGAATACGCTACTACTTTCCTACCAGTTACTTTAACTCTATCTTTACCAACGAACATAGCCATTAGTGACATGATCCTCTTCACATTGGTTTTATCAGTATTGCTAATACTAACCTCTTCCTTATTTATGCTCCCTTCAGAAACAAACCATCCTAAAAACTCAGCAACATTCTCGTCTAATATTTTCGGCAATCTAGTTATGCTTTTACTTGAAAAAATCCTTACATAGCGAAACTTTTCATCTTCTTTTACGATTACAAGATGTTTGTATTTTGGAAGAGGCAACTTGACGTTTTTGTCAAAAGTTAAAAGTTCTATTGGATAAGCTACCCAATCATTAACTTTTAGATCTTCTAATCTTTTCCAAACGACAGCCCCATTTTCATATGCAAGTAGTGGCTGGTTAGCAGAACCTATCAATTTCGCACCATTTGTACACTTTATCTTATAACAGTTATTCACAAAGAGACGATAAATTCTTTTGATTTTGGTCTTCTTGAATTTTCCAGATTCTGTTAGGCAAAAAGTATTAATCTGTTTTTTTGGTTCTATTACCTCGCAATTGGATTGCTTAATAATCTTATTGCTCTCGGATAGCTTATTAAACAAAGCACCGATTCTTACTTTGCCACAGAAATCTGTTAAAATCGGAGTATTCTCGTTCACACACAGCAATTCAGGCCCTTTAACCAAAATAAAATTCGCTCTGCTTTCATTTGCAACAGCTTTAGCTAGCAAGGTTTTACCTGTTCCGGGAGCTCCGTAAAGTAAAATTCCCTTCGGAGGCTTTATTCCCATATGCCTAAATATCTCAGGATACTTCAAAGGCCATTCAACAGCTTCCTTGAGTTCTCTTTTTACTTCTTCTAAGCCACCTATATCACTCCATCTAATATTAGGAACTTCAACAAGAACCTCTCTCATTGCACTTGGCCTAACAACTTTAAGCGCATTTAAGAAATCTCTTTTTGTGACCACTAATTTTTCAAGCGTTTCTTTTGGCAGTTCCTTATCCTCTTCAAATAACTTAAGCTCAGGCAAAACCCTTCGCAAAACAATCATCGCTGCTTCTTTACATAAAGCAGCTAAATCAGCGCCAACAAAACCATAAGTTATTTCAGCTACTTCATCTAGATTAACAACGCGAGAATCTTTAATTATATCCTTCACTAAGCCAAAGTATTTTTTCTTATCAATTCTTGCTTTATGTTTTTTAACATAATCTTCAATTGCCTTTTCAATACCTTCATCGCTTGTGTCATCTTTCAATTCAGCAAGTATGCCTCCAACAATCTTCTTATCACTATCCTTTAGCTTGGATTCGTTCAAAGCCATTTCTCGTGTGAATAAAGGCATGTTCCTTGTATGAATCTTCAAAATCTCAAGCCTTCCTTTTTTATCAGGAACACCAATTTCAATTTCCCTATCAAACCTTCCAGGTCTCCTTAAAGCAGGATCAAGTATTCCTGGAACGTTTGTTGCACCAATAACTATAACCTTTCCTCTTGATTTCAAACCATCAAGCAGAGTAAGCAACTGAGCTACAACTCTTCTTTCAACTTCACCCCTAACTTCCTCACGCTTAGGAGCAATAGCATCAATTTCATCAATGAAAATTATACTTGGAGCGTTCTTTTCAGCTTCCTCAAATTTCTTTCTTAGATTTTCTTCGCTTTCTCCATAGAATTTGCTGTTATGAAGCAAAAAGTATGGTCCGCCAACAAAACTATCATATTCACAAGTAAAATCATAAAACTCATTTTCACCAACATGCTCAATACTTTCAATCCGTTCCCATCCTATCGAATTGTCTAGCAGAAGGTTTGCTTCTTTCATCAATAATGGAGATTTAACATACGACGATACAATTTTCAAAAGTTTTCTATATGCATGTCTCGTAAATCTTTCTTTTCCTTTACCATAAACATAAAAGTCATTATTCCTTATTTCCTTGTAAGGAACTTGTTTCAGCGTTTTGAGTAGAATGCTTGGCGATGGAATGTTTTCATGTTCTTTTATTCGTTTAACTTCAAATATTTTTTTCAAGAGTTCCTTTTTTCCTTTCGTAATACCTCCAACAGATCGAGCAAATCTTACTCTTCCTTCATAGCCTCTCACTTCAACCCTGAATAAATTTCCTTTCTTTGTTTTATGCTCAATCAGCTTAGTTTGAATTCCTAATTTAACTAACAATAACATCTGAAGCGCCTGAAGAAAAGATTTAGATTTACTGAATATCTTCGGCGTAGGATAATCTTTAACTTTTCCGATCGTTCCGTCTCCTTCAAAAAAGCCCCTTACAAAAGCAGCAACCTCATCTTGTTTCAATTCAAAAAGATAAGCAGGAAGTTCAAGATTTTTCGATTTCCTTCCTTCCTTTAATCCAAGTTTTTTCATAAATTTGCACAGTAACTTAGAATAAACAACAATCCTTCCATCAGGATATTCTTTCCAATTTTTAATGCCAAAAAGTGTTTTGATAAGCTGTTTGAATCGTGCTCTTAGCCCAGTATTATTGTTACTAAATGTAATACCATCCATCTTCTTTGACATGTGGCCGTCGCTAAACATTAAACCGAGAAGTTCCATTAATTCCGGAGAGGTTTTCTTCGGAAGAGTGAGCCAAACGCTTCTACTCAAATTTTTACTTTTTAAAGCATAACGGCCATTGTTCTCAACTAACACATTCTGGTCTAGTTCAATCTGCATGCTTTTTTCAGGAAGCTTTAACTTGTTGATTCGTGCAACATAATCACCCTTCTTTAACTTTCGACTTGCTACCCATCGCAGCATTCCTTTGTTATAAACCAAGAACGGTTGATTTGTAGAAACCATCAATTCATTTCCATCACTGAATTTTATCTTTATACCGGGAGCTTTTAATTTTGCAACATGCGTTATTTTAGTCTTTACAATTTTGCCATTAAAATACCCATATGTTGAAATTGGCTTCGTTAGCTTTACAACTTCTATGCTACCTTCCTTCTTTGAGTTCTTTTTATCAAATAGCTCTTTGGCTTTTATGTAGCCTCTTGGATTGGTAAATATTGGTGTTTCACCGTCAACGCACATGATCTCTGGACCATTAATCAAAATAAAATGCGCATTGCTCTCATTTGCAACAGCTTTTGCTAACAGCGTTTTTCCACAACCGGGCAGACCATGAAGCAAAACACCTTTTGGAGGCTCTATACCAAGCCTTTCAAAAATCTCAGGATGTTTAAGCGGTAATTCGACCATTTCTCTTATTTTCTTTATCTCTTCATCTAAACCGCCAATATCTTCATACGTTACTTCAGGAACTGCTTCTTCTTTTACTTCTATAGCCTCTGGATTAACAACAAGTTCTGTATTTTCAGTTATTAGAACAGCACCTTTTGGATCTGTCTGTGCAACTATAAATTTAACTCCGCTCAAGCCAAAGCCAGGAAAAGCTTCCTCTTCCATAAATCTGAAGATATCTTCAAAGAAAGGACTTCCCATTAAGGTCAGCTTTCTTCTTCTTGTTCCACCTGTTGAAATGATATCTCCTTTTATCACAGCCCTTCCAAGCAAACCTCTTTTGAATACACCCGGAGAGGCTCTTATATAAACACCTTTGCTTGCAGGAGCAATTACAACCCTTTTTGCTTCTTTTACCTCTGCTTTTCTTACAGAAACAAATTCACCAATGCTTGTTTTTGCATTTCTTCTAATTATACCATCCATTCTGATTATGTTCAGTCCAATGTCACCTGGATAGCTTCTGTCAGCAAGAGCAACTGTTTTTCTGCCACCTTCAATTTCAACTATGTCTCCAGGCCTAACGCCTATTTTTCTCATCAGGCTAAAGTCAATCCTAACTATTCCTTTGTTTACATCATCCTGTAGAGCTTCGGCTACCTTTAACTTAATTTCATTGACTTTTTCTTCTTTCTTTGCCATTTTCAGAATCCAGCTCAGAAATAAGACTAAAGAGGGTTTAAAAATCTTTCGTCCTGACTCCTGACTATTTCTTCTTTACCTCTTTCACATCTATCCTCGGTAGAGGTATTGGAGCAGGAAGTCCAAGCTCTTTGCTTAATAAAAGAGCCTCTACATTGCACTTGTTCAAAGACAGAGCAATTACACCTTTAGCAATATCACTAGGAATCTTTTTATTCTTTTTCCATTCGTTCATTATTTCATCAACCTTTTCTGCTTTGCCAATAAACAATGCTTCTCCTTCCAAGCCTATCTTACCAATGTTAGGCTTATACTCAGTTTCAAAAGAAACAACAAAAACCATTCCTTTTTGTTTTCCACCAGCCAAAGCAGTAGCTTCTTTCACATCTACTATGCCAATGTTGTTATTAATGCTTATCTTTCCCCTTGTTATCCTTCCTCTTTCAGCAGATAATTTTGTAAAATTAAATCCAACAACCGGCATTTTGTCACCTTTTATTTTCCCTCAAGAACTGTTTTTATATTTAAATTTTGGGGTTAAAGCAAGCATCACTTCTTTTTTCTCTTGCTCTTGCTATGTTTAATAATCCCTACGATTAAATTTATTCTCGGGACTCTTTTCATATAATCTCTGTATGCATTGCCAAACTTTTTTATGTTTCTCTTTTCCTCTTCTATCATTTCAAGACATAGTAAAACAATTAAGATTGTTCCAGTAATCAAGCTAATCGAGTGTTGTGAAATAATAACAAGCGCAAAAATTATCAATATATGCCCCAAGAATTCTGGATGGCGGACAAAAGCATACATGCCACTTTCAACAAGATATCCCTTTCCAACATCGCGTTCTGCACACCCTTTCTTTCGTGATTTGCTTGACCACAATAGAAAGATAATTCCAAGTGTCAAGATCACCCATCCCGCGTATAGTAATTTCATTAAATTAGCGGAATTGTAAAGAAAAACTGTAGATATTACCAATACTCCGTATAAAAAAATATATACTATGTGACCAATTAAGTGACCAATACTTTTCTTTTGCATAATTTTCAACTTCGGTTGCATACTATTGCTTTGCTATACTTCCAGGACATACAAACCTCATCTTACATTTTACACATGATTTTTTATGAATAGAGAAATTTACAACACTAAGAATAATGAATACGCCTAATAGCAGAGCAATAGTTATTGAAAACCAGTTTAATATCAAAGCAATAACCATTCCAATAATGGGAAGAAACATCGCTAACATCCAGGTTATACTTGCAAGTTTTCCACCAAGTTCGTAGTTGCCGGAATTTTTCTTGAATAAACATGCTGCTAATTTTCCCCATCCAGTATTGCAAATTTTCCCATAGTAAAAACAATGTGTGCATAGATGCTTTCTCAAAACAAAAATCAACATTATTCCTATAAAAGCGACGTAAGCGATTGAAGCTATAGGAACGTTGTTGATTTGTAAGAAAGACATCCCAATAAAAGCGATTGCAAAATAAATCACAAAAAATAAGTTCTGCCCAACAGCACTTGCCAAAGAATATTTTTCTTTTCCTTTTTCATACAGTTTTTGTTTCATGTTTATAATTCAAACATACCCCGCTTTTAAATATTTCTCTCCTAGTCGCCTTATTTTTTTGATTTTAGAATGCCGCAGAGATATATAAAATTTAAATAAACAGAAAAAAATTAACAGCACATGCTCCTAAAAGACATAAGAAAAGAAATTCCAGAAGAACTTTTTGCAGTTCTTGAAAAAGAAGGCATCGAAAAGCTTACTCCATGCCAGGAAAAATCAATCAAATCTGGTTTGCTTAAAAGAAAAAATCTTCTCGTATGCACACCTACAGCAAGTGGAAAAACACTTGTCGCTGAACTAGCAATGCTAAAAGAAATCTTAGAGCATAGAAAAAAAGCAATTTACCTTGTGCCATTAAAAGCATTAGCAAACGAGAAATACGATTTATTCACGCATAGATATGCTCATCTTTGTAAGATCACTCTGTCAATTGGAAATCTCGATTCAGCAGATCCATATCTTGATAAATATGACCTGATTGTCTGCACAGCAGAAAAATTTGATTCGCTCATCAGGCATCATGCTCCATGGCTAAGAAAAATAGGCGTTGCAATAATAGATGAAATCCACCTTTTGAATGATGTCGGCAGAGGACCAACACTTGAAATTCTGATAACAATCCTTCAACGTTTACTGCCAAACCTGCATTTAATAGCACTAAGCGCAACAATAGGAAATCCAAAAAAGCTCGCATCATGGCTGAAAGCAGAATTAATCCTAGATGAATGGCGACCAGTTAAGCTGAAAAAGGGAGTTTTCTACAATAACAAAATTATATTTCCCTAAGCCTGCTTTTAACTATGCTTAAAGCCAATTATCGCACTGATAATCATTAAAGCAGGACCAATGAACATACTGATCATTGTTATTGCACTACCAATTCCAAAAATTAACAGTAATAGATTTCCTGCAACTTTGTAACCTCTTGCTTTTCTTTTTGTCATTCGTAAACCAATAAATCCAAAAATAGCACAGCCAATTCCCCAAATGCCGTAGTATGCTCCTAATTGCTTGAATTCGGCTGGTTGCAAAACGCCGTAGATTATACTTGCTATGCCAAAAAGAAGAACTACAACACACCCAACAACACCAACATAATAACCAATTTCTTTCATTTTTAAAAAATAAAAAAAGAAATGGTTTAAAGCAAACCAGGAACCTTTGCTATGAACGGAATCTTTCCTACTGCTAGCATTATTCCTGGAACTGTTGCAGCACCAGCAGCAGCAACTGCAGACCATACTACCAATAATCCAATAAATGCTGTTACGACGTCAGTAGCAAACAATTCTTTTATTGTCCTGTAAGTCAATGCAAAAGCAACACAAGCTAAGATTACTGTTACCAAGAAAGCCAGTATGCTACCGATGTATGGAATATAATTCACTAAAGCTGAAATAATCCCCGCAACCGAAAGAATAAATGCTGGATATGCAACAGCTGTTAACCCTCCAAAATAAGTTCCTTTGCAGCCGAGTGTTGTCATTACTACTTTTACTAACCATCCGAGGAAAAGACCTCCAACAAACACAAACAAGAATGTAATCAATGCAGCCCAGTATGTTCCTGTCATCCAGGCTTGTATTTGCGGCACTAAATTCGCTAAACTTGTTCCACTTATTAGCACAGAAATCCCAAACAAGATTCCTGCTATGGCAAGAATTCCTATCGACTTATTCAAGTTCTTTTCTTTCTTCATCGCCTTGAGCGCATCGCCAGGCTGTGTTATCAATTTCATTCTATTTCACCTCTTTTACACCAGAAAAGCAATCTTTGTTTAAAAAACTTTCCCATTTATAAAAGATCTGTTTTATCGTGCAACTGCAAGCAAATTTTTTACATGTATTTCTGTAAGAGATTCGATTGGTATTCTTTTGCTTACTTCAAGAAGTTCAATACCCAAAATATTCCCCTCAGCATCCAGATCTATGATTGTAAAGTCACCTATCTTTTTGTTTTTAGCGAATTTACCTTTACGAAATTCTATATACATCGCATCCGCTTCTTTATCATAGCTAATTTCCATTTTATATCCAATAAACTGTAATTATCATTATATTTCTTTCTGTTTTCTCGCAACAAACTTCAATGGTTCCTTTTTCTAATCTTTTTCTAAAGAGATATTTACCACGTTTCTTTATGATTTTATCGGGATATTTAATAGCGTCAACAATTTCATGTTTAAGAAGCCCCTCTTTTTGAGCCTTACTCTGCATGCCGCGTAAAGATTATATTCATTTTAGATCGACACTTTTCTTTCTTAATAAATTTTTCTTAGACTAGTCATTAAATCCCAACAGAACGAAGTATAGATTCTTTATTAACTTTCACTAAATCATCATAACCTTGTCCAATACCGAGAAAAGCTATTGGTTTTCCAACAACTTTGCTTATCGAAACAATAGCACCACCTTTTTCATCCACATCGGCTTTTGTTAAGATAACAGCGTCAATACCAACAGCTTGATCGAATCTTCTTGCTTGTTCAACACAATCATTTCCAACTATGCTTTCACCGACAAACACTTTCAGATCAGGTTTTGCAACCCTAACAATCTTTTTCATTTCATCCATTAAATTTACATCGCTGTGCATTCTTCCTGCCGTGTCAATTAGCACAACATCTATGCCTTTTGCTTCAGCATGTTTTATTGCATCAAAAGCCACAGCAGCAGCATCAGCACCATAACGATGTTTTATAAGTTTAATGCCAAGTCGCTTTGCATGTTCCTCTAATTGATCGATAGCAGCAGCTCTAAAAGTATCAGAAGCTGCAAGAACAACACTTAATCCGTTTTTCTTTAGCAAGTGCGCTATTTTAGCTATCGTTGTTGTTTTTCCACTGCCATTAACGCCAAAGAAACAAACCACGCATGGTTTTTTCTTCCTTAGCTTTTCTTTTACTAGTTCAACCAAGTCAATACCTTTTATAACAGAACTTATTTCATCCTTCAGTGTGCTAAGAATTATGTTTTTTAGTTCACTCCTGCTTACTTCACGCCCAACCAATTCCTTTCGCAGCTTTTCCTTAAGCTCTTGAATAACTTCAACAGCCGTATTGTTTTCAAGAAGAGAAAGTTCTAAATCCCAAAATAAGCGTTCAAATAATTCTTCACTTATTTTTTTCTTTGTAATCTTTGCTTTTATCTTTTCTATTATTCCTCGCTTTGCTTCTTTTTCCTTTCTCTCTTCTTCGCTCGGCTCTTCAACCTTTTCACTTATCCTGCCAAGCGCTTTCCTGAGTTTTTCTTTGAAAAACCTAAACATTTTTAGAAAGAGCTTCCACAGCTTTTTCAACTTCAACTGCTTTCTGTGCCGTTGCTTGCAATTCTGCATTTAGCTGTTCCTGAAATTTTTCTAATTCCCTTATTTGTCTATCAATAAGTTCTTTTGCTTCGCTTATGGATTTTGGCACAACGACATTGCCGCCGACACTTACCTGAACTTCTTTATTTTCCTTCAACTCACCTTTAACAAAAATTCCAGGAGCAAGTTGAACATATAGCTCGCTTCCTATCTTTGTATTCCCGAGTCCGCTAACAGCTTCTTTTGCTGAAAGCAGTTTTGTAAGCTGCATTTCAACTACTTGCATTTGTTTTTGGATTTCCTGAGCATGCTGATTTAATAATTGCAATTCTATGTATTTCTCCTGAAGTTCTTTCTTTGCTTTTTCTTTTTCTCTTGCCATATTCCAAGACAACAACCTGTTTGTTTAAAAAGTTTGTTCCTTTAGCGCCCTTTCGCCAAGCGCTTTTGCAGATCTGAGATAGATTTCAATTTCGCCAAAATGCTCTTTCTGCTCAATGTCAATCTTCCTTTGATTAGCTAAATGAAGCAATGGAATAAATGTATATACTTTGTCTTCTTTTTCTTTTGACGGGCAAAGAACCGAGAACGTTATTTTTCTTCCAAGTCTAAAAAATGAAACAATCTTTTCGTATAGTTTTTTTATTGCATCAGTAACATTAAAGCTTTTCTTTGGAACCGGCATTTCTGCAGGAGGCAGCTCCCTAAGAATTCTTCTTCGCTTTACTTCCATTGCTTTTTGCAATGCATCAATCAGCTCATAAATACTTACTTTTCTTTTTCTTAGCTGTGGCAATCTTGGTGGTAGAGGTAATCCTTTGTAGCGTTCTCTTTCTGCTGAAACAGCATTATAATCATCTTCGAATAATGCCTCTTCTTCTGGCTCAGCGAATAGACTATCAAACTCCTCTATATCTTTTTTTATCAAATAAACAGATTTTAGCTTGAGCAGAATAGCAGCAGCAAGCAATACTTTTCCACTTATCCTGAAATCCATTTCTTTTAATGTTTTAATTAGTTCAAAAAATCTGTTTGTAAGAATAGCTATATCTATATCCCAAGGATTCATCTTCTCTGTTCTGACAAGCTCATACAGCATGCTTTGCCAACTTATATCATCTCTATCAAAGATTAGGTTGATCAGTTCTTGCTGCGCTTTACTCATACACCTTAACAAAACAAAAAGAGAATAAAAATGTTCCTATGAAAAAGTTTAAATAAAAACATTAGAATTCTCTCACCAGACTGGGCCCGTAGTCTAGTGGCTATGACGTCGCCCTTACAAGGCGGAGGTCGCCGGTTCGATTCCGGCCGGGCCCATCAGCACATCAGCTCAAGCAAATGCGGCGGTGGTTTAGTGGTATAATTCAGCCCTGCCACGGCTGAGACCCGGGTTCGAATCCCGGCCGCCGCATTCCAGCAGTTAAAGATAAAAATTTAAATCAAAAATATTCACTTTGCTTAAAATGATGAAAAAATCCAGCCGGGCCCGTAGCTTAGTCCGGTTAGAGCGCCGTGCCTGTGGAGATGATATCTTTCAGGCGCGCAAGTCTTATATGAGGTTCTTGGATACAATCAACAAAAATCCAAGAACTCTAGGCTAACCGGAGGTCCGGGGTTCAAATCCCCGCGGGCCCATCATTTTTCTTCTTTGACTTTAAACCAACCGATAATTTTTAAAATCCAGCGTATTGTTTCTTTGAAAAGCCCCGGTGGTGTAGCCCGGACAATCATCCAGCCCTTTCGAGGCTGGGACGCGGGTTCAAATTAACCCTTTCCGTTACGCGCAAAGCGTTAACGGAAAAGGTTATGAAAGTCCCGCCCGGGGCATTAAAATTAAATGAGCGAAATTTTAAATACCTAAAAGTATTCCGATTGTTTAGGTGGTATTGATGGGAACATTCACCGCTGTTATTCATAAAGAAGAAGATATGTATGTAGCAGAATGTCCTGAGGTGGGAACAGTTAGTCAAGGACGGACTATTGAAGAAGCAATAGGAAACTTAAAAGAAGCAACTGAACTTTATTTAGAAGAATTTCCTCTGGAAGAAAAGAGAAGAACTTGGTTAACCACGTTTGAGGTGGCTATTAGTGCCAAGACTTAGAAAAATCTCTGGAGAGGCCGTTGTGAAAATATCATGCAACAAATTAGGGTTTGAGATAAGCGGACGAAGGGGTTCTCATGTTAGGCTTGTTAGAACGACAAAAGAAGGTAAAGTTGGGACTGTTGTTCCTCTTCATAAAGAACTCAAAATAGGTACATTAAAGGGAATTCTAAAACTAGCTAAAGTTGACGAAGAAGAGTTTTCCAAATTTTTGTGAGGATTAAGGAAGGATAAAATTGAATGAAATTATTTTTGATTCTGTGATTTGATTAGCGCATTAAGACATTGAATCTCCTTCTTGATATGAGAGTTTCAAGAATGGTTTAATAAAGAAAGATTCCACCAAGGTATAAAAGCAATCCCTTATCAACTGTTTACTTAATAAGTTTACTTTACAATTTCAAAAAATTTTTATACTTCCCCCAAAAAAGCCAGAAACAATGAAACGCTCATCACGTCGATGGAAAAAACGCTGGCAAATGCGCTGGAAGTGGCAAAGAAAGAGGATGAAAAAAGAAAAGAGAAGAAGAAAGCAACAAAGACAAAGAGCTAAGTAAAACTAAATTTTAAGCACGCATTTTCCGACTTCTTCTGCACATGGCGGAGCTATTAAGAATTTTATCATTAAAACTAAAAGATAAATCGACGCGATTGTAAATACAATAACTGTTACAGTCAAAACAATGTTGAAATTTTTTTCATTGTGAAAAAATCTTCCAAGTCTTACAAACCCTCTCCTAGCTAACCACATACTAAGCGCAATCCGCATTCTATTATCAAAAGAAACAGAACAGATCTTTCCTCTCAGCTTGTCCCAAAAACATTTCCAACCTTCCTTAATATAACTTCTATATCTCGGAACAAAGATCCCTACAATACCAAAGTAAATAAGCAAAGCAAGACAGGGCAGGCAAAAAATCATTCTCTTCCACCTTTCAACTTTTGCTTGTAATCTTTTATCGCGGCTTTTAAAGCATCAATAGCAAGCACAGCACAGTGTGTTTTTACTAAAGGCAAGCCATCAAGAGCTTTTTCAATATCTTTCCATGTTAATTTCTCAGCTTCCTCAAGTGTTTTTCCTTTTACCATCTCTGTCAGCATCGAACTCGAAGCAATAGCTGCAGCGCAACCAAACGTTTTAAACTTTGTATCTTCTATAATCCTCTTCCCTGCTTGTTCGGAAACTTTTATGTAAATAACCATTATATCTCCGCAAACAGCACTACCAACTTTTCCAACGCCATCAGCATTCTTTAGCTCGCCTACATTCTTTGGATGCAAAAATAAATCCATCGTCTTTTTTGAATACTTTATTCCTTCATTCATTTTTTAGCCAAAGGACTGATCTTTCTTAAACTTTCAACACCTTCTTTAACAACATCTATTACGTATTTAATTTCCTCTTCAGTATTATCCTTTCCTACTGAAAATCTAAGGCTTCCATGGGCATCAGCAGGACTTAAACCAATTGCTGTTAATACATGACTCGGCTCAATAGCTCGAGTTGAACAAGCAGATCCAGTCGATGCTGCTATACCTTTTGAATCAAGATAAAGCAACAGGGATTCTCCTTCGATAAACCTAAAAGTGAAATTAACATTGTTGCACAGTCTTTTTTCTCCTCTAGGACCGTTCAACCAGCTTTCCTCTATTATTGAAAATCCTTCTATTAGCATATCCCTTAATCTTTTCATATGCTCAACATCCTTTTCTTTTATAACATCAATTGCTTTTGCAAATCCTACTATACTAGGAACATTTTCAGTTCCGCTTCTTAATCCAAGTTCATGACCACCACCATGAAGCAAAGGATCAATTTTTACTCCTTCCCTGATAACCAATGCACCAACACCTTTTGGACCATAAATCTTATGCGCATTTATCGTCAATAAATCCACCGGCAGTTGCTTTAAATCAATAGGAACCTTGCAAAAACTTTGACAAGCATCGCTATGAAAATAAACTCCTTTTGCCCTGCAAATCTCTCCTACTACTTTCAAATCAGCTATTGTTCCAATCTCATTATTCCCATGCATGATAGAAACAATAATCGTATCATCCCTTATTGCGTTTTCAAGTTCATTCAAATCTACAAAACCTTCTTTGTCAACATTAAGATATGTAACCTCAAATCCATTTTTTTCAAGCCATTTGCATGCATTCAAAACACAGTCATGTTCGATCTTCGTAGTTATGATATGCTTTCCTCTTTCTCTGTTTGCAAAAGCAACACCTTTCAATGCAAGATTGTTTGCTTCTGTTCCGCTGCTTGTAAAGATTATTTTATGCTCTTTTGCATTCAGCTTTTTACAAATCTTTTCCCTGCTATTTTCAACAGCATCTCTTGCTTCTCTGCCAAAGCTATGCAAGCTCGATGCATTTCCAAACCTTTCCCTAAAATAAGGCATCATTGCTTCAAGAACTTCTTTTGCAACAGGCGTGGTTGCAGCATTATCTAAATAGATTCTTTTCATTTTATATACCTCGCCGCATTACAATTTTTATTAAGTTCAGGATTTTGTTTTAAGCATAAAGAACATAACACTTTTTTCCGCTTCAACATCAAACAAAACTTGCAGATTTCAGCTATAAGCCTAGCACTCCTATCCCTTGCAGATGTATTTTTCAGGCATCTCGCAATCTGTTGAATTTTTTGCTTTATGTCAGCATCAAATCTAAAATGCATTCCTCTTTTTCTCTTCAAGTATTGGCTGATTGCAGAATCAGTTATTCCAAGCATTGAAGCAATTTCCTTTCGCGAAACGCCTTCTTTAAGCAGAGCCCTAACTAATTCCCGTCTCAATGCAGGCAGGAATTCCCAGATCATCACTTCACAAGGCAGTTTTATCATGAAAAATTTAACAATCGTTAAATTTTAAAAAGTTTTCTAAAGATAAAGATGAAGTAGAGAACAATATTTTCTGAAGTAAAATCCTTTTTTGCCATCTGTTGCTTGTTTTTGGTTTTTCAAATAAAATTTAAATTTTCTCTCAATTTCCGTAGATTTCTCGACTAAAAATTAATCAAAAATTAACGTAAAGTTTAAATATGAGTTCGTTTTCACGCAGGAATACTATATCGTTATGATATAGTAGAAGCGTTTGCTTCGAATTCTTAAAAAATCGCCTCCAAATCTCTAATGTTTAGTGTTTGTCTAACCACAAGGTTAGACAAGAAAAAGATGAGTAATAGGAGTGGTGCTCGCTATCGCTGATAAAACAGCTAGCGACCGTTCTTCAATACCCGTTTATCCTGCGGGAGGCCACTGCTATCGGAGTCCGACTAAGCCATGCAAGTCGGCTGTCCAGCTTCGGCTGGATGGCGGCGAACTGCTCAGTAACACGTCGCTAACCTACCCTAGGGTCTGGGATAACCTCGGGAAACTGAGGCTAATCCCAGATAGGAAAAGGGTTCTGCAATGACCCTTTTCTGAAAGCAGCTTTGCTGTGCCCTAGGATGGGGCGGCGGCCCATCAGGTTGTTGGTGGGGTAACGGCCCACCAAGCCTAAGACGGGTACGGGTCCTGAGAGGGATAGCCCGGAGAAGGGACCTGAGACACTGTCCCTAGCCCTACGGGGTGCAGCAGGCGCGAAACCTCTCCAATGCGCGAAAGCGTGAGAGGGGGACTCCGAGTGCCTTGCTTCGGCAAGGCTTTTGCCGAGGGTAAAAACCTCGGCGAATAAGGGGTGGGCAAGACCGGTGCCAGCAGCCGCGGTAACCCCGGCGCCCCAAGTGGTGGCCGCTTTTATTGGGCCTAAAGCGTTCGTAGCCGGTTCAGTAAGTTCCTTCCGAAATCGTCGCGCTTAACGTGACGGCGCGGAGGGAATACTGCTGAACTTGGGACCGGAAGGGGTCGGAGGTATTCCCGGGGAAGCGGTAAAATGCTTAGATCCCGGGAGGACCACCGGTGGCGAAGGCGTCCGACCAGAACGGCTCCGACGGTGAGGAACGAAAGCTGGGGGATCAAAACGGATTAGATACCCGTGTAGTCCCAGCTGTAAACGCTGCGGGCTAGGTGTTGCGCATTCCTTGGGAATGCGCAGTGTCGTAGGGAAGCCGTTAAGCCCGCCGCCTGGGGAGTACGGTCGCAAGGCTGAAACTTAAAGGAATTGGCGGGGGAGCGCTACAAGGGGTGCGGCGTGCGGTTTAATCTAACTCAACACAGAGAATCTCACCAGGAGCGACAGCAGAATGAAGGTCAGGCCAAAGGTCTTACCAGACACGCTGAGAGGTGGTGCATGGCCGCCGTCAGCTCGTGCTGTAGGGTGTCCTGTTAAGTCAGGCAACGAGCGAGACCCGCGTCCCTAGTTGCTACTTTTCTTTACGGAGAAAAGGCACACTAGGGAGACTGCCTGCGAAAGCAGGAGGAAGGTGCGGGCGACGGTAGGTCTGTATGCCCCGAATCTCCTGGGCTACACGCGCGCAACAATGGCGGGAACAATGGGATGCGACCCCGAAAGGGGAAGCTAATCCTCGAAATCCCGTCCTAGTCCAGATCGAGGGCTGGAACTCGCCCTCGTGACGATGGAATCCCTAGTAATCAGAGGTTAGCAGCCTCTGGTGAATATGTCCCCGCTCCTTGCACACACTGCCCGTCAAGCCATCCGAGCTGGGTCTAGGTGAGGTTTCCTCTTTAGAGGAATTCGAACCTGGGCTTGGTGAGGCGGGCTAAGTCGACACAAGGTATCCGTAGGGGAACCTGCGGATGGATCACCTCCTTTTTATTTTACAATCCACTCCTATTACTCATCTTTTTTTCATACTCAAATATGGGCCCGTAGCTCAGCCTGGTAGAGCGTCGCCCTTGCAATTTGCGAGCCTTTGCTCGCCTAGACAGGACAGGCGGAGGCCTCGGGTTCGAAAGCTCTACGAAAATCCCGACGGGTCCATATTCATATCAGTCTTTCACTTTAGGTGCAGTTCAGGATTTTACAATCCTGGACAAAGGGCCAAGACATTATGTTGATGAGGCCATGCATAGGTAGAGGCAAGAAGCTGTTAGGTGGATGGCTCGGCTCTATAGCCGACGAAGGGCGTGGCAAGCTGCGATAAGCCCCGGCGAGCCGCATGCAGGCTTAGAACCGGGGATGCCCGAATGCGACTTCGCATTCCGCTAAGGAATGATCCAAAAGGATCGGGAACGCCGGGAATTGAAACATCTTAGTACCGGCAGGAAAAGAAACCAAACGGGATGCCCTGAGTAATGGCGAATGAAAAGGGCACAGGGCAAACCGAAGCTGTTCGCAGCAATGCGATCAGCGATGTGGTGTGGTGGATTGCCCACATGATTCCTCTTTGGGGAATCCAAAGTTCCCTGGAATGGGACGCCATAGAGGGTGAAAGCCCCGTAGGAGTAACTCAGAGAGGAATCGGGCAATTCCTGAGTACTGTCTACTGGATACTAGGCAGGAAGCTGGGTGCCACCAACATCCAACCCTAAATACTCATAGAGCCCGATAGCGCACTAGTAGCGTGAGCGAAAGCTGAAAAGAACTCTTGCCGGAGAGTGAAAAGAGCCTGAAACCTAACAGCTACAGGAAGGTGCGGCTTTTCAGCTTTGCTGAGAAGTTGCACTGTCCGTTTCGAATAACGGGCCAGGGAGTGCAGCTGAGTGGCAAGGGTAATGTCTTATGCAGGCAGCACCCATAGCGAAAGCAAAAAGCCCGCAGCAGCTCTGCTGCGAGGGGCAAGGTCTGAAAGGGCCTTAAGTCACTCAGCTGTAACCCGAAACCGGGCGATCTACTCCTGGGTAGGATGAAGCCTTCTTAGCAGAAGGTGAAGGTCCGAACCGGTGCTGCGGGCAAGCGTTCGGATGACCTGGGAGTAGGGGTAAAAAGCCAATCGAGCCCGGTGATAGCTGGTTCCCGCCGAAATTGGCCGTAGTCAAGTCCTTGCAGAGGTAGCTGAAGCGGTAGAGCTACGGATTAGGAGTGTGGGTTCTGCAAAGGATCGCCTCCTTGTCCAACTCCGAATGCTTCAGCACCGTAGAAGCAAGGAAACAGGGGCTCGGGGTAAGCTTGAGCTCCGAGAGGGGAACAACCCAGACTGCAGTTAAGGTCCCAAAGTGCCAGCTAAGTATTAAAGGGTGAAGGGTGTCCGCGGCCTGAGACAGCGGGGAGGTTGGCTTAGAAGCAGCCACCCTTTAAAAAGTGCGTAACAGCTTACCCGTCGAGGTCGCGGGTCCCGAAAATGGACGGGGTTAAGCTGGCTACCGATACTGCAGATCAGCTTCGGCTGTGTGGTAGGCGGGCGTCCTGCGAGGGCAGAAGCTTTCTCGCAAGAGAGGGTGGACCTCGTAGGAATGAGAATCCTGGCGGTAGTAGGATCTTAGTGCCGTGAGAATCGGCACCGCCGAAAGGGCAAGGGTTCCTTGGCAATGCCGATCAGCCAAGGGTTAGTCGGTCCTAACCTGCTTCCTAACAGGAAGGCAGGGAAAGGGAAAGGCGTTAATATTCGCCTACTGCCGAGGTATGTGCGGCAACGCAAGTCCTGCTCCTGACGCTTCAGGTTAAGCTGACATAGCTTGTCTGCTATGTTAACCAGGATAACTCTGGGGAGTTGCGTAATGCAGAGAACCAGAGTAAACCTGGGAATAGTCCTGTTATGCAGGATTCAGCTGATTCCTGGAGCCCCTGAAAAAGGAGCAGGAAAAAATCCTCGGCAACCGTACCCAGAACCAGCACAGGTGCCCCTAGCTGAGAAGGCTAAGGCGTGAAGGGTTAATCCGGCTTAGGGAAATCGGCAAATTAGCCCTGTATCTTCGGTAGAAGGGGTCCCTGCTTTCGTGTCCTCGAGATGCGAAAGCAGGGCGCAGTGACAAGGGTGGCCCGACTGTTTAACAAAAACGCATCCGACCGCAAGCCTGCAAAGGTGTGTATGGTCGGTGACGCCTGCCCGGTGCCGGTATCCGAAGCCTCTGTTCAAGGAGGTTAAGGACCGGTAAACGGCGGGAGTAACTATAACTCTCTTAAGGTAGCGAAATGCCTTGCCGGTTGAATGCCGGCCTGCATGAAGGACGTAACGAGGTCACCACTGTCCCAAGCCGGATCCCGCCGAACACCCTGCCAGGTGCAAATGCCTGGGATCCCCAGTGGGAAGCGAAGACCCCGTGGAACTTTACTGTAGCCTGCCGCTGCAGTGCAAGCAGTGTTGCATAGTGTAGGTGGGAGCTGTTTGAGGATGCTGTTTTCGGACAGCATCTTAGGCGCCAATGTAACACCACCCTTCACTGTTTGTGCTGCTTACTTCCGAAAGGAAGGACACCGGTAGGTGGACAGTTTGGCTGGGGCGGCACCCCGCTGAAAAGATATCAGCGGGGCCCAAAGGTCAGCTCACCCGGGTTAGAAATCCGGGGTAGAGTGCAAGGGCAAAAGCTGGCCTGACTGCGTTCTTACTAAGATGGAACGCAGGGCAGAAATGCGGGCCTAGCGAACCTCAGTGTGCCCCTTGGTGGGGCCCTGGGATGACCAAAAAGTTACCCCGGGGATAACTGAGTCGTCGCGCCCGAGAGCTCACATCGACGGCGCGGCTTGCTACTTCGATGTCGGCTTTTCCTATCCTGGCTCTGCAGAAGGAGCCAAGGGTGCGGGTGTTCACCGATCAAAAGGGATCATGAGCTGGGTTCAGAACGCTGTGAGGCAGTTTGTTTGATATCTACTGGGGATGTTGGGTGCCTGAGAGGAAGGAAGCTCTAGTACGAGAGGAACGAGCTTCCGGCGCCTCTGGTTTACCGGATGTCCGACAGGGCAAATCCGGGCAGCCACGCGTCATAGGGATAAGTCCTGAAGGCATCTAAGGACGAAGCCCCCCTCAAAAAGAGGCACCTTTTGGGCCCTCCTTAAAACAGGAGGTTGATGGAGCTGGTGTGTAAGCGCCGAGCTTCGGCGAGGCGTTCAGCATGCAGCTCCCAACAGCCCAAGCCTCTACCTATGCATGGCTTTTCTTTTTCTTAAAAAATTTCAGAAAATGGAAAACCAAACAAAAATACATGACGATTTCAAAAGCTATTCAAATTCTCTCTGAAAGAGGCTTTTCTTATGTAACATCTTTTGATTTGAAATTAATGGGTTATCGTTCAAGAATTCCAGAAACAGAACTTGAAAGATTAATCGAGCAAGGAGCTTTTGAACTCGTAAGCTATGATGAAGTGCTGCATAACCATTTTAAAGGCGATAATCCAGCACTTACAAATGCAATGCAAGAACAAAAACTAGGCAGAGTCCTATTCAAAGATTTTATTCCAGGAACAACTTACAGAACCTACTTCTCACCCAGTGAACGTAATGGATATTTCTTAAGATATTTCGTCGAAAAGCTTTAATAGAAAAGTAGAAACAAAAACCTATGCGAGAGCAGAAATTTTGTCTAGGCATAGAAACAACAGCCCATACTTTCGGCATTTCAGTAGTGAGCTTTTCAGGAGAAATTCTCTCAAACGAAAAACATGTCTTTACAACAGAAAAAGGCGGTATGATTCCAAATGAAGTAGCAAAACATCATGAACAATGGAAAGATCAAGTTCTTAAATCAGCGCTTGAAAAAGCAAGCATCCATCTAAATCAGATAAACCTCATCAGCGTTAGCCAAGGTCCTGGCTTAGCTCCGGCCTTACTTGTTGGAATGCGCTATGCAAAAGAACTCGCAAAAAAACTTTCTGTTCCTTTAGTTGGCGTAAATCATTGCATAGCCCACCTAGAGATAGGAAACCTTGTTACTGCATCAACAGATCCTGTGTTACTTTATGTTTCAGGAGTCAACACTCAAGTCATTGCTTATGAAGGCGGCAAGTATAGAATTTTTGGAGAAACCCTTGACATCGGCGTGGGAAACTTTCTTGACCAGTTTGCAAGGGCTCTTGGCATAGGATTTCCTGGAGGGCCGAAAATAGAAGAGCTTGCGAAAAAAGGAAAGCAATACATTCCCTTGCCTTACTGCGTTAAAGGAATGGACATAACCCTCGGCGGAATCTTAACAAACCTCAAGCAAAAAATCGCATCAGGAAAATACAGTAAAGAAGATCTTGCCTATTCAGCACAGGAAACAGTCTTTGCCATGCTTATAGAAACAGCAGAAAGGGCTATGGCTCATTGCGATAAAGATGAACTTCTCCTCGGCGGCGGTGTCTGTTGCAATAAACGCCTGCAGGAAATGGCAATAAAAATGTGCAAAGCAAGAAAAGCGAAATGTTTTATTCCTCCAAATTCTTTGCTTGTAGATAATGCAGCAATGATTGCATGGCAAGGAATCCTCGAGCATAAAGCAGGTAAATCCGATGACCCTGAAGCCATAGATATAAAGCCTTACTGGAGAACAGATCAGGTTGAAGTGATTTGGCGATAATCAAAACCAAGGAGAACACTTCCCCCTATAAGAATCAGAAATTGCTCTACTTCACCTCTTTTTTCTTTTTACCTTTTTTGTTTTCTTTACTCTCCTTGCTTTCGTGCCCGTACCTTTTCTCTTAACTTTCTTTTCCTTTTCCTCAACCTCGATTCCAGCAACCTTTTCAAGCTTTTTCTCCTCTTCTTCAAGCAGAGGTTCAAAGATGCATCCGCAGTCTTTGCATATTAATTGTTCTCTTGTTTCGCTGCAAATCACATTTCTGCTTCCACATTCAGGGCATTCCCTTAGCTTACATACATCCTTTATCATTTGTTTAACACCGCCCTTGCTTTTTCTATCAACATACTTATTTCTTCATCTAAATCAATAAATTTTTGCTTAAAATTATTTGGATCAACAAACTGCGTGCATCTTCTCTTTCCCTTCCAATAGAACCAACAGTTCTCACCAAATCTTTTCCAATTGTCGCAATTCTTGCAAAGCTCGCTCATAAGTACCACCCCAAATATTTTAGTTATTAGCTGGAAAGGTCGAATGCAATTTGTAATTCTTTATTTTTAATCTTTTCGATTGAAACCCATTCATATTTTCTGGCAGGTTTCATCGTTGTAATTTTCATATGTTCTGCACCAACCTTTAACATAATCTGTTCTTCAAAATTCCTTAGCATATTTACAATATCTTCATCGGCTTTTACGTGCAATACTATTTTCTGCCTTTTTTCAAGTCCTGCCTTTTTCCGCAAGATTTGAATTCTTCTTGCAAGTTCTCTTGCATAACCTTCTGCCTCAAGCTCAGGAGTAAGCTCAACATCTACATAAACCTTTCCACCATAAAATTCTTCAGACTCGTAATTTTTAGGTATGCTATGCTCAAATATCAGGTGTTCTTTCTTGATAGCGACTTTCTTTCCATCAGCCTCAACTTCGAACTTGCCTTCTTTGCTGATATGCTCAGCTATGGTTTCAGCTGACGTTGTGGCAATTGCAGCTATAACCTTTGCAGCAGTTTTTTCGTCAAATTCGCTCTCAATTTTTAAGAAATCTGCCTTAACCTTTTCAAGCCTGCCAAAGCTTTCTTCAGCAATAAGCTCTTTAACATTTGCTTGACGCTTAATCAGTTCTGCAAAATCTTCAGCAACATTTCTTATTTTCTCACTACCAACAACAACGACCTTACTTAAAGGCCATCTTACACCTCTCTTGATTTTATCCCTCACAGCAAGAATAGCGCTAATTATTCTATTCATCAAATCGAATTTTTCTTCAAGTTCTATATTGATTAATTTGCTATCAAAACAAGGCCAATCAAATAGGTGAATACTTTCTATCTTAAGATCAAACACCTTTCTTAAGCCCTGATAGATCCTTTCGCAGATAAATGGAGCAACAGGTGCAAAAAGCTTCAAGCATTCAAGCAGTACTTTAAAGCACGTATACAGAACAAGCTCTTTGTTTTTCTCATCAATCAATTTCTCTCTAACAAGTTTTATGTAAACCCTGCTCAAATCAAGGAACAACTTTTCAATCTCTATTGGAACTTCATTCAAAACATAGTTATCAAACAATTCAGTTACTCTTCTTATTGTACTATTCAATCTCGAAAAGATATATTTCTCTTCTGTTCCAAAAGCATTAGCATCGAACTCCTTTAACTGAACCTGCTTTGCAAGATCAAGCACGAATCTGTAAGTGTTCCAAAGAACGCTTAAATTTCTGGCTTTAACCCTCATGTCTTCAAAATTATAATTTATATCAACTCCAGGTTCGGCACCGCCAACCATATAATACCTGAGAACATCAGCACCGTACTTATCGATAACTTCATAAGGTGAGATAACATTGCCTAAGCTTTTACTCATCTTTCTGCCGAGAGCATCGTTAACAAAACCATGCATATAAACTGCTTTGTAGCTATGTTTTTCAAAAGCAATCATCGAAGCTATCAGCAATAAATTAAACCATCCCCTGATCTGATCCTTGCCTTCAAGTATGAAATCAGCAGGCCACAATTGCTTGAATAAATCTTCTCTCTGCGGATAATCAAGGCATGTCCAGCTTGTAGTTCCTGCATCAATCCAAACATCAAGAACATCAGCGATTCTGTGCATAGTGCCATCGCAATGCTTGCATCTGAATGTAACATCGTCTATCCATGGTCTGTGCAAGTCTTCAGGAACAGCAGCATGCTCTTTAAGCTCTTTAACAGAACCAATAACAATAAACGCACCGCACTTATCGCATTTCCATATCGGCACAGGCGTTCCCCAGTAGCGTTGTCTTGTTATGCTATTATCCCTTAAGTTTGCCAACCAATTGTCAAACTGTTTGCTTCCTGCCCATTCAGGAACCCACTTTACTTTTTTATTCAGTTCCCTCATCATCTCAATCAAATCTTCAATCTTGAAAAACCATTGCTGTGTTGTTCTAAAAATAACAGGTTGCTTGCATCGCCAACAATGTGCATATTCGTGCTCGACATCACTTTTTGCTATCAAACAACCAACTTTCTCAAATTCTTCGATGAATCTTTCATCATCCTTTCTTGCAACAAATCCAGCAAACCTTCCCATCTCAGCTGGAAATCTTCCTTCTTCATCAAGATTGTTAAACGGCGGAATCTTATATCTATGACCTACTTCATAGTCTTCTGGCCCACAACCAGGAGCCATATGCACTAAACCAGTGCCAGCAGAAAGATCAACATACTCTTCTGAAAGAACAACAGTATGAACATTAGGATGTTCTTTTTTCAATTTGTCATAAATCTCTTTGAGTTCTTCGTATAGCGGATGTTCGTATTCAAGGCCTTCAAGTTCCCTGCCTTTAAACTCATCAACTATTTCAAGCTTTTTTCCAACAACACCTTGAATAAAAGCTCCTGCCAAGCCTTTTGCAACAATCCAGTATTCATCATCCACTTTAGCTTTAACATAATCAAATTCAGGATGGACCATAACTCCAAGATTAAATGGAATTGTCCACGGCGTTGTTGTCCAAATGACCAAGTATTCATTTTCTTTTCCTTTTATCTTAAACTTCAGAAATACGCTGGTATCCTTTATCTTCTTATACTCCAATTCATGCTTTGCCAGAGCAGTAGCACACTTTGGACACCAGTGCATAACCTTTTCTCCAAGATACAACCTTCCTTTTTCATATGCTTTTTTAACAAGGAACCAAACACCTTCAATAAATTCATTCTTAATACTCATGTAAGCATTATCAAAATCCATCCATACGCCGAGTCGCTTAAAATCTTCACTCATCAGTTTAGCATTCGTTAAAGCAAAATTTCTGCATTCTTCAATAAACCGCGCAACACCGAACTTTGGAATTTCATCCTTGTGTTTTATTCCGAGCTTTTCTTCAACAGCATGTTCAACAGGCAAACCATGCATATCATAACCAGCTCTGTCCCAAACATCGAAGCCTTTCATCCTTTTATATCGAAGAAACATATCCTTGAATGCCTTATTCCAGGCAGTACCTATATGAACCCTTCCGCTTGTATACGGAGGACCATCTAAAAAATAGAATTTTTCTTTTCCTCTGTTCTTTTCCTTTACCTTTCTATATATTTCGTTCTTTTGCCAAAAATCAAGTACTTCCTTCTCAACCTGCAGCGGATCATACCTTTCTTCTGGCATTTTTTATCTGTCTTTTAAAAGAACATTAATAAAGTTTTGCCTTCTCCATCACAAAAAACTTTAAAAACATCATTATTTTCGAATTGAAATTGTTTTTTTTTAAAGGTGGTTTTAATGTCAGACGATGAACCAAAACCAGAAGACATTCAACCAAAACAGGAAGACATTCAACCTGAAAACACAGAATCAAACGTTCAAGAACCAGAGAAAAAAGAGGAAGTAAAAGAAGTTGAAGCCGAAGCTGTTAAAGAAGTTGAAGAAATTACAAACAATAAGGAAGTAACTGCTGTTTCTCCTGAACCAATCAAGAAAGAAGCAAAGCCAGGAAGAATATGGAAAATCCTAACGTTTATTCTTGGTATTCTGCTGATCTTATCGATTTTAACACACGGCTTTAGATTTGGTCCTACAGGAAAAGCAGTGACTAGCTTTAAGGCAATTGTACTAAACGATCAGCGCTGTAAGGAATGCGACGTTACTCAGCTAAAAGCACAGCTTTCAATGATTCTGCCGGGCATAGAATTCGAAGAACTTGACTATAGCAGCCCTGAAGGAAAAGCGCTTTATGAAGAACTAAATCTTCAATATCTACCAGCAGTTTTATTCAATAAAGACGTTGAAAATCAAGCAGCATATGCCCAATTACAACCATATCTTGATCAGGTTGGAGATTACTATTCTTTGCGTATTG
>CAZFJK010000006.1:0-14477 GCA_964519225.1 uncultured Methanosarcinales archaeon | reverse complement strand
AGACCAGAAGAAAAAGGAAAACTTGACCTATTCATAATGAGCCAATGTCCATTTGGGACACAGGCAGTAAATTTGATGAAAGAAGTTCTTGATGCCTTTGGTAAAGATATAAAATTCGACATTCACTACATAGCAAATGAAATCTCGAACGGAACATTTGTATCATTACACGGACCAGCAGAGGTAGAAGAAAATATAAGACAGCTTTGTGCAAAGAAATACTACAAAAAAGGCAACAAATATCTTGACTATATTTGGTGTAGAAACAAAGACATTCAAAGCAAGGATTGGGAAAGCTGTGCAAAGAAAGCAGGCATGGATGTGGATAAAATCAAGAAATGCGCCGAAGGCGATGAAGGAAAAAAACTATTGAGTGAAGATATTAAGCTTGCACAACAACTTAAGATAGGAGCAAGTCCAACTTTCTTAGTAAACAACAAATATACAATTAGTGGCGTCGATGAAAGCACAGGAAGAAGAACAGCTGAGGCAATAAAACAGCAATTCTGTCAATACAACTCGAACTTAAAAGGTTGTAGTAAAACATTAAGCGCAGAATCAACTGCTTCGAGCGGAACCTGTTAATCTTTTATTTTTTCTAATTTTTTGTTCTTTCGCTTCATCCAAACACCTCTTTAAGTCGTTTTCTGTAAATCCATTCCATTTCAAGGTAGTTTCTTATAACTTTAAATACGACTTTTCTACAAAAATCTTCATCTTCTTTCTTCAAATACAAAACAATTCCATCCCTCAATACACTATGTTGGATATATATCGGAAGTTTATGAAAAAGCGAAATGTCAATCATTCTAGAACACATGCTGCCTACTTCTGCTTCAGTCTTTGGATCAGGAATCAATCGGAAAATTTTTAATCGTTCTTGCTAGAAGAATAAGGGAAAACAAATGTTTACCCACCGAATAAATCCAGTTGCCTTTTCAGTCGGTCCTTTTCAGGTTAGATGGTATGGCATCATCTTTGTATTTGGGTTTTTCCTTGCATATCTTTTTCTTCTAAATGCCATCAAAACAAACAGAATAAAAAACCTGAAACGAGAACATCTAGCAGAACTTATACTTTATTTGCTTCTTGGCGTTTTGCTCGGCTCAAGAGCAATGCAAGTTCTTTACTACGAACCACGCTATTATTTCACGCATCCCTTAGAAATCTTTGCTATCTGGCATGGCGGTTTAAGTTTTCATGGCGGTTTGCTTGGCGCTGTTTTAATGGGCTGGATTTTCTGCAAGAAACGAAAAATCTCATTTTACCAACTTGCTGATGTACTTGCTGTTTCAACATCGCTGGCTTTATTCTTTGGCAGAATTGGAAATTTTATTAACGCAGAGCTTTACGGAAAAATAAGCAAGGTTCCTTGGTGTGTTCGTTTTCCAACAGCACCTGGTTGTAGGCATCCTTCGCAGCTATACGAAGCAGGAAAAAACCTTTTTAACTTCTTTATCTTAAGGTTCATTCTCAAAAGAAAGTTCGCAAAGCAGCTTAGAGATGGCATTGTGTTCTGGCATTTCATTCTGCTTTACGGCATTCTTCGCTTCTCAATCGAATTCTTCCGCTATTGGGATTACTATTTCCTTGGCTTAAGCAAAGGTCAGTGGCTCTGCCTAGGAATGATCGCAGTAGCTATTCCAGTTCTTGTTAGATGGAAAATTAGAAAATTAAAGTAAAAGTAAAATCTGAAAAAGCCATGCAAAAAGCTGAAAGAAAAATGAAACTCATTCCAGGAAAAACATCAAAAGAAGATAGAATAAACTTCATTAAATTCTGGGCAAACTATATCAAAACGCATTCAGATAAGGACTGGAGCGAACAGCAGAAAATTCTATTAGAAGGTCAATACAGCAAGCTAATTAAATCAAAATCTTAGCATCAACTTTTTTATACTTCCTTTTTATTCTAAACTTAATGCATAGGTTTGTCAGAAAAAGAACAGGCGAGCTTGAATCATTTCAGCCAAGAAAGATAGAACATGCAATTCAAAAAGCAGCTATTGCAATGGGCATTTCTAAAGATGAAGCAAAGCGCATTGCTAAAACAATAACGCGAGACATTTCAAAGCAGCTTCAGAAAGAATTCTTTGACAGAGAAAAGATTCCATCGATTGAACAAATTCAGGATAGAGTTATTGCGCTTCTAAAAAAGAAAAAATACATTCGTTTAGCAAACGAATACTCTGCTTACAGAAAAAAGAAAGCAGAACTAAGAAAAATTAAACAAGAACTCGGTTTGCCGCTAGAACCGAAGCTTACAGTAAACGCTCTTGAAGTTCTTAAAGCTCGCTATTTACTAAAAGACGAAACAGGAAAAATCATAG
The DNA here is from genome assembly GCA_964519225.1 of uncultured Methanosarcinales archaeon. Taxonomy (GTDB): domain Archaea; phylum Nanobdellota; class Nanobdellia; order Woesearchaeales; family B54-G15; genus B54-G15. Next base: position 12,148 of record CAZFJK010000006.1, on the reverse strand, counting down.
AAACACCAAAGCAGCTTTTTATGCGTGTAGCAACTACAGTTGCAAAAGCTGATAAACGCTACGGCAAGAATCCACGTGAAACAGAAAAAACATTTTTTTTAATGATGACAAAACTGGAATTTCTTCCGAATTCACCAACCTTGTTCAATGCAGGAACACCAATGGGACAGCTTTCTGCCTGTTTTGTTCTGCCAATAGAGGACTCGCTCGAAAGCATATTCACAACATTAAAGCACATGGCTCTAATCGAGCAAACCGGTGGCGGTGTCGGCTTTACCTTTACTAAATTAAGACCAAGAGGAGATATCGTTAAAAGCACAAAAGGCGTTGCATCAGGACCTGTAAGCTTTATGCGCGTCTATAACATCGCAACAGAAGTCATTAAAGCAGGTGGAAAGCGTAGAGGAGCGATGATGGGTATTTTACGCGTAGATCATCCAGACATAGTTGAGTTCATCACAGCAAAAGGCATACCAGGAATTCTTGATAACTTTAACATTTCAGTTGCAGTAAGTGATGAATTCATGTCTGCAGTAAAGCGAAACGCTGATTACAAACTAATAAACCCGAGAACAGGCAAACCTGTAAGAAAACTAAATGCAAGAAAAATATGGCATTTAATAACAGAAAACGCCTGGCGCACTGGTGATCCCGGAGCAATTTTTATCGACGAAATAAACAGACATAATCCAACTCCTTCAATAGGAAGAATTGAGTCGACGAATCCTTGTAGCGAACAACCCTTACTGCCATACGAAAGCTGCAATCTCGGTAGCATAAATCTTACAAAGTTTGTATCAAATGGAAAGATCGACTGGGAAAAACTCAGAATAACTGTAAGAAATGCAGTTCATTTTCTCGACAACGTAATCGACGTGAACAAATTCCCTCTAAAACAAATTAAAGAAAAGACTTTAGCAAACAGAAAAATCGGTCTCGGCATAATGGGTTGGGCAGAAATGTTAATAATGCTTGGAATCAAATATGACAGTCAAAAAGCACTTCAACTTGCAGAAAAATTAATGAGGTTCATCTCAACTACAGCAAGAGAAAAATCAATCGAACTTGCAGAAGAACGCGGCTCTTTTCCCAATTTTGACAAAAGTATCTGGGCAGATCGCTATAAAGCATTAAGAAATGCAACATGCACAACAATAGCACCAACAGGAAGCATAAGCATAATCGCAGGCTGTTCTTCAGGTATAGAACCTTTGTTTGCAATATCTTTTATGCGTGAAGTACTTGGTGGAAAAAGATTATTTGAAGTTAGTCCGCTTTTTGAAAGGATAGCAAAAGAACGCGGATTTTATTCTGCAGACCTTCTTGATAAAATAGCAAAAACAGGCTCATTGCAAAACATAGCTAAAATACCTAGAGATGTAAAACAGCTTTTCAGAACAGCCTTTGACATAACTCCAGAATGGCATGTTAGAATACAAGCAGCTTTTCAACGTTATACAGATAATGCTGTAAGCAAAACAATAAATCTGCCAACTAAAGCAACTATCGATGATGTTCAAAAAGCGTACGAGCTGGCATATAAACTAAAATGCAAAGGTATTACTGTGTATCGCTATGGCAGTAAGCCTAAACAGGTTCTATATTTCGCAAAACCACCAAAAGAAAAATATGTCATTGCAAAAGCAGAATATGCCGGCGGCTGCCCAGGAGTTTGTCCTCACTAGATGTTTTTGTTTCTATTTGTATTATACATTACAACAATTTTTATAAAGTGTATAATCTACAATATCTTATAGTAAAAATAACAATAAGTCAGAAAATGAGAACAAGATATGATCATGATTATATAAGTATATTAGCAGGAGGGGTATGTCCTATCGGTTGTAAATTTTGTGTAGGAAATTCTATAAGAAAAAAAGAAAAACCGCATTTTGCTTCTATGGAAAAAATAAAAATATTTTTAGAATTGTTTAAAGACCGAACAAGATCTTTATCCATCTCTGGCTCAACAAGCGACCCTCTTTTTGTAGATAATTTTCAAGAAGTTGTAGAAATTGCCAAAAAAGATTTTAAAATAGCTTTACATACCTGCGCCAAAGATAAATTAAGATATATTAATACAAAATCATTTTATCGGATATGCATTTCTTTACATGAGTACCCTGATGAAAAAACAATAGATTTCATTAAAAAAAACAAAAGCAAAGTAAGAATTAGCACAGTTTATCACAATGGGAATAAAAAGATTCTTGACGACCTGTCTTTTTTTGATAAGGTTCCTGCAATATCATTCACCATAAGAAAGAACATATTTAACCCAGTAACTCCAAAGTTTATTAAAAAATTAAAAAGAACAGGAAGGAAAATTTTTAATCAACAAGAATACATATATAAAGACAAAAAGATAGTTGTATGGGATTTTGCAGATGCGAACAAATACATAAACGCAAGATACCTCTGGCCAGATGGAAATATAAGAAGGCAATGCTACTGGTACAACTTGCATAAAATATGATTCTTTCTAAATTTAAAAGTTGGGAAGGTATATGAAGTAATTTGATTGGCAAATGAGGAAAAAATATAAACTTGGATTGTTCCATGGAAGATTTCAACATATTCACAAAGGTCATCAAAAGATAATTGATCAGATGTTGAAAGAATGTGAAAAATCAGTTTTATTAATAGGGAATTCTCAAGCACTTAGAACAGAAAAAGATCCATTCACTGTTTTAGAAAGAATTGATCTAATAAAAAGGATTTATGGTAATAAAAAAAATCTCATTGTTGGATTTTTTCCTGACCTTCCATACATTCCAAAAACAAGAAAGGAATATGAAAAATGGGGAGCTTGGATATTGGGTTTTTGTAATTATTATGCTGGCACTTGGCCAAATGTAGTGTATTGTGGTAACGATACTAAAATTGAATGGCTATACAAAAAGAAGAAAATAAAACCAATCAAAGTACCAAGAAAAGATCTTCCTATCAGCGCAACAAAAATAAGAGAATTACTTAAGAAAAATAAAAAAGAAGAATGGATGAAGTTTACAGATAAAAAAATCCACCCGTATTATGATAAACTAAGAAAGATTGTTTTATCCGTCTTTCAAAAACTCAAAAACAATAAGTTTTAAATTAAATAATCAATTAAATGTATAAGTTATAATATGAAACTAACAGATTACCCACAACCTTCGGTAACAGTAGATATAATTATATTTACAATTCAAGAAAAAAAGTTAAAAGTTTTGCTTGTTAAAAGAGGGATAGAACCTTTTAAAGGAATGTGGGCTATTCCTGGAGGATTTGTTAGAATTAATGAAAGTTTAGAAGAAGCTGCTGAACGTGAACTAAAAGAAGAAACAGGAGTGAAGGCAGATTATTTAGAGCAACTTTATACTTTTGGTGATGTGAAAAGAGACCCAAGGGGCAGGGTGATTACAGTAGTTTATTTTGCTTTAATAAAACCAGAAAAAATAAATTTAAAGGCCTCTACAGATGCTTTTGAAGCAAAATGGTTTTCAGTTAATAACTTACCAAAATTAGCATTTGACCATGCCAAAATACTTAAATATGCACTTAAAAGATTGAGATGGAAATTTGAATACACGACAACAGCGTTCTCTCTTCTTCCAAAAAAATTCACTTTAACACAACTTCAAGAAATTTATGAGATTGTTCTCGGAAAAAAATTTGATAAAAGAAATTTTAGGAAGAAAATTCTTTCTCTTAAGATTTTAAAAAAAAGTGGGAAAGAGAAAAATGTTTCTCATAGACCTTCACAATTGTACTCTTTAAAAAGAAATGTTGGGAAAATAATTGAAATTATTAAAAGCTAAAAATGTGTCTTAAAAAATAATTCTCTTGGTACTTGAAAATAACGAGAAAAGCATAGTTAGGTTGATAAGAAAACTAAAAACTCTTTTAAAGTTCAAAATAAAAGAAAGCGAAAAATGAAAAACCCAAAACCAAAAAAACCATTAATCTACATCTGGACAGGCATCGGTGCAGGAAAAACGACTTCTGCTTTAGGTGTTGCACTAAGGCAGGTAGCACACAAGCAAAAAGTGATAATTATTCAATTTATGAAAGGCAGAAAAGATGTCGGCGAGTATATCATCAAAGATCGACTGAAACCGTACTATGAAATTTACCAATTCGGAAGAAAAGGATGGGTTAATCTGAAAAATCCAAGCAGGAGGGATAAGAAGCTAGCTAAAGAAGGTTTTGATTTTGCTATAAAGATTGCAAAAGAGAAGAAACCAAATCTCTTAATCCTTGATGAAATAAACCTTGCCGCGGCTATTGGCTTACTTGATCCAAAAGAAGTTATTGTAAGAATCGACAAAGAAATTCCTGCGAAGACAATAGTCTACATGACAGGAAGATACGCTCCTAAGGAATTCATCGACAGAGCCGACTATGCAACAGAATTCGTAACATTAAAACAACCTAAAGTGATTAAAGCAAAAAAAGGTATTGAGTACTAATGTAAAAAATGTGTGGAGTGGTTGTTTTAGTAAACAAAGAAGACAAGGAATTAGGAACTGAAGAAAAAATAAAAGCACACAAACAAGGAAAACTGCACAGAGCTTTCTCAATTTTTATTTTCAATTCAAAAGGAGAAATGCTTATTCAAAAAAGAGCGAGAAACAAGTACCATTCCGGAGGACTATGGACAAATGCATGTTGTAGCCATCCAAAACCAAACGAGAAGTTAGAAGATGCAGCACATCGAAGGCTAAAGGAAGAAATGGGTTTTGATTGCGCTTTAAAAGAAATTTTTTCTTTTATTTACAAAGCAAATCTTGGCAACAATATGATTGAGCATGAGTTAGACCATGTTTTCTTTGGGATTTATAATGGAAAAGTACGTCCCAATCCAAAAGAAGTAGAAGATTTCAAATGGGTTGATCTCGTAATTCTTACAAAAGATGTTAAACATAACGAAAAGAGATATACTTGCTGGTTTAAAATTGCACTTCCAAGAGTAATTAAATACTTTAAAAGCCATTATAAACTAAAAAAGAAAAATCCTTAAATATCTCTAAATCTTTAAAATCTTCAGATGAAAAAAGTCGGTAGATGCATTCTATGCGGAAGAAAAGCCTATGTCAACTTAACAGGACTTTGCAAGAGATGCAGAAAAGAAAACAAAAAAAGTTAAGCTGAAATTACCATTCGATTTCAGCAAGGGCTTCATCCAATTCCTCTAACTCACTTACATTAATCTCTTCTTCTACTTGAGAGATATTCTCGACGCTGCTCTCAACATTTTGAATTTCTGTATCCACAGAAACAGTCTTTTCCTCTTTTACTTTGCACCCCGCAATCAATATGCTTATTGCAACCAAAATCAAAACCCATATAAAAGCAGTCTGTTTCATTTTATCTTAAAAAATAAAAAAAATATAAAAAATTTAGCTTTGGCTTAGCCTTCGCTTTCTTCAGTTTCTTCTTCCTCTTCTTTTTCTAATTCCTCTTTGCCTTCTTTCTGCTCTTTTATTTTCTTGATCATATTCCTTACTAACGTTCGAGCTTCTTTCAGTTTTTTGTTTATCTCTTTGATGTATTCATTCACTTCCTTAGCAATTTCACCGAACTCTCCAGGAGCAACCGCTTCTGTATATTTTTCTTTTACTTTTTCATATAATTCCTTTGTCTCATTTAACTTTACATCAAACTGTTCCACCAAATCTTTAGCCTCACTTAAATCATAGCCCTTCTTTTCCAAACGTTCTATTGCCCTTTCAAACCTTGTCTTTAGTCGTTCCATGCGTACTAAAATTGCTCTTACGCGACCATTGATCAATCTCCCAACATTCCATTTTAGCTTTGGTCTGAGTTCTTTCCATAATTCACGAAGTTCTTTTGCAATCTCAACAATTTCTTCTTTCGTAGTTGCATCTTCTAATTCTGATTTTAATGTCTCGAGCTTAGATAATTTTCCTTCAATATCCTCTAAAATCTCAGATGCTCTTTCTTCACTTATGAATTCGCTTCCTTCGACCCGTGCTTTCAGCTTTTCTAATGTTGCAACGAGCCTATCAATAACATTGTTCAAGAAAGTTTTAGCTTCTTCTCTTATCTGTTCTCTCAATTGCTTGCACTCTTCACTCTCAGCATCCTTGCACAGTGCTAGTTCTTTTTTCAGACCCCTAAATCTTTTCAGAGCTCGTTCATATTTTAATCTCGCTTGCAGGTATCTTTTTCTTGCAGCCAAAAATTCTTTTCTTGCCTCTTCTAATTGTTTTTTTGCAATCTTTCTCATACGCTCTACTCTTGCTTTTGCTGGCAATTTCTCAGGAACACCGACATCTGGGGCTTCAGGCGCTTCACTTGAGGCGCCAGCATTCACTGCTGGTTGTGCAACATCTACAGCAGGACCCGCTCCTTTCTTACCCTCTGCTACACTCATCGCACTAAACAAAAACAAAAGCCCAACAAACACAGCAAATATTTTTTTCATTTTTGTTCACCTTTTTTCTTAAGCCAAAAGAGAACGATTTATTTATAAATATACTTTCCAACGCTTTAGGAAAGTGACCCTCTTCCTTAAAATTTTCCAGCGTAAAGCTTTAGGAAGCTTAAATTTTGATAAAGGAAAGTTTATGCTTATTTTTACTTTTATCTTAATTCTTATTGCATGTACACCATTACTGAGCCATGCTCAACAAAACAAACTAAGCACAGCCATTATAAAAGGGACTATTTATGATCTTGATTTAAATAAAGTAAAGAATGCTATAGTTACAGTTAATTCAACACCTAAACAAACAATAGTTGCTGTTGATGGCGAATATTCTTTCGAGCTTCCCTTAGGCTCATACAAAATTGAAGCAAAAATCTTATCATACAATGTAACTGAGGCCTGTACTACTGAAACAATTGAAATTAAACATCCAGGAACATACAATACCGATCTCATCCTTTTTCCTAACCTTCTTCCAGAAGAAGAAATACTTGAAGAAGAAATAGACGTTAGCGAAATTATCGGAAAGAAAACAAACATAGCTCCAATTATTCTAATAGTAGCGTGCGTCTTAGTAGCATTGCTCTTGTTTATTATTTTCTACAAGAAAAAAAGAAAGAAAAAACCACTTGAAAAAACCGATATAGAAAAAGTCATCGAGTTTATCAAAAAAGAAGGTGGAAGGACAACACAAAAAGCCATAAGACAACATCTTTTCCTTTCTGAGGCAAAAGCGAGTTTGTTAATTACTGAAATGGAACATAAAGGACTTATTCAAAAAATCAAGAAAGGAAGAGGAAACATCATAATTCTCAAAGAGAAGTAGTTCGCTTAAAATCCAAATCCAGGAGGAAGTTTTCCACCGAAACGCTTCATCAATTTCTTCATTCCTTCCTTTCCTTTAAATCGTTTCATCAATTTTTTGGCGAGTTTGTAATGTTTAATCAATTCTCTTATATCTTTCTCATCAATTCCGCTTCCTCTGCTTATTCTCTTAATCCTGCTCTGATCGATAGTCTCGGGATTCTCGAGTTCCTCTTTTGTCATACTATCCATCGCAATCTTCCATTTTTTCAATTTCTCTTCCTGTACTTGAATCAGCTCTTCCGGTAACTGTAATTGCCCGAAACCAGGAATCATTTGAATTAGCTTTGTTAGAGGACCCATTTTTCTTAGAGCCATCATTTGATCATACAAATCCTTTAAACTGAATTCTCCGCTCAACAGCCTTTCCCCGAGATTCTTTGCTTTTTCTTCACTTATTGCTTCCTTTGCTTTTTCAAGCAACGCTTCAATGTCGCCCATTCCGAGTAATCTGCCAACAAAACCTTTTGGATTAAATAATTCGATATCGTCGATTTTTTCTCCAGTTCCAATAAAAACAATCTTTGCTCCTGTAGCTGCACAAGCAGTTAAAGCACCACCACCCCTTGCAGTGCCGTCGAGTCTCGTTACAATGATGCCAGTCAGAGGCGTTTGTTCGTGAAATGCTTTTGCTTGTTCATAAGCTGCTTGACCGATATCAGCAGCAATAACGAGAAAAACCTCATGCGGCTTTACAACATCATAAAGATTTCTTATTTCTTTCATTAAATCAGCAGAAAGCCTATCCCTCCCCGCAGTATCGATAATTACAATATCAAACTGATTAAGCTCTTTTTCAAATTTTTTATATATCTTTATCGGGTCTTTCTCTATTTTATCAATAAAGCATTTTACATTAATTTGCTTGCTCAATTGCTCTAACTGCTCTGGTGCTGCAGGTCTATGCACATCTAAGCCGAGGGTTGCAACTTTATATCCCCTTTTCATAAAATACCGAGACAGCTTTGCAATGGTTGTCGTTTTACCGCTACCAAACAAACCAACAAGCATAATCTTGAAAGGCTTTTCAGTAGTCTTAATCTCCTTAGGCTCTTTTCCAAGAAAATTTGTTAATTCTTCATATACAATATTTATCAAATGTTCTTTTTTTGTTAAACCGGTAGGGGGTTTTTCTTTTAAAGCTCTCTGCTTTATCTTTTCACTTAATTCAAAAACCAACTTGACATTAACATCTGCTTGAATCAATGCTCTTTGAATATCACGCACTAGCTCATTCACAAGAGCATCATCTACCTTGAATGCTTGAGCGATCTTTCTGAGCGTTGCTCTCAGTCCTTCACCTAACTTATCAAGCACCATAATCCAGCCTATTTGAAGAACATTTAAAAATGTTTATGATTTTCTGTTTCTATGCGTAAAGAGGTTGACAAGATCGGCAGTATTATTACATACTTCTCAGAACTCTTGGATTACTTCAGAGCACTTTTAATTCTGACAGATAAATATATAGAAGAATATAAAACAATTAGTCCTCAACTGATACTTCGCTATTCTAAAAAGCTCACAAAGGGAAAAATCAGACTCTCTTCTGCGACATCAAAAGCACTTTCAGGAATAGAACGGATTTCACTAAAAATAAGAAAGATTTCAAGAAAACTTTCCGAAGCGATTTCGAAAGAAGAAAAAATTCTTTTGGCGGAAAAACATCGTGAGTTTATATCGGTTCTTGAAGAAATAAAGAAAATCTATTCTTTAGATTTTAAACTTTTACAGGATGAATTGATCAGCATAGAACAATCTAATGCGTGGGAAAGGGTAAAGGAATTGTACGAATACAGGGATTTAATAATAAAAATCATTTCAACGATAAAGGAAGCGATAGAAAAAACAAAGCGGATTAAGCGGATAATTTCTGCTGAAGTCATGCTTTCTGACTTGGAATCTTTCAGAAATGAATTTCCAAAACTTGCTGCAATCTTCGAATCAGGAAGAAGGGAAATCAGGTTGAAGGAAAACGAGTGCAGAAGATTAATAAAAGCAATACGAAATGCATTATCGAGGTATTTCACAAAAGGGCTTTTCATTGCTGTAAGAGGACCAGAAATACACCCTATCAACAAAAAAGAAGAAAAGCATTGGAATATAAAAGGAACATATTTTAGAAGAAGAAAAATTAATATTCATCTGATTGCTGCATAATAAAGCACCAGGGCCAGAAAAATTCTTTTTTTTGTTTCCTACCGTTTTCGGTATTTAATGAAAATTTAATTTTATAAAAAGGTGGATTTGCGCTGTAAGACACATGAACTTCAAGCTCGTATCTGCTTTTATCTTTTAAATTAATTCCTACCCTAGAATCAGGCTTTAATTCTGTACCTTCCTCTTCCAAAGAAAAAAAGTTATTGCCCTGCGCCAATCTGTTAACAATCCAAATAAGTGATTGTGGATGAAGCGAACCATTATAGCATAAACCCACTGCTTTTCTTATTTTTGCTATAAAATCTTCACAATCGTAAAATAATCCTTTTCTAAGCAAAGTCTCAACTTCTTCGTCTTTTTCATTAGCCACGCAAACCAACAACCCTTTTTGTTTGCCTACAAAATAACGAAGGTTTGGTCCTTCTGCTCTTTTAACCGCATATCTATTTTTATTTCCGCATTGCAAAACGCGTCCAACAAATCTAAAATAATTTAATCTTGCAATGAGCAATCCATCTTTTTCTTCTAGCACAACATTAAAATCCTCGTCATTTAGCCGATCAACATGTTCTGGCAAACGTACCCCAAATAGTTCAATGATTTTTTCTAAGCCATCTTTTAAATCTATATTTTCAAACATAATAATCAAAGTATATATTCTTTTTATAAAAAGATTTTCATTTGTTCTCAGCGCTACAGCAACATTTTTTAAAGAAAGAAGGAGACAAGAAATAAATGGATAAAACAATAACGCTTATCTTCCTTGCTTTAGCAATCCTGTTTGGGATTCTACTAGAAAGGTTTTATCCCAATAGTGCACATAAAAACAAACTTAAAAAATTTCTCACGAAATATCTAATCTATTTTGGACTTCCTTTGTTTATATTTCTTTCTTTGCTGAAACACAAAGAAATCAAGCTTACTGGCTATGCGATTTTCATCGCTTGCTTTTTTATTATTTTCAGTTTTATTGTTTTCCTATTAATTTTATTCAAAAACCGTAAAGCAGAAAACGAAGTCCGCGCATCCCTTTTTATCTGCTCTGTTTTTGGGAATACTGGTTATATAGGCATCCCGTTTGCTTACATGTTCTTTGGTACAAAGGGTTTGGCAATAGCCTCTCTAACTGCAGTTATCGGCGGAATAATCCATTATTCCCTAGGTGTTTTTCTTGCAAACTGCTTTTTGAGTACAAAGAAGTTTGCCATTCTAAAAGTCATAAAAACACCGCTAATATATTCATTTTCTATAGCTCTTTTATTATCGAGACTTCATTTTGTACAAGCAATTCACATTCCGAGTGCTTTATCAGCATTCTCAGAAACAGCTGTATATCTTGCTGTATTCCTTATCGGTTTAACTTTATCATTCAAAAAATTTGACAGGACTCTTTTAACAGGACTTCTGTTCAAATTTGCGCTTTCACCTATTATTGCTTTTTTCTTTTTGCAACTCACTCAATTCAGCATTCTTGAAAAAGCCACTTTTCTCTTACTTGCTTCAACACCCCCAGCATTGATCAACACATCACTAGCAATAGAATTCGACTGGGACGCAGAATACGCATCAAACCTTACTGCGATAGCCACGACTGTATTTCTCGTTATCGTATTTTTGATACTTTTTATCATACATCCATAAAAATTTAAAAATACTTTTGTTATAAATCCATTATGAAAAAAATCCTATTGTATGCATTAGCAATTTGTGGCATCACACTAATTCCAATTTCACTTAGCATTAAAAAGGAAGAAAAAGCAACAACTCAAATTAATCAAAGCCAAAATCTTGAAAACATAATTAATGAATGCGCATCAAATCCTATCCTGCTCTCTTTTATCGATAATCCTGTTGTTGTTAACTCTGCAAGGCAGCCGGACTATGCTATCAGAGTTGCAATAAAACCAGAGTATTTTCCAAAATTGAGCTCTGAATTTGATGCTTTGGATGTAGCAATTAAAAATTACGCGACAATAAAGATTCCAATCAAGAATAAAGAAGGAAAAAAGACATACCTAACTGTTACACAATACTTCTATACTCCTCTCAAAACAGTACCAAAGGAAATCAAAATAAAAGTATATGGAACTTGCAAAAATAAACGCCGAATAATTTATTCAGGAACTTTAGAAATAGTTAGCATCGAACGAGGAATTCAAAGATAATCACTCATTGCTTCCTTTAAAAACTTACTTACTTTTTCTTTCAACCACGCTTTTTCTATATCTCCGTCATACCTTACGAACACCGCTTTTGGCTCGCTTATCGGCTTTCCAATTTCAGAAGCCATTACAACATCACAATATTTTACGCCTTTAAGAGAACCAATCTTCTCTGCAATTTCCCATGCAACAAACTGATACAATCTTCCGGGATGAAATATGTTCTTTCCGGCAACACTTTCTAAGCTCATAACTTTCTGTGGCGTTATTAAACCATTCAATCTATTTCCTCTACCAGGATTTCCATCATCTCCTTGTTCAGCAGAAAGCCCAGTTACAGTCAAGTATATTCCATCTTCTTCCTGACTATAATCATCAAGTGCATTTAACCCAAAACTTTCTCTTTCGAATCCAGTAAATTTTACGAGCGCATCAATGATTTTTTCCTTTGCTTCAACATATTCACGCATTGAGCAAATCCATCTATCAACAAATGCAGCAGAACACACAAATGAAAATCTTTTTCCTA
>CAZFJK010000005.1:0-53283 GCA_964519225.1 uncultured Methanosarcinales archaeon | reverse complement strand
TATACAAAAGAACTGAAAGCAGGCGAGATAAATCCGTTTGAGATTGTAGTTGAAAGTTTGTGGAATAATCCTATGGAAGATGTTTATGCTGAGATTAAACTTGAAAGTCCTGATGGAAAGCAATTTTCCACAAAAACACCTACTTATACATTAGATCCTTGGAAGGAGTTAACACTTAAAGGGTATGTTGATTTAACAGAAGCAATAGCTGGAAGATACGAAGGAAAAGTGATAGTGCATTTTGACGGAAAATCAAAAGAAAAGAATATAAAAGTTGATGTTACGAGCAAGGAGGTTGTAGAAGCACCAGTGCCAGCGCCTACTGTGCTTGGACTGAGCATGGGTGTGTTTGTTGGACTGCTTATAGCAGTAATAGCACTAATTGCACTGAATGTTTTTATTGTGATTTATTTCATGAGAAGAGAAAAATCTAAAAAGCCAAAACGTTCACGGAGAAGAAAATGAAATCATCAACAAAGCTTATTGTTATATTTATGAGCTTGCTTTTGATATGCTTTGGTGCAGTATCGTTGGTATATTCAAAATATAAAATCCTAGGTTCGATGAAATTCAGGTACGATTTTGAAATTGGAAAAACAGTAGGGTTTAATCTTGATCCAGATGCTATACATTTTGGAAGACTTCCTGCAGGCGGTCTCGGAAAAAGAGACGTTCATGTCAATAATACCTTTGAGGTGCCTGTTCTTGTTGTGATAAAGATAAGCGGTGATAAAGCTGATGAATGGGTTTATCCTAGCGATAATAACTTTGTTCTGCAGCCTGGAGAAAGTAAGAAGATCACCTTGTATTGCGAGGTTCCCAAAGAAATAAATGAAGAAGATTACGCTGGTAAGAAATTTAAAGGAGTAATTCTTATACTTCTGAAAAGAATATGAGAAACGATGCTAACGATCTGATTTTGATTTTTGAAGATGGAACAAGTTTTTTAGTGAGCAAAAAAAAAGATTTCCATTCACATTTTGGTTCAATAAAAAGTTCTGAATTAAAACTTGGTAAGCTTAAAACGTCTAAGGGATGCATTTGCTATGCATTGAAGCCTAGTTTTGTTGATCTTTTCTGGCGCATTAAGCGGGCAGCGCAAGTTGTATTGCCGAAGGATGCTGCTTTGATTCTTGCAGAAGCAATGCCAGGCAGAAACGCCCTTGTTATTGAAGCTGGTGTTGGCAGCGGCATGCTTGGGGCTTTTTTTGCTCATCATTGCAAAAAAGTTGTTAGCTATGATGTTAGAAAATCGTTCATAAGGGTAGCAAAGCAGAATAGGGATTTTTTAAAGCTTAAGAATTGGGTAATTAAAGAAGGTGATGCAAGAAAAGGTTTTGATGAAAAAAATGCTGACTTGATCATATTGGACTTGCCATATCCTCATGAATGCTTGGATGCTTGTAAAAGTGCCTTAAAGAGGGGAGGATTCTTAAGTACATACTTGCCGAACATAACCCAAGTCATAAAATTTGTAAATTCTCTGAAAGAAAAGGGTTTTGTGTATTTGAAAACACTTGAAGTTTTCAGGCGGGAATGGATAATTAAAGAAAAGATCGCGCGACCGGAACATCATGCATTGAGTCACACAGGATTTATTTCATTTGCAAGAAAAGTTTAAATTGGTTTATGCTTTAGGAACGTTCGCTAGTTATTCCATACTGTACTGTTTCTCTACTTCTTTTAACTTTCCACAGATAATTAATATATTTTTCTTCTAATCTAATTAGCTCTAGTTTATCTTGATAATATTATCACTATTAGTGATAGTAAAATTCTATTTAAAAGTTTCTATTTTTTCTTCGTTCGATTTCTGATTAGTCGCAAAAATTTAAATAGGTGGGCTTCTTTGGTTTAGATGGTCTATATGAAAAGAGGTGAGATTTTAATAGTTGTATTTGTTTTACTTTTTGTTTGTTCTATTTATGCTCATATTTTCTATGCGGCACATACAGCTAAGAAAATACTTGAAAGAGCTGAAGTGATTGGAAAAAGCACGGCTGAGGGAACTGTTTATTTGCTTGTAATAAGTAGAAACCCGCCTGTTTTGATCAAGCCGATTCCTAATTGGACTTGGTATCAAGGCGGAGGAATAACTAACGCATTTGACTTAGATGATTATTTTTATGATCCGGATAATGATACACTTGCATATACTTATTCTCTTGTAAGAAATGTTAAGGTTACGATAGATTCTTTAAACAGAGTAAGTTTTTCCACAGCACATATTCCTTGGTGGTATGGAACTGATTATGTGGTTTTTACTGCAAGCGATGGTTATTACAGTACTGATAGTAATATAGTAAAACTAACTATCAAACAGCTTCCGCCGTCTCCGCCACCAGCTGCGCCAAGAGCAGCTCCAAGGGCAAGAGCTCCTGAAGTCCCGCCGTGTATTGAAAATTGGACGTGCTATCCGTGGGGTCCTTGCTTGCCGAGCGGAAAGCAATATAGAGTATGTGTTGACTTAAATCATTGCGGAACTGAGAAGAACAAGCCGCCGACCGTTAGGAACTGTACTTATATTCCAACATGCTATGACGGAATACAAAATCAAGACGAAACTGATATTGATTGCGGCGGAAAGATCTGTCCGAAATGTCCTTTGGGTAAGCGATGCAAGGTTGATGAGGATTGTATGAGCGGCTACTGTGATCCGAAAACAAAAAGATGCGCATTAAGGCCAAGACCTAAAGTAGAGCTTCCGAAGCCAAGGCCCGCTGTTCCGAGAAAGCCATCTCCTTTCTTACTTTTTGCGAAATATTTCCTATGGATTTTACTACTGATTATTGCTGCTGTGTTTGCCGAAAGATTGTATCGTAAGTTCATAGCTCCGAAGATTGCGGAATGGCGCAAAAAGAGATTGCTTGCAATAGCGAGGAAAATGAAGAAATTGAAATTGCTTGGTGTAGAAGCAGACAAGAAACTCAAGGAAATTTCCTCAAAAGTGGACAAGAGAAAACTGACTGTAAAAGAGGGTGTGGAAGCAGTATCACGAGTTGTGAAGGAATATTTGATCGCTACTTTAAAGATACCAAGGGAATTTGATTATGAATCGTTGTGTAAAATATTAAGGAAAAAGAAACTCGAACGATCTTTGTATGTTTCTATCACGCAGTTCTTCAAACAGTGCGAAGAGCTTTTGTTTAAAGGCGTGAAAATTAGGAAAACAGAGTTTAAGAAAATTTATCGTCAGGCGAGAAAGGTTATTAAACTTGTGAATGAATATAAGAAAAAAGAAGTCGAATTAGAGAAGAAAAAGAAAGGATTAAAGATGCTGTTAACTAAGTTACTCTCTAAAAAAATCTTGATTGTTAGCTTTATAATTGTAGGTTTATTCTTTGCGATGTTCTTTGCTTCTATGTATGTTTTTAAACCATTGTTCGGCGGGCTACTTGTTTATACAATTCAGGTAAAGCCTATTATAGCTAATGATGGAAATTTATCAGAAACAGTATGTGTTGAAGACAGCGTGTGTCACTACGATTTTAGTGCAGATGTATTAAATGATCCTTCTGATAAGCAATATTTTGTTTATTCGTACGAAGCTGGTGTGCCTTTACCTACAGGATTTAGCCTAAATTCAAATACAGGAATGATAACTATTTATTTTAACAACGATTCTGGAGCAGGCTATTGGATAGTTGGTTTGATAGCAACTGACACGAGGGATCAACAGAAAGGTGTCGGAAGTAAACCTTTTAATCTTACGCCGAGGAATGATGAACCGATTATAAGTTTGAACTATGTACATTGCGTTGAAAATAATACGTGCTACGTGAATGTTTCGCAGTACACGAGCGACGAGGAAGATGATAAGCCCTACTGGAATTATACTGATAACACAGATTTGTTTAACATCTCTAATGACGGAATCATTAACTTTACTCCGAGATTTGAAGATTGGGGCGTGTATAATGTTTTAATTACTTGTATGGATGCTAGAAATGCGACCGGCTCAAAAAATGTTGTTTTCAATGTTACGCCGCTAAATACAAAACCCCATCTTGATTTTGTTTGTGATAATGCGACTAATGCTACATACTCTGTGCCTTTTAATTGTTATATGAATGCAACAGACAGGGAAAATGATACGCTTACTTTCAGCGCAAATGAAAGCTGGTTTTTGATCGATAATAGCTATGGGTCGAGATTTGAGGCACTCGCTAATTTTACTCCTGGAAAAGAAGCCGTTGGAAACTGGACGATAAATATAAGTGCTTGCGATCCTGGTGGACTTTGCGATAGTAGAGTAATTAATTTTACTGTTTTTAACATAAATTCAAGGCCGAATATTACAGATCCTGTAAATCTAACCGCTGAACAAGGATTTAAGTTTCATTACGAGATAAATGTTACTGATTTGGATATGTACACAAAGTACGGAGAAAATCTTACCTTTTATGACAATAGTACACTTTTCAATATTACAAAATCATGCCAGCAATATATCTGCTATGGCATAATTGATTTCTTTCCTGATTTGAGCTTTAATGGAACAG
Source organism: uncultured Methanosarcinales archaeon (assembly GCA_964519225.1). GTDB lineage: Archaea > Nanobdellota > Nanobdellia > Woesearchaeales > B54-G15 > B54-G15. Next base: position 48,781 of record CAZFJK010000005.1, on the reverse strand, counting down.
AATGGATTAATTTCACTGTTTGCGATGATGAAGGTTTGTGCGATACAAGCATATTCAATATTACTGTTTTGCCGAATGCTCCTCTTGGAATAACTAATATTACTCCATATGGTTTGCCTTATTCAAACACAACGAAAATAGATTTTGCTCCAAGGATGAACTTTCCAAATAATATAACGTGGGTGAATTTGAGTGAAAATGCGAGCTATGTTATCAATGTTACGATTGACGAGCCTGATAATGATACTGTATATTATTATTGGTACAGAAATGGAAGCCAGATCTCAACGAGTAATTCATTGACAAGGACTTATGGTTGGTATGATGCAGGAAGCGAAAACATTACACTTTATGTAAGTGATGGTTCTGGAATAGGAAACCAGAATGGATGGGAGGATAGCTTTACTTGGATGATAACTGTGCTGAACAAAAATAGGCCACCAATATTTGGATTAATAATACATGATACATTGACTGATTTTAGTGGTGGAACGACAAATGGTACGGATTTAATGGCAATGTCGGGCAAGATTATCCTAGCTTCTAATGGAACATGCTACGTTTCTAATGGAACTTATATTTCAAAAGTAATTGATCCTGGAAGTCCTACTAAGGATGTTGATATGTGCGGCGACTGCATAAAGTGGATTAATATAAGCTGGAATGCCACTTTGCCTAGCGGAACAAGCTTGGTTTTACAAACGAGAACGAGTACTAACGGTACTAATTTTACAAATTGGAGTACTAACTATATTAATAGTAATGGCTCTGTGATTGTTTCTCCTGCTGGCAGGTATTTTCAGTACAAGATTGTTATGAATACGACCAGTTGTTCGGCTACGCCTGAACTCGATTCTGTAACAATACATTACGGGATAAATGATGTTAATCTTACGCAAGGAAACTATATATATGATTGGATAGACCTCGATTATTTCTTCTGGGACTATGATATTGATGATAATCTGACGTTTAATTATAGCGCTCCGAGCGACATTAATATTTCAATAGATAGCAACAATGTTGTTGACTTGCTCCCAAATATTAACACTTCTGGTGAAAAAGAAATTAATTTTTCGCTTTATGACGGCTATGATATCGTTTATAGCAATCAAATTATCATTAATATATCTCCAGTTCAAGCACAGCAGCGTACTGTTACGCGGACAAGAACGAGAACAAGGACCAGAACACAGACCATAACTAAAAATATCACGCGGCTTGAACATGTTGCTATGTTGGAAGCAAAGCCTATCGTTGCTAAGGAGGGATATTTTGAGATCCCTTTGCTTGTTAAGAATACTTTAAATGAATCGCTTGCCGGTATCAGTTTAGAAGCAAGTACTACATTACTGGGAGTTTCATTTTCTTTTTCGCAAAGTTATTTCCCTGCAATTGCGCCTGGCAGTGAAGTTCCTGTTACGCTTACAGTAAGACCCCCAAGAATGGATGTTGAGTTTGATGTTAAAGTGAAAGCGAAAGCAACGAGTCCGCAAGCAGAGGACGAGATCGTTGTGTCACTAACAGCTTTACAAATAAATAGAAGCGTTCAATATGTTAGAGATCTGCTTTCAGCAAACCCAGAATGCTTGGAGCTTAATGAGATGGTTGAGGATGCTATAAAAGCAATAGCTGAAGGTCGGGTTGAAGAAGGGCAAAGAATTTTGAATGACGTTATTGAAAGCTGTAGGTATTTGATAGCTCAGAAAGAGAAGATCACTGAAAAACCGGCTGTGATTACTGTAAGTAGAACATGGATTGAAAGGAATATTGTGATGATTGCTGTTGCTGCTGGGCTGTTTGCATTTCTGTTAGGCTTATTCTATCTAGCCTATAGAAAAGCTTAGGGAAGTTTATTTTAGAGTTTTGAGAATTGATTCTATTTCTTTGATTTGTTCGTTTATCTTCTGAACTGGTGTTTCTTTCTTCTTTCTTCTTTTCTTCGTTTTGATTCTTTCTTCTTTTTTTACAGCTTTTATTTTCTTTTTCTTGGCCTTTCTTTTCTTTTTCGTGATTTTTCGCTTTCTTTTCTTTGGTTTGGGTTTCTTTATCACTGGTTCCTTTTGGGGCTTGCTTTTTTTGATCGGAAGTTTTATTGTTTCTTTTTCTTTTTTCCTTTCTTTTTTGCGCTTCTGTTTTATTTTTGCTTTTTCTTCTGCTTTTTTTCTTTCTTCTAACCGTTTTTTCCTTAACTTCTTTTGCTCCTCCTTTTCTTTTCGTAATTTTTCTTTAAGTCTTTTTAGTTGTTCTTTTTCTCTTTCCCGCGCTTTCTTTGCCTTTTCTTTTTCCTTTTGCTTTCTTATTTTTTCCATCAAGGTCTTTTCTAATTTAGCTATTGTTTGAAACGATTTTTGAATACGAGAATTGAATTTTTCTTTTAGCTGTTTATTGCGCTTGATCTTTTTAGTAAGAAGTGTTAATTTCTTTTTTGCTCTTCTAAGTTCGTTAAGCTCTTTTTTATCTATTAACTTGTCTATCTCATCGAAGGCAAGTTTTATTTTGTTTTCTTCTTCTTTGATTTTTTCAGCTTTTAACCCATCAATGAGTTTTTCTAATTGATCATTCAAACTTTTTATTTCCTTTTCAATCTTTGTCGCGATTTCAGCAACCGCTCTGTTCTTTAGATTTATGATCCTTTCAAGCACAGCCTTTGCTTCTGGAACGTCCTTTTTAGATATTGCTGATTTAAAAGCTTCAAGAAAGCTTTCAAACAGGAATTTTTGCCTCTCTAGTTTTTCTATCTCTTCCTGTTTCTTTTGCTCTTCTTTGATGATTTTTTCTATGTCGTGTATCCTGTGCTCAAGTTCAATGGTCTTTGGCAAGATTTCAAGCTTGACCTTTTTCCTTGCTTTCTTGAGGAAATTTTCGAGTTTTTTCATTAATTTTTTAGCTGTAGGCAAATCCTTTTGTTTGAGATGTTCCTCTATTTCATTAATGAGTTCGGTTGCTATTTTTTGCTGAGTTGCTTCAAGCATCTGAGCTTCTTTCCTTCTCTTTTTCAAAATTTCACGTTCGATATCGATGAGAATATTTGTCGTTTCTTCTTTTAATTTGAGAACCTGCCTAGTTTCTTCGAGTTGATTTAGTTGTTTAAGTGCTTTTGAACAAAATTGTTTTGCTTTGTCTAGTAGATTGGATTTGTATGCGTAACGAGCTTCTGAAATCAGGCTTTTTACTTCGAATATTTTTTTGGCATGTTCCTTTTCTTTGAGAATATTCTCTGCTTTTGCAATCCTTGATTGAACGGCTGAGAGATGTTTATCGAGTTTTGCTCTCAGTTGGGGTTTTATTCTTTTATATCCTGCTTTAGCTTTTCTGAGCAATTTTTTTGCTCTTTGTACTTGGAGATTTTTAGCAGATAGTTTTGCTGCATGCAGGACATCAAGGATTTCATGAATTGCTTTTCTTTCTTCTCTTTTTTTTTCAAGTGCTGTTGAAATGAGCTGAAAAATGCTTTTTTCTTTCCGTCGTTTTCTATATTCCTGGATTTCAGAAAACAGCTTATCTATCTTCGGAAAAAGCTTTCTTCTATCGCGAGGGGTCAGCTTTTCATACTCGATGAGTATTTTGTTGTACTGGGTTTCTGCTTTTGCAATTTTTTTTCTTGCAAGAAAGACGAATGCTTTTTCTATTTCTCTATCAAGTTCTTCTATAACGGATTTTGGTTTTTTGTATTTTTTTAGCTTCAGGATACGTTTGATGAATTCTGATAGGCCCTTTTTAATTTTTTTTCTTGAGAATTTCTCTTCGAATTCGTGCAAGATCCGTTCCGCTGTTGAACATGCCGCGCTAAGTTCATTTATAGTAATATTGTATTTCTTTGTTTCGCTATATCTGGATTGATATATTCTCAGAAGAATAGCGATCATGTTGTTTATTTTTTCTTTTTGTTTCAGCTGCTTTAGATGGGGGATTAAGTCAAATAGCTCTGCGCCTTTGGGTAAATTGAACAGCTCTTTCAGGAATGCTGTTATTGTTGAAAACGTTTTTTCGGCATGATGCTTTATGTTTACTTTTCTTTTTGCCCGTGCTTTTTCAAGAATGTTGTGCAAAGCATTAATATGATGCCTGTGAATTGCACATACATTCAGGATACGAAGACGCTCTTCTTCAAGAAGCTGTTCTTTTCTTGCTTCTTTTTCTGATTTTTTCATTGTGTTAAATACTTTGGGGCTTTATAAAAGATTTATTTACTCTTTATGAGTTGAAACATAAAAATATAAAATGCTGCTGTTTTCTTTACGTTAATGAAAGGAAATGACCCAAAGTACGAATACGAGCAAGGAAGAGGATTTAAAGATAGGATCAAGAAGCATGCAAAGCTTATTGAAAGAACAAGAAATGAAATTAAAAAAGTGATTATAGGGCAGGATGAGATGATTAACGATGTTCTTAGGGCGATTATTGCTGGTGGCCATGTTCTGCTTGAGGGTGTTCCTGGATTGGCTAAAACTTTGCTTGTTAGGACTATTTCACGTGTTAGTGGAGGCAAGTTTGTAAGAATTCAGTTTACTCCTGATTTGCTTCCTTCTGATCTGGTTGGTATGAGTGTTTACAGGCCGCAAACAAAGAGGTTCGAGATTGTTAAGGGACCTGTATTCAGCAATTTCGTTCTTGCAGATGAAATAAACAGGGCATCTCCGAAAGTGCAGTCTGCTTTACTTGAGTGCATGCAAGAAAAGCAGGTAACAATTGCAGGGAAAACTATGCCTGTGCCACATCCTTTTTTTGTTTTAGCTACACAGAACCCCATTGAGACTTTGGGAACGTATCCTTTGCCAGAAGCGCAGGTCGATAGGTTTATGTTTAAAGTGTTGGTTAGGTATCCTAAGTTTAATGAGGAAGTTATTATACTTGAAAATAATATAGACGTTAAGAAGTTTAATGAGTTTAAATTGAAAAGGATTTTAGAGCTTAGTAATGTTGGGGTCATGCAAGAGGATGTAAGAAAGATATACATCGATCCTATATTAAAAAAATATATTGTTAGGTTGACTGATGCCACTAGAAACCCAGAAAAGTATAATATAAAGCTCGGCAAGTATATAAAATACGGTGGAAGCCCGAGGATGTCGATTTATCTTCTTTTGGGTGCGAGAGCAGAAGCTTTAATGAATGGCAAAACCTATGTAACACCGCACTTCATAAGAAATATCGCTTTGCAGGTTATGAGGCATAGAGTAATATTGAAATATGAAGCTATTGCAGAAGAGATTACTTCTGATGATGTGATTAATGAAATTCTAAAGAAGGTACCTGTTCCTTAAAATGAGAGAACTTCGGTTTGATTTTACAACACCCATAAAAAAACTCGAGATAAGTCCGCTGTGGCATCCAGCTAAGGGTATATTTGCAAGCAAGTATGCTAGTGTATTTAAGGGAAGGGGTTTGGAGTTTGCCGGTTTTAGAGAATACGATGAACTAACAGATGACGCGAAACTGATTGATTGGAAGGCAAGCTTAAGGGCAAATAAATTACTTGTTAGGGAGCTTGTTGAGGAAAGAAATCTTGAAATTTTTTTCCTTTTTGATGTGAGCGAAAGTATGCTCTTTTCTTCGATTGAGAAATTGAAGTGTGAATATGCTGCTGAATTCATAGCTGCACTTTCTTATGGGATTCTTTCAGCTGAGGATAGCGTCGGACTCGGCTTTTTTAATGATCGGCTGAGAACTTGGATATCTCCTGGAAGAGGTGTTCAACACTATGCTATTATCAAACTTTTACTTAAGAATACTGCCAACTATGGAGGTAAATGTGATCTTAGCAAAGCACTTAGGGATGTTTTGGCATTACCAAGAATGAAAATGGTGTCTGTTCTATTTGTTGTTTCTGACTTTATTGGGGCCAAAGGTTTGTGGAAGAGATACCTTAGAATAGCATGCAACAAATTTGATACTATTGTTGTATGTATTAGGGATCCTGTTGATATGGAGTTGCCTTCTGTTCCTCCTGGTGGAGAAGTTGTTTTTGAAGATGCATTAAGTGGAAAACGGCTTGCTGTTGATCCTGGTTTGGTTGGGCGCGCCTATAAAGAGGAGAATGAGCGTTTTATTAGGGAACTTGAATCTTTTGTCAAAGAAAACAGGGGAGATTTTCTTTTGCTTAAAACAGATGAAGATTTTGTAAAACCTGTACTTGACCTGTTTTCAAAGAGGGCTGCGAGATTTATTTAAGAAAAATGCAAGTGACGTTAAATCATCCTGAGTATCTATGGCTTTTGCTTGTTATACCTGCTGTGATTTTGTTGCAGTTTTATGGGTACAAGTTTGTGAGAAAACGGGCATTGCGGTTTGCAAATGTAGAGGCGCTTAAGAGGGCGCTTGGTTCTGTGCCCAAAATTTCAAAAGGAATTTTGATTTTGGTGCTTAGGATTAGTGCTATTATCTTGCTCGTACTTGCATTATGTGGTCCTACGCTTTGGTATAAAGGAAAAGTTGGAAATTTTGATTGTGTTTTTGCGATCGATATAAGTGGGAGTATGCTTGCCACTGATTTTGAGCCGAACAGACTTGAAGCTGCAAAGCAAGCAGCAACATCTGTATTAAGTCTGATTCCTGCTGATAGTTTGATAGGAGTTGTTGCATTTTCTGGAGTTCCTCTTGTTAAACAAGGTTTGACTGATGATAAAGTAAAGGTGTTCAAAGCAATTGAGCAGCTAAACGTTGAGCCGATGAGCGGTACAGCAATTGGAGATGCGCTTATTGCTTCTATGAATCTATTTCATGAAACGGATAAATCTCGGATTGTTATATTGCTTACTGATGGGCAAAATACTGTTGGGACAACTATTGATGATGCTATTTATTATTTAAATAAGAATGGTGTTGTGGTCTATTCGATAGGCATAGCGACTGAAAAAGGAGCATATTTTGCTGAAGTTCCTGTTGTAACAAAACTTGATGTTGAGGCTATGAAGAAACTTGCTGATGAAACTGATGGAAGATTCTTTCAAGTTAGTGATGTGAATGAGTTAAAGAATAGCTTTGAATCCGTGCTTAAAAAAGTTGAAGGAAAAGTTCCATTTAAACTTGGGCTTTATGCATTATTCTTGGCATTTTTGCTTGTAGTTATTGAGTGGGGCTTTATCAATACAAGATATAGAAGAATACCTTAGTCGAATATTTTTAGCTCAGTTCTGCTGATACAGCTTTTGCAAGCTTCCAGCCAAGTTTGAGCAATTTTCTTTCATTTGCTTCGATCATGATTCTGCAAACTGGCTCTGTTCCACTGTATCTGATTAGAAGTCTGCCTTTTTGTGCAAGTTTTCTTCGTGTGGATTCTATGGCTTTTGCTAGCGTTGGTACTGCAAAGAAATCTTTTTTCTTTCTTATCGGAACGTTGATTAGGATGTTTGGTTTAAGCTGGTATGCTGTGAGTTCTTCAATCGATTTGTTTGTTTTGTTCAGTAAAGTTAATAGTTTAATGGCGGCGAGCATTCCATCATCACAGAAGGAATGTTGTGAAAAAACGAGATGTCCTGATTTTTCGCCACCGAATTCGTATTTATTTTTGTAGATTGCATTTATTACGTATTTATCACCATTTTTTACTCTAAATACTTGAATGCCTTTTTTCTTAAGAATTTCATCCAAGGCATGGTTGCTGTAATCAGTGACGACAATACCTTTTTTTATGCGCATATTTGATGCTAATGCAATGATAATCTTGTCGCCGTCTATCTTTTTGCCAGAAGCGTCATAAACAATACATCTGTCGCCATCGCCGTCAAATGCAAATCCCAAAGCAGCTTTTTCTTTTCTAATTTCATCTTCTATTTCTGCATCAGCGATGTTTATGTTGTTTCCATTTGGACGCGTATTTATTGCTTTTATGCCAAAGCGTTCTTTGAAAAATTCTGCGAATTTGGAACATGCGCCGTTTGAGAAATCCAGTATCGCATTAAAATGTTTTTTCGGAGATATTTTTTTAAGCAGATTTAGGTAGAGATGGTCGAGATTGAGCTTTTCTATTTTTGGCTTTTTGCTTTCTAGTTGAAGATGTTTGTTCATTTGAGATTCTATTGCTTGTTCCTCTTCTTCACTGAGCTTGACACCGTTTTCTTTGAAGAATTTTATTCCGTTGTATTTAGGTAGATTGTGCGATGCTGTTATTGATATTGCACCGTCATAATGCTTTAGTTTTGCAAGATATGATATTGCTGGTGTCGGAAGAATGCCGCAGAAATGTATTATTGCTTTTGCATTACTGATGCCTGTTGCTATCCAGTCGAGGAGTTTGCTGTTTCCATTTCTGCTATCCATTCCAATAAGAATGCTGGATGCTTTAATGTGTTTGGCGTAAAGATAAGAAATCTTTGTGATTTCTTTCCTGTGGAGATCAATGCCGAGCAATCCTCTAATGCCGTCAGTGCCGAACAACCTCTTTTTCATACTGCTAAGCAGCAAAGTTTTTCTTTTATAAACATTATTAAAATTTTTTTTATGTCATTAAGAAAAAATTTATAATATAGGAAAAATACCAATTAAAATTGAAATGTTCGTTGTAAAACAAGTTGCTGGGAAAGTTGTGTCGCTTCCGGTTAAAGAGGTAAAGCCGAAATTTGCAAAAACTCTTTCTTCAAGGATTGCTGAAAAGCTATTGAGGTTGCTTGCAGAAAAGCCGGCTTATCCAAGAGAGCTTGCAAGAAGGCTTCATGAGGATGAACAAAAGATATATTATTATGTGCGACGATTAGAACAGGCCGGCATTATTGATGTTGTTAAGCAAAAGCAAATAGGCGGAGCACAAGCAAATGTTTATGCTATTGTTAAACCTGCTTTTTTGATAAGATTTAAAGAATTTGAACTTGGTAATGTTCCTGTTGAAAATACAGCCAAGCATGGATTCTTTGAGCATTTTATTCAGGATGGCATTTTAAATGCCTATCTTGTTGTTGGCAGTCCTGATCCGCATGGTCCAGAAATGGCAAGAAGCAGAGATGGTTATTATGGGATTGATTTTGCTCTTTTTCTTGGAACTTTTTTAAATCATGTAAACCGGTTAAATGTTAGGCTTGATACAGAAATAAGAGACAATGAACTTGAGAATAATCTTATTTTGATAGGTGGTCCTGTGGTGAATATGATTACTGCCAAAGTGAATAAACGATTGCCGATAAGATTTGTTAGAAGCGATGGTTGGATAGTTGAAAGCAAAATTAGCGGAAAACGTTATTATGCTGAAGAATCTGGTGTTATTGAGTTGATAAAGAATCCTTTTAATAAAAGAAAGAAGGTGCTTGTTATTGCAGGAAAGAGATATGGTGGAACAAGGGCAGCGATTATTGCTTTCATGAGGTATTTTGACGAGCTTGGAAAAGGAAATAAACATGATGCTAGTGTGATGGCAAGAGTTGTTGAAGGTATTGATAAGGATGCTGATGGCATAGTTGATGATGTTATGTTTTTAGAATGAAAGTAAAGCGTTACATGCGGATCCTTGGGATTGATGATGCACCTTTTAATAAGTTTAAAGATAAAGGGAAGAATGTTTTGGTTGTTGGAACAATTTTTAGGGGCGGAGAGTTCTTGGATGGATTGATTTCAACAAAGGTTAGAATTGATGGTAGGAACGCAACGAGGAAATTAATAAAAATGATAAACAAGAGTAAATTTAAACCGCAATTACGCGTCGTTATGCTTGACGGTATTGCTCTTGGTGGGTTTAATGTTGTTGATATAGAAAAACTATGGAATGCGACAGGTATTCCAGTGATGGTTGTGATAAGGAAATATCCTGATTTTGCTGAGATGTTCCGCGCCTTGGACAAGCTTGGGATGGGCTGGAAAAAGAAGTTGATCGAAAAAGCTGGAGAGCCAGAAAGATTTGGACGTTTGTATGTTCAGAGTAAAGGTTTAAAGAAAGAGCAGATTAATGAAATTCTAAAGTTTTGTTGTAAGAGGAGTATAATTCCAGAACCGATTAGGGTAGCGCATATTATTGCAAGCGGCATAGTTTTGGGAGAAAGCAGAGGCGGGGCTTGAGGCTAAGTTTTTGAGCTTTATACATAATAATACTTTCCTAATTCCTTTTGTTCGCGGTCTTTTACGCTTCCAGGCTTATTGGCGCGCGGCCTTTTTGTTTCGGGATCGCGTCTGAAAGTAATGCCAAGGTCTTTGAGAAAGAGATTCATTCCTGTTTCCATGTCAAAAGGACCTTTTGCTATGCCATGCTCTGCTGGAACGCCTTGAAAAACAAGAATCCGCTTTGCTATTGAGTCGATAAAAAGCAAATCGTGGTCAACAATAATAGCTGATGCATTTAAATGGAAAAGAATTTCATTGATTATTTTTGCAAGGGCAAGTCTTTGTTCAATGTCAAGATATGCTGATGGTTCGTCTAATAGATAGAGGTCTGCTTTCTTGGCAAGGCATTGGGCTATAGCAACTCTTTGAAGTTCACCGCCGCTGAGCTCTGATAGTTTTCTATCATATAACCTTTCGAGTTCGAGTGGCGCAATTAGCTGATGCTTGTATTTTGTGATTGCTTCTTTTAAAATATCTTTAACTGTAACGTCCTTGTTTTGTTCTGCAAATTCTCTTAGAAATTGTGGTTTATAGCTTATTGTTATATTTTTTTCAATTTCACCTTCAACTGGTTTGAGTTCACCTGCAAGAAGTTTTATGAATGTTGTTTTTCCTATGCCGTTTTCGCCAAGAACGCCAATGACATCATTCTTGTAGATGCATCCTTCAGTTGCAGTTAGATTGAATCTTTCATAAGCAAATTTGAGTTCTGTCCATTTAGTTAAGATAGCTGTTGGCTCTTCTTTTGGTGGTGCTCTTTCCTGGAATTGGATTGGATAATCTCTGAAGCGGATGTTTTCTTCTTTTAGATAACCTTCGAGATAAGTGTTTATGCCTGCCCTAGCTGATTTTAGCATAGATATTACACCAAATACAGAAGGTTTTCCATAAGCGATATGGATATAATCAGTAAGATAATCTAAGACGATTAAGTCGTGCTCAACAAGGATGATTGATTTTTCTGCTGAGCGTTCTTGTCTAATGAACCTTGCTGCTTTCAGCCTTTGTTTTATATCAAGAAAAGAAGTTGGTTCATCAAGAATAATTAGATTTGCATCTTTGAGGAATGCAGCTGCTATTGCAACTCGCTGTAGTTCGCCTCCGCTTAGATGCTTGATGTCGCTTTCGAGTAATTTTTCTATTTCAAGCGCTTTTGCTATTTCAGTTAAGCGATTTGATGCATCCACTTTTTTGAGCAAGTCTCTAACCTTGCCTTTTTCAATGGCTGGAATTAGATCAACCTGTTGCGGTTTGAAGCTTGATTTTATTTTTCCTTCCTTTAGATTTTCAAAAAAGGTTTGCGCTTCTGTTCCTTTGAAATGCTGGATCAATTCATCGAAAGTTGCTTTTTTTCCTTGGATGCCGAGATTTGGTTTTAGCAGACCAGCGATTATCTGCAGTGCGGTTGATTTTCCAATGCCGTTTCTGCCTATTATGCCAACTATTGAATTGAATATTGGTGTTGGAAGACTGAACAATTCAAAGCCGTTGATGCCATAGCGGTGGATTGGTTTTTCTTTTAACTGTTCTGGTAAATTAACAATATGAATACATTGCGTAGGACATCGTTTTATGCAGATTCCACAGCCGATGCAGAGGGATTCATCTATTATTGGTTTGTTTTTTTCATCGAGTTTGATACATTCTTTTCCCTGTCTGTTTACAGGGCAAAGCTTTCCGCAGAGGAAATTGCAGCCTTTTCCGTTTATGCAACGTTCCTTTTCTATGACTGCTATGCGCATATTTTGTTGATGGGGAGATGTTTTAAAAAGGTTCTCTTAATTTTCTTTTTTTGTTCTGTTCTGTTGAATATTTTTGAAAGTTTGTTTTTCTGTTGATATAAATTTATAAAGAATCGGTTTAGGAAACTTAATATGGTTACTGTTTATTTTGCTGCGCCTTTGTTTAATCAAGCTGAAACGCGGTATAATGCTGAAATAACTAAGGAGCTTGAAGAAAGGGGCTATAAAGTAATTCTTCCGCAACGGGATGGTTTTGAGTTTCAGAATCTTACAGGATTGCTTTCACAGCATTTCGGAAAAGAAGAGGACATTAGCAATGCAGTTCAAGAGCTTATCTATCTTTTGGATATGGGTTGTTTTTTGCCTTCTTCGGATGCTGTTCTTGCTGTGCTTAATGAACCTCTTGATCCAGGAGTTATAGTTGAGATATGCTATGCGAGATTATTAGGAAAGCAAGTTGTTGGTTTGAGAAGCGATACCAGGCAACCTTTCGGAGATTATAATGCAAGGTTCGGCGGAATGCATTTCTTTCCTGCATTTCAGTGTGCTTATTTTTTGAAAGTTGGTCCAAATGATGATATTGGTGCAGTTGTTAGTTCTGTTGATTCTTGTTTGAGAAGGGTTGCTCGTTCAAAAGAGCAGATTAGTGGCGGCAATGTTGCGAGTTTGATTAAACTTGCAGAAAGAATTTTTCATGGCGTTGATGATATACATTCAAAAGAAGGTTTAGAAAAGGTTGTTAAGAGATATGTTCAGAGCAGAGATGAAGTTAAGAAAGTTCTGTCTGTTGCAAGTGTTTCTTTGCCTTGGTAGTTTATAGTGAATTTTTTAAATCAAAGGTTTTTCTTTTTTTCATTGCCCCGGTAGCTTAGCGGTAGAGCGGCTGCCTCGTAAGCAGCAGGTCGAGGGTTCGAATCCCTCCCGGGGCTTTTTTTGAAATTTCACATTCGTTAAGAGCAATTAACGAATATGTACTTTTTCGTTAAGTATATTTAACGAATATGTAAAAATCAGTCTCTTGGTTGAATGTAGAAATTAAATTCTAAGGTTCCTGAATGAAAAAGAAACGCCTTTTCTTTGGCTTAACAAAAAAGGGTTAGGCAACTCCAGCTAATAATACTGCCCCTAAAATAACAATTATCGCTGCAATTATTTTCTTAGATACTTCTTTGCTTTCTTTAAGGAATTTTATTCCACTGAACACCGCTATCAGAGTGCTTAGTTCCACTATTGGAACTACAATGCTTGCTTCTGTTAATTTAAATGCCCGCAGTATCAAATAATAATGCGCTGCTCCTAATATTACAGTAAAAATTATTGCACTTGATCTAAACTTTAATAATGATTTTAATTCTTGTTTTTTACGTAATACAAATGGAAAAAGCATTGTCGATGGGACAAAATACACGAGGAATGAGTACATTCCTGGATTAAAGAAGTTGGTTGCGTATTTGTCAACTAACCAGACTACAGATGTTAAAAACGCTGATAAAAAGGTGAGTTGAACGCCTTTTTCTTTTAGACTTCCAAACCTTTTTCCTCGTTTGTACGTTAATATTACGATGCCTGTAAATATGAGGAATGTGCCTAGTATTTTTTTAAGTGTGAGTGTTTCTTTCAGAAAGATTACAGAAAGCAATAATACGAATAACATTCTAGATTTTCCGATAGGGGTTTTTATAGATACTTCTAAGTATGAATATGCTTTGAATCCTACGTAAGCAATTATGCTCCACAAGGCTGAAGATATGATGATAAGCAACCAAGCAAAAGATTGTTTTGGTAAATTGAACTCAATTATAAAGAGAGGAAGAAAAAAGATGGCTGTTAAAATATGCCAAACAAAAGCATAGCTCAAGCTGTCTTCTCTTATCAAGATGAATCTATGCAAAACTTTCTCAAAACCTTTTGATAAGGCAGATAATGCTGCGAATATAATTCCTACCATAGTTTTTTTCCGACCTTTTCTAACTTTAAAAAATTTATGATTTCAAATATTTCAACAACAATAAATTTTAAATTGTTCTTTGCTATGTTATCTCTATGTTACCTCTTTTCGTGAAGTATGCTCCAAAGAGTTTGAATGAATTTGTTGGACAGAAAAAGGGAGTCAATGAGTTAAAACAATTTATTGAAGATTTCTCAAGGAAAAAGGCAAAAAAAGCATGTCTTCTCTTTGGGCCGCCTGGTTGTGGAAAGACTGCTGCTGTTTATGCTCTTGCCAATGATATGCAGCTAGAAGTTCTTGAGCTGAATGCTTCTGATTTCAGGAACAAAGAGGTAATAAACAATGTTGTTGGCGAAGCAAGCAAGCAGAGAAGTTTGTTTTCTTTTGCAAAAGGAAAACTGCTTTTAATTGAAGAGGTCGATGGCATGTCAGGAAATGAAGATAAAGGTGGTTTAAGTGCCTTGCGAGAAGTTATCGCTCAAAGCAAGTTTCCTGTAATTATGACCGCAAATGATGCTTATATGCGCAAACTGATTGAACTAAGAAGATTGTGTAAGTTGATTCAATTTAATGAATTAACTACATTAGAAGTTTACAAGATAATAAAAAGAATTGTTCGGGAAGAAGGACTTGATATTAGCGATTTCGTGCTGATGAAGATAGCTAGGTTCAGCGAAGGTGATGCAAGAGCTGCAATAAATGATATTCATTCTTTTTCTAATGAAGTTGGTTTAGTGGATGACATGAGAGATAAAAAAGAAAGCATATTAAAGGCTTTGATGAAAGTGCTTAAAACTGTTGATGTTGATGTTGCTTTAAAAGCATTTGACAGGATTGATGTTGATTTTGATGAGTGTATTCTCTGGCTTGATGAAAATCTTCCGAGAGAATACAAAGATGCAGAAAGTTTAGCTAAAGCATATGATATTTTGAGCAAAGTAGATGTTTTGAGAGGCAGGATTTTGAGAAGACAGCATTGGAGGTTTTTAGGTTATATGTATAATCTTGCAACAGCTGGTGTTGCTCTGAGCAAAAAGCAAAAGCTGGTTGGTTATGTGAAATACCAAAGAAATGATAGGATTTTGAAAATGTGGATAGCACGAAGAGCGAATTCTAAGCTTGAAGAGATTTTGCGAAAGATAGCTAAAAAAACACACTCGAGTATTAATAAAGTAAGAAGGGACTTTAGATTTTATTTAACAATTTTAAGGGACACAGCCGTTGCTGAATGGCTTGGTCTAGGTGAGGAAATTCAAAATATTGTTAAAAAATGAAAATTACCTTTGTTGAACCAAGTAGCATATTTGAAGGATTTTCTTTTGGGTGGTTGAGCAAGCTTCCTCTGCTTGGAACGCTTTATCTTGGCACCATCTTAAAAAACAAAGGACATGACGTTAGGATAATTAAAGATGATGGTAAGAAAATTGATTCAGAACAGCTTGATTGCGATGTCCTTTGCATTTCAAGCATGACGAGTACAGCCAAGAGAGGGTATGCGATAGCAGATGCGTTCAAGCAAAGATATCCTGAGAGAAAGGTTTTGATTGGGGGAGTGCATGCTACTTTTTTTCCTAATGAAGCAATAAGACATGCTGATTGTGTCGTTGTAGGAGAAGCAGATTCTATCATCGATACAGTGATATCGCGCATAAAAAACAAAAAATTGAACTCAGAGTTAATTAATGGTAAACCATGCGAAGATTTAGATAGTTTGCCATTTCCAGATTTTTCTTTGATACAAAATATAAAACTGCCTTTACCAAGAACACCGATATCTACCTCGCGGGGATGTCCTTTTAATTGCAGTTTTTGTTCTGTTACAAAGATGTTTGGAAGAAAATACAGGTTTAGAAATCCTGAGAATGTTGTTGAAGAAATCTTAAGCAGGAAGAACAAACGAATCTTTTTTTATGATGATAACTTTACAGCTTCTAAGGAGAGGACAAAGAAGATCCTTAAAGGAATGCTTGAGTATCGCATTACTGTTCCCTGGGCTGCACAAGCAAGATTGGACGTTGCTTATGATAATGAGCTGATGAATCTTCTTTCAAAAACGAATTGCAATTATCTTTGTGTTGGCATAGAATCAATCAATCCAAAAAGCCTTAAAGAGTATAATAAACATCAAGATATTGGTTTGATTAAGAAAGCAATTAGAAAGTTGCATGATTATGGGATTAAGATTCACGGCATGTTTGTTTTCGGAGCAGATAATGATGATAAAAAAGTTATCGATAAAACGATTGAGTTTTGTGATGAGATGAACATTGATAGTCCACAATTTTCTATATTAACCCCTCTACCTGGAAGTGATCTTTATTATAAATTGGATGCTGAAGGGAGAATATTTACAAAAAATTGGGATTTGTATGATTTAAACCATGTTGTTTTTAGACCTAAAATGATGAGTGCTTATGATTTGCAGATGAAAGTTGTTGAAGCCATAAAAAAGAACTATTGGCTCACGAAAAGAGGGTTTGCATTTTTGTTTCAGAATTTTAAAACGTGTATAAGCATCATCAAAAAGGGATTGAAATGGTGGTGTGATCACAGAGCTTATTTGAGATTTTTAGAAAAAATAGATAAGAGAAGAACACGAAATAAAAATATAGTAAATAATTTAAACTAGTTATTAGATATTTTGAGTATGCTTTCAATTCAAGATATGTTTGTTTTTTGCAAGAAAAAAGGATTTGTTTTTCCTGATAGCGAAATCTATGGCGGACTTGCAGGCTTCTGGGATTATGGGCCTTTAGGTGTTGAACTGAAGAGAAACATAATTGCTGAATGGTGGCGGCGATTTGTTCATGAAAGGGAGGACATTGTTGGAATAGATGGTGCGATCATTACAAATCCGAAGGTATGGGAAGCAAGCGGTCATGTTGATCATTTTCTTGATGTGTTGGTTGAGTGCGGAAAATGCAATTATAGGATAAAAGCTGAAAATCTTATTGAGGATTTTCTCGGTATTAGGGCTGATGGCTTAAAGCCAGAAGATTTTGACAAGTTGATAAAAGAGAACAAGATAAGATGTCCGAAGTGTAAGGGCGAATTCAAAAAAGCAAGGTTTCTGCAGTTGATGTTTGAGACAAGCGTTGGACCTGTGGATGGCATTAAGTCTTATCTCAGGCCAGAGACTGCCCAGCTTATTTTTATTAATTTTAGGAATGTGGTTGAAACAAGCAGAGTAAAACTTCCTTTTGGTATTGCTCAGGTCGGTAAAGCTTTTAGAAATGAAATTTCACCAAGAGATTTTCTTTTCAGGGCAAGAGAATTCGAACAGATGGAGATAGAGTATTTTGTTCATCCTGATAGATTAGATGAATGTCCATATTTTGATGAAGTCAAGGATATGGAAGTAAATGTTCTCACAGCAAAAATGCAGGAAGCTAACGTAAAGGAAGCTAAGAAGATGAAGGTAGATGATTTAGTAACAGAACAAATTGCAACGAAATGGCATGCTTATTGGATTGCTTTAGCTTATAAGTGGTTTGTCGATTTGGGCATAAATCCTGAAAATTTAAGGTTAAGAGAACATTTGCATAGCGAACTTGCTCACTATGCAGGAGCTTGCATCGATATTGAATACAGATTTCCCTTTGGCTGGAAAGAAATCTACGGAAATGCTGATAGAAAGCAGTTTGATCTACAGCAGCATAGCAAATACTCTAAAGAAGAATTGAGTTTGTATGATCAAGCAACGAAGCAGAAAGTTGTTCCTTATGTTGCTGCCGAGCCTAGTCAAGGTGTTGACAGGACTTTTCTTGCCTTTCTTTTTGATGCTTATTCTTATGATAAGAAGCGGGGAAATGTTGTGCTGGAGCTGCATCCAAGGCTTGCGCCGATAAAGGTCGCTGTTTTTCCTTTACTTTCGAACAAGCCTGAATTGGTTAAAAAAGCAAGAGAAGTTTATGCAATGCTAAAAAGCCATTTTAATTGTTTTTACGATCAAAGCGGTAGCATCGGAAGGCGCTACGCAAGGCAAGACGAAATCGGAACACCTTTTTGTGTAACAATAGATTTTGATAGTTTAAAACAGAATGATGTTACAGTAAGGGATAGGGACACAACAAAGCAGGTTAGGGTAAAGATTAAGGATTTAGCCGACTGGCTTGGGAAGCGAGTAAACTTTGCGCAAACTTGCGTTAAATTTACATTAGTTTAACGTTAAATTGCGTTAAATTTTGATTAATCTAACTTCTGATTCCATTGCTTTGATTCTTCAAGCAGTTTATAGAGTTTATTTTCTTCAATACTTTCCTGTGCTTTTTCCATTAAGCGTTGATAAAAGAAAAGATTATGTAATGTGAGAAGTCTTTTTACATTCGGTTCTTTTATTTTGATAAGATGGTGCAGATAAGCTCTGCTGAAATTTTGGCAGACAGGACAGTTACAGTTTTTATCTATCGGCTTTTTATCATCCTTATAGATTTTTCTTTGTAGTTTTAGTATGCCATCTGAAAAAGTGAATACCTGATTGTGCCTTGCTGTTTTTGTTGGATATCTTGAATCAAAGATGTCAAGGCCGAGAGATATTGCTTTGAGCAGCTGATATGGCTTACCCAACCCCATCAGATATTTTGGAGCTTTTTCAGGAATATGCTTTAATGCTACTTTGGTTGCTTGCCACATCAGGTTTTCTGGTTCACCGATAGCTAATCCGCCAATAGCATAGCCTGGAAATCTTAATGTTGAAAGTTTTTTTGCACAGATCTTTCTTAAGCTGTTGTCAGTGCCACCCTGAATGATACCAAAGAGCAGCTGATTGATATCGTTGTGCTTATCGTGATATTTTTTGCAGCGTTCTGCCCATGCGAGTGTTCGCTTAACTGATTGAACAAGCCTTTCTTTTTTAGCTGGATAGAGAGGCATATCGTCCAAGCACATTGCTACATCACTGGCGATGTCGAGCTGGATCTGCATATCTTTTTCTGGTGTGCAAAGTATGCGCTGTCCTGTGAACGGATTTCTGAAACGAATTCCGTTTTCATTTACGCCAAGAAAGAGATGTTCTGAATACATCTGAAAGCCACCGCTATCTGTGAAAATGATGCCTTTAAAGTTCATAAAGCGATGGATTCCGCCGAGAGATTTTATTACAGCAGCAGACGGTTCTAAGCTAAGAAGCAATGCATTTGCAATGATTGCTTTGACTTTGATTTTTTGCATGTCGATGCTGTCATAGAATTTTCCTGTTGCCTTTGTTGCGACAGGCATAAAGAAAGGAGTTTTAATTGTGCCTGATTTTGTTTTGAATTTTAGAATTCTGGCTTTGGTTTTTTCATCCTGAGCTACAATTTCAAATTGCATGTAAGCAGTAAAGTAGGAACTTTTTTAATTTTTGCTTTCTTTCTATGTTAGAATGAAACTCTGGAAAAAACTTGGTTTTCCAAAGCCGAAAAGTGAAGCAAGTAAAGGAGAGCTATCGCTTGTGGATAATGAAATATATAGTGGTGTTGTTGTGCCAGAAGGATGTTATTGTTTTGTGAGGCTCGATGGCTGGTGTTTTCATAGGATATGCAAAGGGTTGAAACTTAAGAAGCCGTTTGATCGATTTCTTGCGACTGTGCTCTGCAAATGCGCAGAAGAATTCTTTAACATTTTCAATTGTTCTCTTGCATACTCTTTTTCAGATGAAATAAATCTGCTTTTTCTAAGAAAGCCAGGTTTTGAGCGCATAGAAAAGATCGATTCTGTTTTTGCCTCTGTTGCGGCAAGCAGGGCTACAATTGAATTAAGAAAGCTGAGGAAGTTTGATTTTGTACTCGGATTTGATTGCAGAGTAATTCCTGTTGATAGAAAAGATGTTTTGCGTTATTTGGTATGGCGACAGGCTGAATGTAAAAGGAATTGCTATAACGCTTTTGCTCAACTTGCCCTTGAGAAAAAAGGGTTTTGCGGAGAAGAGCTTTCAAGGAGACTTTCTGGAAGGAAGCTTCCTGCTCTGAAGAGGCTGATTAAGAAGGAAGGATTGCTTGACAAGATAAAACCGTGGCATGAGAAAGGTGTTTTGCTTTATTGGAAGAAATATAAGAAAAAAGGTTACGATCCCATTCAAAAGAAGGATGTTGTTGTTGAGAGGCGAAGGGTTTTTGTTAATTGGAATCCGGTTTTATTTAACTCTGCTGCTGGTAGGAACTTTATATTGAACTTGATGAAGAATGATATGGTATAGAAATTCATGAACGAATTAGTTTAAATGTGGAATGTCAAAATATACTTACAAAGGAAAGCATAGGTTAAACACAAATTAAAATGAAGACTGAACTTGTTGCTTTTGATAGTTTTGGTGTTAAAAGTATGTGCACCAGGGTTTTAACAAAAGATTGTTCTATAGTTATTGATCCCGGCATTGCATGGGAAGAGGAAAGTTTTCCTTTAAGTTATAAAGAAAGGGTTTGGCTTGATTTAAAGTATAGAAGAGCAATCAAAAAGGCGTGCCGGCAAAGCGATGTTATTGTAATAACGCATTATCATTATGATCACCATATTCCTGAAGGCAGGATGTATAAAGGAAAAATCCTTTTGATTAAGGATCCTGAGAGAAATATAAACAAAAGCCAGAAAGAGCGCGCGGCTTATTTGCTTGATTTGATCGGAGAAAAAGCAGATGTTCGAATAGCTGATGGAAATGAGTTCAGGTTCGGAAAGACGAAAGTTTGCTTTTCAAAAGCGCTTTGGCATGGCATGGTTGGAACAAAGCTTGGAAAGGTTGTTATGTGCTGTATTGATGATGGAAAGGAAAGGCTGCTATTTACATCAGACCTTGACGGCCCTTATATAAAAAAATACGTTGAACTGATAGCTGATTATGATCCGGATTATTTAATTATAGACGGATTTCCAAGTTATTTGCTTGGTTTTATTGCGAGTTTTGCCAATCTGAAAAAAGTTCTCAAGAATACGATTGATCTTTTGAAGAAAACAGAATGCAAATGGTATATAATTGACCATCATTTGCTGAGGGATTATCGTTATAGAGAGATTTACTATGAGGTTTACAGATATGCTGATGAAGTTGGAAAGAAGGTTTTAACTGCGGCTGAAATGCTTGGAAAAAAACCAAAGGTTATTGAAGGTTATGAAAAGCACGGGCCGACTAGGTGGAAGAATTGGCAGCGCTTTGATTGGAGCTATTTGAATAAGATAATAAGGCGGGCCAGAGAGAAGGCAAGAGAAAAAGCAAAGATTCGTAAAGCGTTATCTAAATAATTGTGCGAGATTATATTTACGATAAACAAAAATTTATAGGCCTGGCACGAATCATGCGAGGAAGGGTTAAATGAGAATCATCTTTCTTGGTACAGGAAGTATGTATCCTTTACCTAGAAAAGGATGCGGGTGTGAGGTTTGTAGATATATAAGAAAGAAGGGAGGAAGGAACAAAAGGACAAGAAGCAGTATTATCGTTAAGGTTGCAACGAAAAAGATTTTAGTTGATTGCTCACCTGATGTTTCGATACAATTGAAGAGGGCTGGAATTAAGTATGTTGATGCCATTTTGCTGACGCACAGGCATTTCGACCATACGAATGGGCTTGCTTTTTTGGATAGGTTTGTTAAAAGGAAAGTTCTGCTTTTTGCAAGGAGGAACTTGCTTGGATATGTTTTGAAAAAATATTCATTTCATTCTGGGTTGATCAAGCCAATTGAACTGAAGCTGAATAGATGGTATGATTTATTTGGAATAAATTTTAGAGCATTCAAGGTTAAGCATGCATTACGCGGAAAAGTCGAGACTGTTGGATATGTTTTTTGCCAAAGAAAAAGATGTTTTGCTTATGTTCCTGATGTGCTTGATCTGAAAATGCATAGTTTTCTTCGTGGAATTGACTTGCTTATAATAGATGGGTGCTGTTTTGATAAAAGGGAATTCGGGCATATGAGTATGCTTGATGCCTACAGGATTGGAAAGCAGCTTAAAGTTAGGAAAATTTTGTTTACGCATATAGGACACAGAAATCTACCGCAGGATAAGCTTGAAAATCTTTGCAAGTATGTTTTTGATAATGCAATACCTGCATACGATGGCTTGATTGTGAAGGTTTAGTTCTTTTTTGCTTTTGTTGTTTAATTGAGTATAAATATATTTTTATAGCTATATAGAGAAATCATTTCAAAATGAAAGCGTTCCGTCCTGCCGAATATGGTAGAATATATGGCGTAGTTATCAAGCGTAGACGAAAGCGAAAGGAAAAATTTCAGAATCTTATTTTAATGTCTGAAGAGCTTAAAACAGCTATCGGGTCAAGAGTGCTGTATTTAAAAGAAGGGGTTGATACTGATTGTGTTGTTTATGCAGAACAAAGAGCAAGAATTTTTCGTGGAAGATTCAGTGTTACAAAGGATTTTGAAAACGATGAAAGTATTGTGGGTTTGTGTGTAAATGCGCTGAAACGGGTCGGAAAAGATGCCGTAGGAAGAACTAAAAAGCAAGTGAACTATAGGTTTATCATAAAAAAGAAGATATTCCTTTTAAACCCGGTGTTGAGTATAGTTTGCTTGAAAGGATTGTTGAGGAACACGGCAAAGTAAGTAGAGTGAAAATCGTATGGAAATGATAAAAGGCATTATTTTGGGTGGTGAGTTCGATAAGATTATTGCCAGACAGAAGAATGATGTTGATGTTGAGATTGGAGAACTGCTAGTAGCTGATTTATCCCGTGATAGAAAAGTTCTTTTAAAGGTGGCTGATATTAAATACGGAAGCCAGATAACGCAGCAGAACCTTGAATTGATAAGCGGGCTGAAACTTGAAGAAGATGAAGAGATTTACTTGTTTGATAGGCATTTGAGGAATTACAACTTACTTTTGCTGAAACCTGTCCTAATGATTTGCGGAAAATCAGCTGCAGCATGTAAAGAATTACCGAAGTTTTTTTCATCGGTAAGAGCAATAACAAAAGAAGATGTTGCATTTCTTGAAAAGCCAAGAAATACTTTTTATATCGGCAAGTTGAGAAGCGGTAGTAAAATTGTTGATGTTGATGTTGCACTTGATGGCATAAAAGCTTTAACACATCATATCTTAATAAGCGGAACAACAGGAAAAGGGAAAAGTGTTTTGATGAAAAATCTTCTTTGGCATGCTTTAGAGCATGACTATGGCAGCTTTCTTGTTTTTGATCCGCACGATGAGTATTTTGGCAGAAATGGTTTTGGATTGAAAGACCATCCAAACAGCGAGAAGATAGTATATTACTCAGTAAATCCTCTTCCTGGAACGAGGACGCTGAAGATAAATCTGCGCTTGATAAAGCCGCATCACTTTCTTGGTGTTGTTGATTTCAGCGATGCACAAAGACAGGCGATACAGCTTTATTATAAGAATTTTAAAGAAAACTGGATTGAGTATATTTTAAAGGGAGTTAAGATTTCCATGGGAGAAAAAGATTATTTCAAGCAGGATACTCTTGCGGTTATAGAAAGAAAACTGATAAACGTTTTAGATGTTTATCCTACTGCTGACGGCATTAAAGCTAATGGCATTTTTGATCCTGTTGCTGGTGAAAGTACTATAGTTGACATATGTGATGCGCTCGAGAATGGGAAATCAGTTATAGTGGATACGTCGAATTTTTCTGGTTCTGTTGAATTGCTTATTGGAAGCATGATAGCTCACGAGTTGTTTTTGAGATATAGAAAATATAAGTTAAATGGTGTGTTGCGAAGCAAGCCGGTTGTTTCGATAGTGCTTGAAGAAGCTCCCAGAGTTCTCGGAAAAGAAGTGCTTGAAAAAGGAGGGAATATTTTTTCGACTATTGCAAGGGAGGGAAGAAAGTTTAAGGTTGGTTTGATTGCGATAACCCAGTTGCCAAGTTTGATTCCAAAAGAAATTTTGGCTAATATGAATACAAAGATAATTCTCGGGCTTGAGATGAAAGCAGAAAGGAATGCTGTAATTGAAAGCGCTTCGCAGGATTTAAGCGCAGATGAAAAAACCATTTCGAGCCTTGATGTTGGAGAGGCTATTGTCAGCAGCAATTTTGCAAGGTTTGCTATTCCTGTTAAGATTGAAGATTTTTATAAAAAAGAAACGAGGAAGGAGATTAGGAAAATAAAGCTTGACTATAGTGAATTGTCTTAAACGAAGGGTTTTTAATGATGAGCTCCTTCCTTATTCTATGCGCTATAAGCCAATGTTATGTAAGCTTGGCGATAAGCGAATGATCGATGAGCTTATGAAAAAAGATTATTTCTTTGAGCCAAAGCTTGATGGTACAAGGGCTATATGCTATGTTGATTCTAATCTTAGATTAATCAATAGAAGAGATAGAAATATAACTTACAGATATCCTGAATTTGATTTTAAAAAATGCATAATGGCAAAAAGCTGCGTTCTTGATGGAGAGATCGTTGTGTATAATGAAAAAGGAATACCTGATTTTCATTTGTTGCAGACGAGAGAGCAGCTTGAAAGCAGGTTAATGATTAAGGCAAGAGCAGAGGAGATGCCTGCAACATATGTTGTGTTTGATGTTCTTGAGGTTGATAGAAAACGGATAATTGAAAAGCCTTTAGCTGAGAGAAAGAAAGTTCTTGCCAGGTTGATAGATGAGAACAAAGCTGAGAATATCGAAGTGATTTTTTTCACAAAAGCAGGAAAAAAGCTTTGGAAAGAATTGCAGAAAAAGAAAGCAGAAGGAATGGTTGCAAAGAATCCTAAGAGCAGTTATCAGCCAGGCGTTAGAAGCTGGGATTGGGTGAAGATAAAGAATCTGAAAACAATTGATTGCGCGATTGTTGGCTATACGAGTGAAATAAGAAGAATAAGCGCACTTGTTCTTGCATGCTGGAATCCTTCTGAAAAAGGATGGATGTATTTAGGCAGGGTTGCTGCTGGTTTGAGCGATGAATTAATAAATTGGCTTTATCCAAGATTTAAGCGTCTCGAGAAAAAGCAACCAGTTGTTGCGTACAGAGGAAGCAAGGAAATTCACTGGATTAGGCCCGAGTTTGTTGCAGAAGTAAAATTTTTAGAACTAACAGAGGATAATCAGCTGAGGGCTCCTGCGTTAGTCAGGATAAGATTGGATAAAAAAGTTAAGGATTGTTGTTGTGAGGTGGTTTGATTGAACGCAGGATCAGAATCCAAACTAAAAGCTATCCTTGAAAGGATGTTTCAGATAAAGAGGAGTTTTGTTGAGTGTTATCAAAATTATGTTCGATCGCTTGAATTATTTGCTAAATTTATTAATGAAAATAGAACTCGAGAAGAAAGGATTCTTCTTTGCGATTATTTTCTAGAAAATTACTTTTATGGTGGTTTTGCTAAGATGAGAAGGGTTGTTTCTAAATTGAAGGAATTAGCAGAGAAAGGTAAATGGAACGATAAGTATGCTAGGTGGATAAGGAGGCAAGTAGAGGCGTGGATCAAGCGTTTTATGTACTTTTATGAATTAATCCTGTCAAAAGTTCCTAAAGGGTTTATGCTTTGTGGCAGGCATTTAGATGGCATGCAGCATCCTTTTAAACATGGAATTTTGGTATGGGAAACTATCTTTTCAAGAGTAACTTCACTTACCAGATATGAAGAAAATTTTTATTCTTTTTTTGATTATGTTTTTACGCCTTTTAAAGGAACCACTAAGGAAACTATCTTTCTTGTGTGGCCAGAGAGGTGGTATCGTCATAGTATTATGGCGGAGGTTTTGTTCAACACAGCGATTGCGTTTGATAAAAAAGAAGGATGGATTCCGAATTACTTTATAATCGGTGGTTTTGATGCAGATACTTTTAAGTTACATCTGAACAAATACTTTGACGTTGATCGTTTTAAACGTGATTTAAAACTGATTATTTATGAAACAAGAGATGTGGAGAGAAGAAAATCCGCACAAATTTTATTAACGAGATATGTTTATTGGTGAGTGTGAAAGCAAAGATCTTTATAGGTTGCAGCGGATGGTTTTACTGGCATTGGAAAGGTGTTTTTTATCCTGATGAGCTGAAACCATATCGATGGCTTGAATATTATGCCAAACGGTTTAATACTGTTGAAGTTAATGCTACTTTTTATAGGATTCCAAAGGAAAGCATGCTGAAAGGCTGGCTTAAAAGAACCCCATCTGGGTTCAAATTTAGCTTGAAAGCAAATAGAAGGATTACACACGATAAAAAATTGAAGGGTGTTAAGAAGGATTTGAAAGCATTTTATTCTTTGGCAGAAGTACTCGATGATAAACTCGGATGCATTCTTTTCCAGTTTCCTCCTTCATTAAAATTTAATAAAAAATTGCTAAAAGACTTTGTTGAAGCCCTTGATAAAAATTTTAGAAATGTAATCGAGTTCAGGCATAAGAGCTGGTTTAATGCAGAAAGCTATGATGTGCTAAGGAAGGGAGATATTGGATTTTGCATTGTCTCTGCGCCAAAACTTCCTGATGACTGCGAGAAAACAGCAAAATTTGTTTATGTCAGGTTCCACGGAGCTGACAGATGGTATAATTATGATTACAGCAGAAATGAGCTAAAAGATTGGGCAGATAAGCTGAAAAAACTCAAGGCAAAAGAATATTTTATTTATTTCAACAATGATGTAAATTGCTACGCCGTTGGGAACGCTAAAACGATAGAAAGATATTTCAAATGAAGATTTTGAATTTATAGGGCATCCCAGAATAATCTTTCCCTTAACCAAGAAATGATTTTATGATACCAGGATTTGAAAAGGGATGAAATATTTGTTCGTAGTTTTTGCACCTGCCCGTTTAACTGATAAATTCTTATTGCTGCTTTCTTTTCAAGATGCTTGAGGCAATGGTCTTTTAGTATTTTCGATTGTACAATTCTTTCGACTATTGCTGCTTTCTTTTTATCATAACTTGAATTATACTTTTTAATTTCCTCTTTCAGCGCATTGAAGCAAGCAGATGCTTCGTCGCAAAAAGAAATTTTGTTTTCTAATTCTGATAGAGTAGGATTTCTGAGGATAAGGATTTCTCCTTTCTTTTTGTCATATTTTAAAGAAGTGGTTTCGTTTGGCAGGATTCTTCGAAGATGTTTCTGTATTTTTTCTGCGGTTTCGTCGTCGTTGTCTGTTAAATAAATCATTAATATAGGTATTTTTATTTCGGCTTCGATAGGCATGGTCCTACCATATCTGAAATAATTCCTTCCTGTTTCCGGGTTGTAAATAATTGAAAATTTTTTATCAGAAGAGCTTACGCAATATTCGTATCCAAAGTAGGGGGTTATCCTTTGTTCGAGATTTATGTTTGTCATTTTATGCTATTCTGTCTTTTCCGAAATATTTTTTGAGAACTTTTGGAATAAGAATGCTGCCATCTTTTTGCTGATTGCATTCAAGCAAGCTTATAAGCAGTCTTGGCAGTGCAAGTCCGCTGGCATTAAGTGTATGTACAAAATAGAGATTTCCTTTTTCTCTGAAGCGGGTGTTCATTCTTCTTGCTTGGAAGTCAAGACAATTTGAGCAACTGCTTGTTTCTAAATATTTTTTATGGAACGGACTCCAGCAGCATATATCATATGTTTTTGCTGATGCAAAACTGGTTTCGCCCGCACAAAGGAGCTGCGTCTGGTATGGCAGTTCGAGAAGTTCGAGTAAACGCTCTGCTCTGTTTCGCATTGTTTCGAGTTCGTTCCAGCTGTGCTGAGGATGACAGATAGTTACCATTTCTACCTTATCGAATTGATGCAGTCGGTACATTCCCCGTGTTTCTGTGCCGTGCTTTCCTGCTTCTGTTCTAAAGCATGGTGTGTATGCACAGAACCTTTTCGGAAGTTCTTTTACATCAAGTATTTTATTTCTGTAAAGATTTGCAAGAGGAACTTCTGCTGTCGGAATAAGATAAAGGCCTTCTGTTGTTTTATAGACGTCTTCTTCGAATTTTGGAAGTTGTGCTGTTCCGATCATCACTTCGCGTTTTACAAGCAGCGGCGGACTTATTTCAAGCAAACCTTCTTTTTCGTGGAAATCGAGCATGAAGTTGATCAGTGCTCTTGCAAGCTTGGCGCCATTGCCTTTAAGCACATAGAAGCCGTTTCCTGCAAGCCTTGAACTTGCTTCAAAGTCGATGATGTCAAGATTTGATGCGAGTTCCCAATGGGGTTTTGGTTCAAAATCGAATTTCGGGATTTTGCCGTGTTCTTTTACGATTATGTTCTTTGATTCGTCCAAGCCGTCAGGAACATCACCAGCAAGAATATTTGGGATAAGAAGCAATTCTGAATCAAGCTTATCTTTAACATTCTTGATTTTCTTTTCTAATTGTTTTATCTTTTCTGGAAGTGTTTTTGCTTTTTCAATAAGTTTTGATGCTTCTTTCTTTTTTCCTGCAACAGTTAATTTTCTTATTTCATTGCTTATCTTGTTCCTTTCGTGCCTTAAGGATTCAAGTTCTTTGAGCAGTTTTCTGTATTGTTCATCGAGTTTAAGGACGTTTTTTATTGAGATTTTATATCCTCGTCTGTCGCAGCAGCGTTGTACTTCAGCAGGATATTGCCTTATGAATTTTATGTCTAGCATTTTGCTTTTGCTTATTTTTGGACGAGCCTTATCTTTCCTTTGTTTATTGCGGATTCGATTTCTTTTCCTATTTGGCTTTCTCGCTTTATTCTTATCGTCGCTTTTTTGCTTGCAAAGACCGAGGTAATTAGTTCATCACCAGAGTATATAGCTATTTCTTTATTACGCATGGATTTTTCAAGGTAAAAAATGATATCTGTTTTTGAAAAATCGACTTCGAATTTTATTGATTTTAGAATCCTCTTTGGCTGTACTAACTCTTGGATATCTATTTTTATGCCGAGCTCTTTTTCTATGCGTTCTATCTCTTTTCCTTTTTTTCCTATTACACGCGGTATTATCTTTTCTGGAACATAAACTATTGCTCTGTTCGAGCCAATAAGTTCAGCTTTTATCTTTGGTGAATATTTTTTGAAATAATCTTCGATGGCTTTTGCAGCTAGTTGTTGCATGCTTGTTTTTGTTTCCTGCATAGGAACAATGACTGTTTCTTCGCCATAGGTGTAGATTTCATATTCTGGTTTTCCTGTTTCAAAGTCGCTTACAAGTACAACAGGCCTTGCTAAATCAGCTTCTGTCATTCCACTCGGAACTTTGACTGTCATAGTGAGGGAATAAACTTTGTCTACTTTTCCATCTTTGATAAAAATGACTGTGTCGATGATGTGAGGAATCATTCCGAGTTCTATTCTGCCGATGAAGCGCTGTATTGCATCGATTGGCTGTGTTGCATGGACAACGCCGACCATTCCTATACCTGTTAGACGCATATCTGCAAATAACCTGAAATCTTTTGTGTTTCTTATTTCATCAAAAATTGTGTAATCTGGTCTTGAAAGTAGAAGAATATCATGGATTTCTTCTAGGCTGCCATGCGAGACAGCGTATTGAGTTATTTTCGGGCCTAGCTGTAAATCGCGAGGCGCTTCGACAGTTTTAACTACTTTGTCCGTTTTTGCATAAAAGGTTGCAAGTGCTTGAGCAAATGTTGTTTTACCGTGTCCTGGAGCACCAGCAATAAGAATTCCTTCTGCTCTTTCAAGGCGTTCTGTGAGTTTTTTGCTTAATTTGTAGTCCTTTAGTCTGAGCTGTTTAATTGGTCTTACAGCTGTTATTTCCCAGCCATCTGCAAATGGTGGCTTTGTGATAACAATCCGCAATGTTCCGAGCTGAATTATGGTGCTTCCTTCTCGTTCTATTTCTATAAAGCCGTCTTCCCTAAGGCGTGCTTCTTCAATGATTTCTTTTGCTATCTCACGCATGTCCTTTTGGGTTAGTATTTCTTTTTTGATCTGAACAAATCGCCATTTTCCTGGTTTTCCTTTTTTAGCATAAGGCTGTAAGTTTTCCCTTAGGTGAATGGACATTGTTTGTTCATCGAAGAATTGTTCGAGTTTTATTCTTGGTTCTGCTTTTTCCTTGATGACCAGCTTTACGGCTATGCTCCTTGCATCTGCAACCCTTGCTTGGGTTTTATCTGCTGTGATTAGGGTTGCTCCAAGCTCCCATGCAAGATTTCTTATCATAGCGTCGATTTCACCGAGTTTTGCATAGCGGATTGCTCCTGCCGAAGGCCTTGTGCCGAGGAACGAGATTTTGAATTCCTGTTTAGAAGCAAGTTCTCTTAGTTTTTTTATTTCATCCAAGCCGAGAAATCCGCTTGCTTTGCCGAGATTTGCCTGATGCTCAAGCTCTGCTAAAACAGCTTCGTGGATTATGATTTCGTCGGTTCTGATCTGCTTTTTTTCGATCTGTTCTGAGAGAACGCCGTCTATTATGATTGATGTGTCTGGTACGATTCTTTCTATGTACTCTGGTTGGGCTTGAGCTGACTTTGGCATTTTTCAGGAAAAGAAAGCACGGTTTAAAAACTTTTAGAAAAATAGCGGGGGGAGGATTTGAACCTCCGACCTGTGGGTTATGAGCCCACCGAGCACTCCTGGCTGCTCTACCCCGCTATTGGCTATTACGAATATTCGCTTATAAAATAAGAAGCTATTGTTCAGTTTAAAAATGTTGTTGTTACCGAAGCAAAAACTCAAACATCCAGCAATGCAAGAAAAACACTTAGCGGTATTTTGAATACCGATATTTTATATTTTTCGGTATTTAGAATACCGATAAAATGAGGTCTGTTTTGTTCAGTTCAGAAAATTTTAAATTAACATGTTATCTCCAACAAAGTAATGGTATTTGAATTATTGATCAATCCTAAAAAAGCAGAAGGCAGGCCGTGGGAACTTTTCTTTTTAGGGTTTGCTTACAGTATTCTTGGACTAATTATTGGTTATGTTATCTTTCGTAGCTATGTTAGCCTTGTTATGGTTGTTTTGGCAGTAATTGCAAGTGTTCCTTTTATGCATAATTTAATTAGTAAGGAGGAAAGAAAGGATATTACGATAGAAGATGAGAAAAAAGTATTAAAAGCGCATATGAAAAGCGTTGAGATGTTTGCTTTTCTTTTTTTAGGGTTTTTGGTCGGTTATGTTGTTTCATATGTTCTTTTGCCAGGCGAGGTTGCGGTGAAGATATTTAGTACGCAAATAAACACAGTAATGGCAGTTAGAGGTGCTGCAACTGGAAATTTCTTTTCAAGCATGAACATGCTAAGCGTGATTTTTTTCAACAACGTTAAGATTCTTCTTTTCTGTGTTCTTTTTTCGTTCTTTTATGGTGCTGGAGCGATATTTATTTTGACATGGAACGCTAGCGTAATGGCTGTAGCAATTGGGAGTTTTATTTCAAATGGGTTAAAGCACGCCCATGCTTTACAAGTTACAGCAAGCGGGTTTATGAGATACTTGCTACATGGATTGCCAGAGATTATTGCTTATTTTATTGGCGCCCTTGCTGGAGGAATAATAAGCATAGCAATAATAAGGCACGAATTTAAAGGTGAGAAGTTTAATAGAATAATGAGGGATGCTCTTGATCTGATTTTCATTGCAATAGCTTTGCTTTTGGTTGCTGGTTTGATTGAGGTTTTTCTTACGCCATTACTTTTTGGATAATTGAATAGATAATTTTAGATAGAAAAAAATATATATTTGTTTCATTGGTGATATTTTATGCGTAAGTTAAAATATTTCGTTTTGATTGTTTGTTTACTTTTGCTTGGTATTTTCGTTATTGGGAAACTAGGAAAAAACTCAACTCCTGTTGGAGCTTTTATTGGCGCACCCAACAATGAGCTTGTTTTAAAAGAAAGGTTGGATGAAAAAGCTGAAAACATCCAGAGCAATGACAACGCGAGCTATTTTAAAGAGCTCGTTCTGAAACTGATTGAGTTATACAGGAGCCAGAGGGATAAAGTTAAGGCAGCTGCTCTAATTACTGATATTGAAAAGCTTGTTGCTAAGGGTAGAATAGATGCCTTTAGCG
Organism: uncultured Methanosarcinales archaeon; assembly: GCA_964519225.1. Lineage (GTDB taxonomy): Archaea > Nanobdellota > Nanobdellia > Woesearchaeales > B54-G15 > B54-G15. Next base: position 17,196 of record CAZFJK010000005.1, on the reverse strand, counting down.
AACGCTGGGAAACACTTACGCTCTGTCTTGCTGATTTTGATTGCAAGGCAGACAAGTTTTTTGATATGATTGCAACTGTTTCATTAGAAGGTGAAAAGCACGGATTTGAAAATGGAAAGCTTATTGTTCAACTGTTAACAGCAGATAAATATTGGGGAACTGATAATGTTGTTGAGTTCAGTAAAGCAGTAAAGTATGTCAATGATGCTGTGCAAGAAAAAAGCGCTGAGATAAAACAAGCTTGGCAAGAGATAGTTGCCTGTGATGGTAAGTGTAAGGAAAGAACAATGCTGAATTTAGAAATGATTGAGTTGTTTGCTAGGGATTAATTATTATTTTTTCTCTCTACCCATTTGGTTAAAAAGCTTAGGTGATGGGTGTAGTAGTGAGGAGGATTTGCCAAAAAATATTTCATTAATGCTTTTATTCCGTCTCTTATTTCTTGATCGACATTTTTTAAGAGCTCTCGGCTTTCTAATGCAAGGATTCCGTTTAGTTCAATAGGCTTTTTAAGAATGGCTGAAATGTAAACTAGTTGAAGCACATTTAATAGGTCATCTACTAATTTTATTAATGGCCTGTTTTGTTGCTTCGCTAACCTGAAAAGGCAAAAATCGAGAAAATCTCTGAATTTTTTATTTCTGAAAAGTCTGGTAATTTTTTTCTTATCATGGTTGTCTTTGCAAAAGAAGTCTTCGTGTCTTTGATCCACGCCGTGATGGATAATATCAAATATCATGTCGTAGAATTTCTCTTTTTCAACGCTGTACACAACACTCCTACCTTTTCTTTGCTTTTTGATAACGCCAAGGATGAGCCATTTATTTAGAGTAAGTGTTACTGCAGTTCTTGAAATTTTTAGTATCTTGGCCAATTCTGTTGGAGTTTTTCCTGAGCTGCATATTAGATAAAAAATCTTTGATTGTCTGACTGAACAGATCAGTTCTCTTAGAATTTTGGCTTGGTATGGAGAGCCTATTAGATTAAACTTATGTCCGTGCCAAAAGCGTTCATTATCTGATTTTATTTCGATTATTGGCGGTGACAATTTAGCAAGTTTGAAAACAAAATTTATTTAAAAAGATGTATTCTTACTTCAAAGTGAAAATTTCTTTGGTTTGTGAAAAACAAATTTTATAAACCAAAAAGTTTTCTGAGTTTTAGAAGTATGAAAAAAGAGGTTTTAATAGTTGCTGGACTGGTTTTTATTGTACTACTTATTGGTTTGTATGGATGTAATTACCCGATTTCAGGAATGTTTCTATATGAGAATTTAGAGGAGAAATTTATTCAAGTCGATTCTTACATAATAACTGATCGTTCTTTTCAACTCGAGCTTGAGGAAAATGAAACTTTGATTGGTTTAACTGTTTACGGTAATTTTTCTGGCGATTCTTTTGAAATATACCTCGAAGACGATTCTGGAAAAGAATACATTGTTTACGCCTTTCCTGAAGAACTTGAGCAATCCTTGATTGGTTATCATATTGCAAAAGATGTGATCAGTAATGCTATTGAAAAAAAGGAACAAGAGGCAGGAAAGATAGTGATTGAGAGGATTAAAAAAGCTAAGCCTGTGGTTGAGAAAGAAAAAATTGATGATAGAGAGAAGGTAGAAGAAGAAGAGATAAATGAGCTAGGTGAAGAAGAGGAATCTAAGCAAGAAAAAGAAACGTCAGAAAAACCTGAGAAAACCGAACAACAACTTGATGAAAAAGAAACAGAGAAAACCGAGGAAACTGAAGAAGGCAAAGAAACTGTAGAAGAACCTCAAGTAGAAAAAGAAGATAAGAACGTCGAGAAAGTCAGCGAAAGCAAAGAAGAAACTACAAAGGAGGAAGGAACAGAAGAAAAACAGGTGGAAGATGCTTCTATTGTTGAGGAGGGAACAAAAGAAGAAAATGAGGAAAAAGAAGAAGCGAAGACAGTAAATGCGACAAAAGACACCTTTGAAATTAATGAGTCTAGAAAGGAGATTCGGATTAATGAAACTAAGAGCGCTGTTGTCATTAAAAAAGAAGAAAATATCTCAGAAGAAATGGAAGAAAGAAGAGAAGAGATTGAAAAAGTTGAAGAAATAGAAAAAATTAACGAAACAGCAGTAAATGCGACAAAAGACAAAGAGCTTCCTAAGAAAAACGCGATTGTTTTGGATGGGGAATGTGTTGAAACATGCGCTTTGAACATTAGAGGTAAGAAGAAGTTGAAGGTTGTTGTTAAAGTCGATGGTAAACTTTGGCTTGAGCGGATAAATTACTACATAAAAAAATCGAAAGAAAAACTGCCTTCTGTTAGTTTAAAGTTTAAGGGGATCTCAGAAAAAGATGTTGCAAAGGTGGAGCTTGATGGAAAGGAAGTTTCTTATGGAGACGAACATGAAATCAACAAAGGAACTCATACTATTGAGTTTTCCTTAAACATGAAAAGACTGAAGAAAATAAAATTCGATTTCAAAGTGGATTCTGATTTGAAGAGACTTGGAGTTGTAAAGGAAAAAGATAAAGGAATCTTTTTTGAGTTTGAAGCAGAAACTTCGAATATTAATGTGCTGCTTGACTCAAATAGTAATGTTTATTTTTGTTCTGAATGCGATGACGATCTGATATTTGTTGGAAAGGGGGAAATATCGGTTAAACCTGATTTTGAACCTTTTTGGCTGTTGTTCAAAAATGAAAGCAAGACGAATACAAGTGAAGTTAATGTGAGCTATCAAAAATTGAAAGACGATCCTCTGTTCGATGTTATAGTCAATTCAACTGAAATTTTGAATGGCACACTGATTGTACGATTTTACCATACTTATGATAAGGTTTTGCCAATTAAAATTGTTGGAAATGTGAAATATGAGTTAAGTAAATCAAAAGCTGAGGGTAATAAGGTTGTGCTCTTGAAGGTATTTGATTGGAAAGGGCGGTTTTTTAGTATTATCGTTGGAAAACATACTGAGATTTTAAAATTCGGTGTTCCTAAGAAGGTGAAATTCAATCCTAGGGCGAGTGGGGTATCTTTGAAAAGAGTAAAAGTTCTTAATAAACTTACCGGATTTTCTGTTGAAGAACTTCAATCCGATAGTGTAACAGAAGGTTTGTATGATGTTGAATTGTTGTTTGAAGATAAGAAGATAAAATCTTTAAGGATAAATGATCTTTATCTCGGCGAGGAACTTTCTGATCTATGCGATATTCAATTAGTTAAAGATAATTTGTTTGTTATAGAACCTAAAATAGACGAGCCTATGGAGTTTAAAGTAGTTGCTTCTGGGGATAGGTTATATAAATGTGCGGATTGGGATTCCAAGAATAATGTCTGTTTAGGGAAATGGATTTTTCTAAAAAAGGTTTTTCCAGGAAAAGAATATTCTATTTTGATTAATGGCAGTGATCCTGCTTTTATAGAAAAGAACGAGACGACGTTCTCAGGAAATTTTTATCATACGCGATGGAATGGCAGCGGCATTGTGCTTGACTGGAGCGATTCGGGTAATACGAGTTATTATAGTGATGGAACCTATGCAAGTGAAGTTAAAGACGCAGGCAGAATTGTTAACTGGACAATACTCGAGTGGAGTGAAGGATTAAGGTATAGTGATGAATTAACAAGTTCTGAAGTTCCTGACTGCGAATATTTGGTTCATATGAATGAACAATCGTGGAGTGGAAGCGATTATGACGTGAAGGACAGTTGCGGGGCAGGAAACATTAATTTCACAAGTAGAAATGGAGCGAATACAAGTGCTGATGGAAGATTCGGTAGAGGGGGAAGCTTCGATGGAATCGATGATTATGTTTATTTGGATGACCCAAGTACGAGTTCTAATGCTGTATTTGACAACGATTTTACAGACAGAACGATTGAGCTTTGGTTTAAGGCAGATTCTGTGAGCGGAACACACTTTCTGTTTGAAGAGGGAGGTAGCACGAATGGGATGTGCATTTACATCTACAATGGATATGTCTACGGCGGAGCATGGGTTGAATCAAATGGCTGGGATGGGAACTGGTTTTCAGCATCAATAGATGCCGGTGAGTGGTATCATGTTGCTTTAGTTTTTGACGGAAATGATGAACTAAGGTTTTATGTGAATGGTGAGCTTGTTGGTTCTACATCTATTTCAGTAACTATGAACAGTCATTCAGGTGATGACAGTATTGGTTGTATGGTCGACAGCAGTAAGATGCATACAGGAGACGTTAGTGGTGGTCCGACTTATTACTTTGATGGTTATATCGATGAATTCGTTGTTCACAACTCTGTGCTTTCTGCCAGCACGATCAAGGAACATTATCTTAGAGGTGCACTCGATTTAAAGTTTCAAGTGAGAAGTTGCGATAATTCTGCTTGTAGTGGAGAAGATTTTGTTGGGCCTGATGGTTCAAGTTCAAGTTATTATTTAAACAGTCCCTCTTCTTTGAATGTTTCGCCTAACAGATATTTTCAGTATAAAGCATATTTTAGTACTGAGAATGTGAATTATACACCCATCCTTTATAATGCAACTGTTAATTACAATATTACTCCTACTCCGCCCGATGTTTCGCTGGTTAGTCCTGATGACAAGACGCAGTTCTTTTTTACAAATGATATTACATTAACAGTAACCGCTACTGATTTAGATGATGGATTGGGCAATTGTACTTTATGGAGCGATATCGGCGGAAGCTGGCAAGCGGTTGAAACAAAACAATTTAGTGGAACGAGCGATACGAAGTCGTGGGATTTGAGCAATGTTGATAAAGGGTGGTATCATTGGAATGCAAGATGTTGTGATGTTGATGGAGCCTGTGGATTTGCTTCCTCAAACAAAACATTCAAGGTTTTATATCCTGTGAATGAAAGTTCATCTTCAGGAACTTTTATTTCTTTGGCTTCGAGAAAATATTCTTTTTTGAACGGAAGTTTTGATAATACCACTTTTGATGACGATTATGACGCTGTTGTGACTGATTCTTTCTTAGGAAATAGCGGGATATATCTCAGTCCAATCATTAATATCAACGATGAGGAGGTTAATTGGACATACATAAGCTGGAAAACAAATGCTGAGCTTAATCTATCTGATATTGTTTTGGAATTGCATTTAGATGAAGGTAGCGGTACGACTGCTTATGACAGCAGCGGAAACGGAAACAATGCTACTTTGATAAACGGTGTTGGATGGATTGATGGTTTTAGGGATTATGGTGTTAACTGTTCTGCTTCGGACCATATGCTTCAGGTTTCACCAATAAGTTTAGGAAGCAGTTGGACGCTATCAGCTTGGGTGTTGTTTCCGTTGCCAACCACAACAGGCGGATGGAGAACATTATTCCAGCAGGGAGGAGGACATCATCATGTTTTAGTAGATAGTTCTGGATTGTTAGGTGTTTACGTAAGCGGGTTCTATTCATGCGGATTTGATGTGGATGTTCTTTCAGCAGGATGGCATCATTTAGTTGCAATTGGTAGCGGAGGAACTACAAAGTTTTACATTGATGGAAAATATAAATGTCAATCTTCTGCGCAAGAAACTAACGACTTGGTGTATATTGGAAACTATGTTGGCGGCGGACAAAACTTTGGAGAATTCGATGAAGTCATGGCCTTTTCAAGAGCATTAAGTGCAAGCGAAGTGAAACAGCTTTATGTTTATACAGCATCTGAATTGAAATTTAAGGTTAGAAGTTGTGATGATCTTGCTTGTAGTGGTGAAAGTTTTTCCTCTTTTATTGCACAACCTTCAAGTTTGAATCTTCCCAAAAACAGATATTTTCAATATGCTTCGTATATTTGGCAATATGCAGATGCTGAAAACTCAACGCTTCGCCTATTCAATGTTAGTTTGAATATTACAGTACCTCCAAGCTGCTCAAACGGAATAAAAGATCAGGATGAAAGCGATATTGATTGCGGCGGCATATGCGGTGCTAATTGTGCTGATGGAAAGCAGTGTAATAGTAACGATGATTGCGCAAGTGGGCATTGCGAAGCTGGAATTTGCGTTAGCTGTAATGACGGAATAAAGAACAATAACGAAACCGATGTTGACTGCGGAGGACCTTATTGCGCTGGCTGCGCTGATGGAAAAACCTGTTTGCAAAATAGCGATTGTCAATCGAACAGTTGCGAATTGCAAACTGTTTATGATATCGATTTCAGAGACGATTTTGATGATGGAAATGCCGATGGATGGGCTGTTGTGGATCAGGGAACAACCTCTGCGCCTTCGAATTGGTATGTGGATAGTGGTCATTACGTTCAGGATAGCAATATTTATAGTGGTGACCTTGCTACTGATGCGCCGGGAACATATTCTTTTTGGAACAGTTCTGATGCTTTTGAATGGAATAACTATGTGTTTGAAGTTGATATGATGAGTCTGGATGATGATTCTCTTGGAGTAATGTTCAGATATCTCGATAATGAGAGTTATTACAGGTTTAGAATGAACATGGGGGATGGCGGTTCTTTTGTAAAGTTAGAGAAATTCGTGAACGGAACCAGAACAGAGTTGGGCAATTCTTCTCTGTTTTCTCCAATTTTGGGAGAATGGTATCATTACAGGATAATTGTTAATGGTTCTAACATAAAGTGCTATATCAATAATACTCTTTATTTCGACGTTAATGATACTGACCTGAGCAAAGGAACAATTGCTCTTTATTCCTGGGGAAACAATGGGAGCTATTTTGATAATGTTTCTGTTACTTGGTCTTATGAGAGAGGAACGTGCGTAAGCTGTAACGATGGCATACAGAATCAAGGTGAGGATTGGATCGATTGTGGCGGTCCATGCCCGCCGTGCGCATTTATTCCATATTTAGAAGATGACTGTGGTAATGCGAGCAATGAACCTCATTTAATGCAGGGAACTGATTTTGAGTTTGGCAGCGGAGTCAATTCAAGCATCGATAAGCGTTATAGAACTGTGAGTTATCATCCCGATGCTGTGATCTTGCGGTATAATGTAAGTCCGTTATACGATTATCAGTTCAAGGTTTGGTTCCTGCAACCTACAGGAGAAGGACGAATCGTTGACGTTTACATAGATAATGATACTGTTGATGATGATTATTCTGTTCCTGAGTACAATCCTGAAGTACGAACATATGATGTTCCAGCAAGTGCGATAAGCGATGGAGTTGTCGAACTTAAAATTCAAAGAATCGGCGGTGCTAATGCTGTTTGCAGTTATGTTGAACTATGGAGGACGCCAAGCGAAATAAGTATAGTTAACTACACTTGGGATTTCAGTAACGCAAACGATTACATATTTAATGCAAGCTTAATTGAGCTTGTGAACGGAACCGCGAGATTGAAGCGAAGCCATGGCAAGATAGTCGAAGAAAACTTCACAGAAGGAATGTTTGAAAATACAAGTAAAGAGAGTAGTTTAACCCTCGCTTTGAACCATGCTGCTGATCCCATTTATGCAGGAGTTCAAACAGCAACAGAGTCGGTAGATAAGTGGGATCTGACTTTTGTAAATGGAAGTATTGCTGGCTGGAGCAATGATCATTTCTTCTCAGCAAACTTGGATGAGGTAAGGCGATTTAACTCGAGTTTTGGACACGAGGGTGATAATACAGGAATGGTCGGTGTATATACAGGTCTGGAGTTTGATCCTTATTTGAGCGGAAATGGAACCGCTGTGTTTTGGAGCCAATACTGGACTTATGACAATTTGATTAGAAAATGGCTTGTCACAGATGAAGGTAATAATTGGGTCTATACAGGATTTAATTTCACAGCTGTTTCTGCTATCGGAATTTGCGTTGATGAGAACTACATCTATGCAAATACGCGGAACTTGCCTTCGTTGATGCATACATCAGTTTACAGATATCTAAAAAACGGTTCTCCTGCAGGAACCCTTGATATGGATTACCTTGAATGCGGAAGCACAAGCGATTGCTTCTATGGAGAAGGCATAACGAAAATTGGTGATTATCTCTATGTTGGCGATGAAAACGGCGATACTGTTCATGTTGTTGATGTAAGTAACTGGAGTTCTCCGCAGCTGTTGAACAGTTGGAGTTTTGCATCGCAAACAACAAATATAAACCAACTTGCTCATAAAGGAAGAAGAATATATTTAGCGAATGGCGGTACGAGTGTGTGGACGTCCGATATAGTAAATTCTGTGAGTGGTAACTATATTAGTAAAACGTATGATCTTGGCACGAATGTAAAATTCGGAAAAATATCTATCGATGCTAATACGCCACCCGGAACTTTTATTGGGGTGCAGATAGCCACGAATAATGATAATGCAAGTTGGAATTTCGTCGGTCCGGATGGCACTAATTCAAGTTATTACGCCGACGGTGATGATATAGCCACAGAGCACGATGGAAAAAGATTCTTAAGATTCAAAGTTTTTATGAACAGCAGTGATAACACGACAAGGCCGAGAGTAAATGAGATTGAGATAAATTACACGACAGTAAGCGATTACGCAGAAATTCAGACAAAAGACTTGGAACCGGATATTTTGATAGGATGGCTTAGCTTTAATGCGAGCGATGAAACTTTTTATAACGCGAGCTATGATTGGGCATCATCAAGCCATGGAGCCACGGCTTATGCGGACAACATGCCAGGACAATTGATTGATGATATTGAGTCGTCAACTAACTTTGCCTATTGTACCTGGCCTTGCAATATGACTGTTGAGCTTTCGAAGTTAATTTACGTCGATAAGATATATTTTAGATTGTGGGATTACGATGGAAGATGGTATAATTATAGTTTATATATTTCAACCGATGGCAGCAATTGGACAAGGCTCGTAAATAATAAGCATGCACAAAGCGTCCAATGGTATAACTTTAGCTCATTCACTCCGTTGAGATATGTGCGCGTTGAAGGATTGGAGAATACAGCGAACTCTGGATTTCATATTATTGAATTTGCTGTTTATGGAAGCGATAGCTATGTTGAATATGCTTATTCTGTTGATTCTGGGAACAACTGGATTTCCATTGAGAAAAATACTGATTTATCCGACGCAAATACTTCATCAGGGAAGATTAGGTTTAAGGCAAGAATTTTAGGCGAGGGCGCGTCAGTCGATAAGATGGTTATTTACTTTAGAGGAGCACTTGTTGAACAACCAGCCGAAGAAGAAGTTAGTGAAGAAAGAGGCGCGGGCGGTGCCGGTGCCGAAGCTGCTGTGGGTGTTTCTGAAAAACATGTAGCTGCGGTTGAAGAAGAGAGAGAAGAGAAGAAAAGATACGAACTTGGACCTGCTTCTGAAGTAGGCACCTTTTCTTTAGCAGAAGGAGAAATCGGTGATTTTGTTTTTGAAGGAAGCACTTATTCGATTGAGCTGATGAAATTAACATTAACTTATGCTAAGCTTACTTTGAATGATAAGGAATACAAGTTGTTTGTTGGCGATGAAGCAAAAGTAGATCTTAATGGAGATGGTGAAATCGATGTTTCTTTGCGATTGAAAGCCGTTAAAAACGGCAATGCGATATTCGAGTTGACTGTTGTTGAAAAAGCTGGGAGAAAGGAAGTGATTCCTGGTGTTCCAGCTGTGATGGAACGAAAAGGTCTGGTTGAATTGTTTAAAGCATTTTATAATTTGTTGAAAGAAAATATTGCTTTATTATTAGTCATTATTGTTATTTTGCTTGTTGCCGGCGGATATTATACTCTTTATACACGAACCGTGACTGGAATAAAGAGGCGGTTTGAGCGATTTTCTTTGAAGAGTATAGCACTCGAAGGAAAATTGCTTCAATACAAAAATTTAGTTGCAAGTTTGGAAAAAAACATTTCTGCGCTTGAAGAACAAAAGGCAAAAGTTGAGAAGCAGTTACAGAAGTTGAATGAAGAGATGTCTAAATTGGAGAAGGAGCATGCTAATCTTGCAGCGAAGGCTGAAAAATTGAAGTTTGAACTCTCAGCCGCAAAACGAGAACTTGCCGAGCGGCAGAAGGTTCTTACAGAAATAAAATCATTCGAGGATAAGCAGCGCAGGCTAAGAGAGAAGTACGGATTGAAGCATGTAGATAAAGAGCTTTTGAAGAGAAAGTCGGATTTGAAAGCAGCCATTGTTAGCAGACGTAGGAAAATAAAACTTAAAGAGCAAGCACTGGAGCGTTGTAAGCGACAGATGGAAGAAATCGATGCGAAGAAAAAAATGCTACTCGGGCTTTTAAATGAAGCAGAGACTGAACTGAAGATGCGTGAAAGGGAAATTGCTTCTTTGCTTAAGAGAAAAATAAGGTTTGCTAAATTGTATAAAAGCTTACAACTCGAATTTGAGAAAACAAAACGACGAGCAGAGCTTTATAAAGAGGAATTTCTGTAGATTATTTTATTAATGATGTTAACCTCTGGATGAAAAGTTTGAGGTCTTGTTTTTTTATTGTTGCTCCTGCGGCACATTCATGACCACCGCCGTAGCCCCAAAGACCTTTAAGAGCATATGGTATGGCTTTTCTCAGGTTTAGTTTTCTTGCGCGAAGAGACAAGCTTATTTCGTTGTTTTTTTCTCTTCCTATAATGATAACTTTATCTGGGAATAAGTAGATTAGTTCGTTGGCTAGTTCTTTTGTTAAACTATATTTTGCATTTGAATAAGTGAACAGAAAAAGAGGTCTGTCTTTTTGCTTTTTTATATTTTCCAACGTTTTAGCAAACAAGGATTGATACTCTTTGTTGATCTTTTCGTATTTTTTTAGTATTATCCTTGCATTGCTTGTTTCTGCATTTAATAGCTCGTAAGGTGATTGAAGTTTTTTGATATGCTCGATATATGGATATGCTTCTTTTGACCTGCCCATTAGTGCGAAAGAGAGAATCCTGATTACTTTTCCTAATTTTGTTTTGTAAATTATGTCACCGATAGATTTTCGTTCAGCTAGGTCAGGATACTTCTTTAGGAAAAAAGGGAAAAAATCAGGAATGTGCCAATCAGCTATGCAGCCGACAGTAGCTATCCATAGTAAGTTTTCTGGTTTGCCAGCAATTTCATAGCATAAAGCTGAGACGGGATAGTTACAGTCGTATAGCCGCGGGTTGAGATAAGTGATTCTGCTATTTTTCTTTTCAGCTGGACCATGATGGTCAAGCCAGATAATGTGCTGATTTGAGCGTTCCAAAAAACTTTGTTTGATGTCTGCGAGATCAAGAACAACAACCTTGTCTGGATTTGCATAGCGTAACTTTCCAATAAATCTCTTATCAACGTAAGGATCGCTTTTTACAACGACGTATGGTTTTTCGGCTTGTGGAAGATACTTGTAGAGTATTAAAAATGAGCATATGCCATCGCAGTCATCGTGAAAGAAGAACAATGGCCTGAAAGCAGAGTTCAGCTCTTTTTTTATTTTGTTAATTAGTTTCCTTACTTCCTCTTTTTCAAAGAAATTTTTCATTTTTTTGATCAATTATGGCAAAACCCTTTCTGGGTCTCTTGGAAAGAGAACTGCTTTTTTTATATTGTCGAGCTTTAGTAATGCTTCTGTGAATCGTTCTATGCCTATGCTAAAGCCGCCATGTGGTGGAACACCCCATTTGAAAAATCTTGTAAACCATTCAAGTCGCTCTGGATTCATTCCTTTTATTTTGATCTGCTCCATGATCTTTTCATAGCGATGTTCTCTTTGGCCTCCGCTGCTTAATTCGATTTCACCGAAGTAAAAATCAACGCTTCTTGCATATAACGGTTGATCATCAACGCGCATTACATAGAATGGTTTTATCGCAAATGGAAAACGATTTATGAAAAAGAATTCTGTATGATATTTCTTTTTGACGTAATCCGCTAAAAGCTTTTCGCTTTCTGTGTCTAAATCACTGCCTTCAGGAAGTTCTTTTCCAAGCGATTTTAGGATTTCGTATATCTTTGGAAATCTTAATTCTGGAAATGGTGTTTCTGGAATTTTTATCTTGGCGTTGAGTAGTTTAAGTTCATTCTTGCATTCTTTTTTTATGTATTTTAGAGCTGAAATGACGAGCTGTTCTTCAATACGCATAGTATCTGTTTCATCTTTGATGTATGCTATTTCTGCAGCACAGCTTCTGTGTTCGCAAAGATGCTTTGTTGTATGGCTTAACTCAGCACGCCAGCTTGGGCCTATGTCGTAGATTTTTTCAAAGCCGCCAGCTATAGTTAGCTGTCTGTGTAATTGAGGGTCTTGGCGAAGATATGCTTTTCTATCGAAATATTTTATTTCAAAGACATTCGCTCCGCTTTCAGACGAGCTTCCTATGATGCATGGAGTAAATACTCTGACAAAGCCGTTTTTTCTAAACCATTCAATAAATCCATCGACTATGGCATTTTGAATAATAAAAATGGCTTTGTTTTCTGGTTTTCTCAAATCGATGCAGCGATAATCAAGCCGCTTGTCCAAACCGATTTTTATTCCTTTTTCTGTAACTGTTATTGGTAAAGGCTCTGCTTTTGACAGTATTGCGATTGATTCAAGAAGAACCTCAACGCCGCGAGGGGCCTGCGGATTTGCTTTTACTGTTCCTGCTGCTTGGATTACTGTTTCGTGAGTGAGTTGTTTTATTCTGCTGAAAGTCTCTTCGGGAGTTTGATTTTTTACTGCAGTAAGCTGAACAGTTCCGCTGAAATCACGCAGCACAATGAATGCGATTTTTCCGAGAATGCGTGTTTCATGGACATAGCCAGCAACAAGAACTTTTTTTTCTGCTTTTTCGGGTGTTATGCTGGCTGCACTTGTTCTCTTTAGCTTATTCTGGCTCAAGGATTTTCACCTCGCATTCTGCTTTTCTGCTGAATAAGATAGCATCTTCTTTTGTGCCGACGATTTTTCCATAATGCATTGGTATTGCAACAGATGGTTTGATTTTATTTGCGGCTTCTGCTGCTTCTAAAGCATTCATTGTGTATGTTCCGCCAACTGGCAGCAGGGCTATGTCTGCTGTTATTACGTCCATTTCAGGTATTAAGTCTGTGTCGCCAGCGTGATAGATTTTTGTGCCGTTTATTGTTATGATAAATCCAACGCCAGTGCCTTTTGGATGGAAAGGTTTGTTTGTGTTATAGGCATGAACTGCTTTTACTGCAATGCCTTTTATCTTAATTGTTTCACCAGGTTTGATTATTTTTGTATTTCCAGTAAGCTTTTTCATTGCTTTTTCTGGTCCAATTATAACAGTGTCTTCTTTTGATATTGCTTTAATGTCTGTTTCACTACAATGGTCATAATGGTCGTGCGTAACCAGCACAATATCAGCTTTTGGTTGATGCGGCTTTAACCGAAATGGATCAATGTAAATAGTTATTTCTTTTTCTATCCTGAATGATGCATGTCCTAGCCAAGCGATCTTTATGTGATTGAATTCGAACATTTTTTAGGCCAGTAGCAGTTCTGCTATCTTTTTTCCAAAATCGGTTGCTGCTGCAGGACCGTTTGCTGTAATTATGCTGTCATCAACTTCTACTGGTTTAGCGGTATATTCTGCACCGTGCTGTTTGAGGATTTCTATGCCGAATTCATTTCCTGGCGCGGACCAGACAGTTGCTTTTTTTCCTTTAAGTATGCCTGCTTCTGCAAGTATTGTTGGAGATATGCAGATTGCTGCAACGATTTTTCCCTTTTCATTGGCTAATTTTATAAGCTCATTCAGTTCTGGCAGAGCTGATAGGCTTTCTCTTGCTCCTGGTCCGCCGATAATAACAAGTGCATCAAAGTCATCTATATTTGCATCTTTGATTGTTAGGTCTGTTTCTATGCTTGAGCCGTCTGATGCTGTTGCAGTTCCGCCATTAGGAGAAGCTACTGAAACAGAAATTCCTGCTTTTTCAAGCTCAGCGCGTGTATTTGCATATTCTACTGGCTGATATCCATTCTGAGCAACAACAAGCAATGCTTTTTTTGGCATTTTTTAAGGTTGGATTACTGAAAATTATTTTAAAGTTTTGTTTTTGTTTCTGTTTCTTGTTTTTTCGCGGCTTGAAGTTAGGAAGAACAAAGAACAAATCAGAAAAACCTTTATATAGTTTAAATAATTCTCTCTATAAGAAATGAGCGGACTAAAAGAGGTGATTATTTTTTTAGATAAAGTTGGCTTATACGATGTTGTTCTGCCTTTCCTGCTTGTCTTTACTATAGTTTTTGCAATACTTGAAAAGACAAAAGTTCTTGGTGTTCAGGAAGTTGAGGGAAAGAAGATAACCAAAAAGAATTTGAATGCGATTGTTGCGTTTGTTGCAGCTTTTCTAGTCGTTGCATCAACAAAAATCGTTAGCGTGATAAATCAAGTTCTTGCAAGTACTGTTCTGCTCGTTTTGTTGGCAGTGCTGTTTTTAGCATTGGTCGGTATTTTTGTAAAAACAGAGGGAGAAGGTATTTTTTTACAGGGCGGCTGGAAAGTGCTTTTTATGGTGATTATGTTTTTAGGTATTGTTTTGATATTCCTACATGCTCTCGGCTGGCTAGTGCCGCTATGGCAGGTACTTCAATTCAGACTAAGCATGCAGATCGTTGGAACACTTGCCTTGTTTGCTTTTATCGTGATTGCAATATACTTTATAACAAAAGAAGCACCAAGCACCAAAAAGGAGGGATAAAAAATGCCTTTTGATTTCAGAACTGTTATGACCTTGCTTGAGGAAATGGGAATAATGGATGTTCTTTTGCCGTTTTTGTTGATATTTTCAATAACCTTCGCTGTTTTTCAAAAAACAAAGATTACAGGGAAAAAGAATGTAGATGTAATGATTGCATTAGTTATTGCTCTTGCTATTGTTATTCCGCATGTTACTGGAAGCTATCCGAGCGGGTTTGATGTTGTTGTTATAATTAACGCTATCTTGCCGCAGATTTCCTTAGTTATACTTGCAATACTTTTATTCTTGTTGATAAGCGGACTTATAGCAGCACCTGGTGGTGGGGCTGGCAAAATGATTGGTGTTATTGTTGCATTATTGCTAATATTGTTTATTTTCTTTGGAACGATCGGTTATTTTTATGATATAAGTTGGTTATATGATTTTTTTGGCAGTGAAGCAGTAACCTTTCTTATTGTAATGCTTGTTTTCGCACTCGCAATATTTGGAATTGTTGGAGGTGGCAAGGAAGAAGCCGCAGAAATTAAGATTCCACGATGATGATATCGAACTATCTTGCTGTTTTATTACCTGCATTATTGATTTTTGTAGTTGTTTATGCTTTGCTGAGCAAAACCGAACTCCTTGGTAAGAATAAAGCTTTTGCAGCTGCTGTTGCAATAATAGCTGCTTTTCTTGGGATTTTATTTAAGGATGTTCTAGTCGTTATCAATTTCATGGCTCCTTGGTTTGTTGTTATCTTTATTTTTCTTGTTCTGCTTCTTGTTCTGTTGATGATTCTCGGCGTAAAAGAAGAGATGATAGCTGAATTTGTTAGCAAGAATAAAGGCTTTCAGATGCTGATTATAGCTATTGCACTGATAATATTTTTTGCAGCACTTGGCTATGTCTATGGCGAAAGGCTTTTACCGATAACTGCTGAAAAGGCGCCGGTTGAAGCTAAAGCAATCACCGAAGCTCAAGTCCAGCCTCAGCCAGGTGAAGCAGGAACGTTTAAAGAAAATGTGTTTAAGGTTATTTTTAACACAAAGGTTCTTGGCGCATTATTTATTCTTATCGTTGCTATATTTGCTATAGTTTTATTGACGAGAGAAAAGATTTAGACTTTTTAGTTAGACTTTTTTAGCTTTCTTTGGTTGATTTTGGTTTTTTCTTTTTCAGCTCCTCGGTTATTGCCGATAACTCTTTCACATTTTCTGTGAGTGTTGGAATAACTTTTTTGAATACCTCACTCATTGCCTTTATTTCTGTTCCGATTTCTTTTATGCTTTGGTCATATTCTTCAATCCTTCCTATTATTGTTTGCTTTAGCGTTGCAATATCTGATTTTAAGTCTGCTATTGCCTGCTCGACTTTTGAAAGCCTGCCTTCTGCTTTGTCTTTCCAGTCGATAATTACATCAACTGCTTTCATTAATTCATCCCATTTTTCATTGATTATGGCTTCTGCTATTTCTTCTATGGTCTCTTTTGTGATTTCTGGCTTCGGTGCTGGCATTGGCGGTAATTCAGGTGGAGCTTTTGTTTGTGGTGCTATTGGCACTGGCGCTATTGGTGGAGCTGGTGCTTTTTCAGGCATACCTAGTCTGAGTTGTGCTTCTGATAATGCATCAAAGATTTGTGCAGAAGAATATCCTCTTCTTTGGAGTTCTGCAATAATTTGATCATTAGATAAGCCTTGATTTTTAAGCTGAATGACAAGTTCTATAGGAACGCCCTTAGAAGGCTTTTTCTTTCCGAAGCCGAATAAGGCCATTTGTATTTCACCTCTTTTTCAAGAGTAAAATCTTTTGTTTTTATAAAAGTTACTTCGAACCGAGCTTTTCTTCTTCTATTTTTTCTTTGACAATGCGTTCAACCTCTTTTCGTGTCACGAATTGCATTGGGTCAAAAAATTCAACTGTTTTTTTTAGCGTTTCGAGTTCTGTTTTTGGTGCAAAATTCTTGAGCTCTTTTGCTACGAGCGTGAGCTTGTCCTTTAACTCTGTAAGCTCCTGCTTTAACTCAGCTATTTCAGATGTGAGCAGTTTTGTTTCTTGGATAAGGCGCTTGTCTGTTTTGAGCATGTTGCTTTCTATCACTTCTACTTTTCTGTTTAGGTTTGCATAACGGTCTTCGAGTGTTGAAAGCATTGAAGCTAAACGCCGAATATCTTGCTCTGGCATAAATTATTTTTCTTTACTTTTTATATTAATTTATGTGAGCATGTTTGAGTAGTAAGCTGAAGAAACGAAGATTTTAATAATAAAGGAGTTTAATTAAGAATAGAAATAGCTCTTGCTGAAAAAGATTGTCAAAAAAGAGGTAAGCCCATGGCTGGAGAAGAAGCATTTTCATATGAAGTAATTCGAGCAGGTGAGGAAATAATTCTAAGAGTCGATTGTAAGGCTCTGCCCTATGTTCCTTCTATTGAGGATAATCCTGTTGTTATGGCAAGAACGATCGAATTGCTTGCTAAGGTTGGTACTGTTACAAAAATAGTTTTTGTTCAGAAAAGGGATTATGAATATGATTTAAGGCAAGTGAGTTTGCTGCAGGAAATAGCAATCATTTACAAAAGGCTAGTAAAGCAAAGAGAACTTTTTTCTGTTAGGACAATAGGCGTAAATTGTATTAGGTGGTTAGAAGCAAAGTATGCAACTCTTCGCTTAAGATTTT